>JBDHWC010000195.1:0-4913 GCA_039809985.1 Thermomicrobiales bacterium | reverse complement strand
TCCAGCGGCGGGCCGCGGCCCGCCCTCCCGGCGCGGCTGGCAAGGCGAGGTGCCCAGCGGGAAGCGGCCGCGCCGCGGCACCCGGCGGGCGCAGGGGCGGGCCGGCCCCTTCCCCGAGCCGGTCACTCCCTCGCGCCCACCCTCCGTTGAGAAGGCGGGGCATCCATCGGGAAGCGGCCGCGCCGCGGCGTTCCGGGCCTCGCCGAGGGAACTTGGCTCCCCCCGCACAACCGCCCCCCCCGCTCCCATCGCCATGGGTGACAGGGGGAGGCATTCGCCCTGAAGCGGCCGTGTCGAGGCAAGCCGAGGACTCGGAGGAGAGCTTGGCCCTCCCCTGAGCCTGGTTCTCCCCCTCTCCCGCCGCCTGACCGGGGGAGGTCTCCGTCGGGAAGTGGCCGCGCACCGGCAATCCGGACGTCCGGAGGAAGGCTTGTCCCTCCCCTGAGCAAGCGTCTCCCCCTCCTCCGCCGCCGCGGCCGACTGGGGGAGGTGTCCGGCGGGAAGCGGCCGTGCCGCGGCAATTGGTGGGTCCGGAGGAGAGCTTGGCCCTCCCCTGAGCCTGGTTCTCCCCCTCTCCCGCCGCCGCCTGACCGGGGGAGGTCTCCGTCGGGAAGCGGCCGCGCCGCGGCAATTGGGGGGGTCGGGGGAGGGCTTGGCCCTCCCCCGGATCAATGACTCCCCCTCTCCCATCGCAATGGGAGAGGGGGCTGGGGGGTGAGGGCGGTCCCGGCGGACCCGGCCGCGAGGCGCGACTGCCGTCATCGATCAGAGACTTCCCCTTGTCAGCCGCCGCCGCGGGGGACGGGGCTGGGGGGCGAGGGCGCTCCCGGCGGACCCGGCCGTGAGGCGCGAGAACCACCATCGATCCGACACCTCCCCCTGTCAGGTCGCCGTGGGAGGGGGGACTCGGGGGCGAGGGAGCCCCCGGCGGCTCCGGCCGGGACGAGCGGCCGCCCCGTCCTCCGACCAGACCCCTCCCCCGGCAAGGGGAAGGGCGCGGGCCGGGGCCGGGTTCGGAGGGAGGGGCGGTGACTGGGGCGGGCTGGTCGTCCATGCCCCGCATCCTACGCCCGGGCCCGGTCCCGTCGCGCAACGCGCTCCGGCATGCGTGCCGGCCCCGTTGCGCCCCCGTGGGGTCTGTGCTACAAACCGGCCTCTCCGGGGTCGGGGACCGACACGAGCAAGGCGAGCGGGACGACGTCGTTCCGGCCGGGCGGCGCGACCCGGCGGCGGGCAGGGCGACCATGACCGGAACCGGGACCGCGCCGGAGCGGCCGCCGACCACGCCGAGCGGATCGGACGGGGCTGTTCGCCCCGTGCTGGAGATGGTCGGCATCTCCAAGGCGTTCGGCGCGACGCAGGCCCTCGCCGACGTCTCGCTCGACCTGCGCCCCGGCGAGATCCACGCCCTGCTCGGCGAGAACGGGGCCGGCAAGAGCACCCTGATCAAGATCATGACCGGCGTCCAGCAGCCCGACAGCGGCGAGCTGCGGATCGACGGCCAGCCGGTGCGCGTCGGCTCCTCGCAGGACGCCCAGCGCCTCGGCGTCGCCGCCATCTACCAGGAGCCGATGATCTTCCCCGACCTCTCGGTCGCCGAGAACATCTTCATCGGCCACCGCGACCGCGGCCGCGTCGTCGACCACCGGCGGACCGAGCGGGAGGCGGCGGCGGTCCTCGCCCGGCTCGGCGTCCGCCTCGACGTCGGGGAGCCGGCCCGCGGCCTGACCCTCGCCCAGCAGCAGACGGTCGAGATCGCCAAGGCCATCTCGCTCGACGTCCGCGTCCTGATCATGGACGAGCCGACCGCCTCGCTCTCGGCGCACGAGGTCGGCCAGCTCTTCCGGATCGTCGAGACGCTGCGGCAGCAGGGGGTCGCCGTCCTCTTCATCTCCCACCGGATGGAGGAGGTGTTCGAGATCGCCGACCGGGTCACCATCCTGCGCGACGGCCGCTGGGTCTCGACCACCCCGCGCGACGAGCTGACCCCCGCCGCCGCCATCGCCGGCATGGTCGGGCGGGAGGTGGTCGAGCTGTTCCACCGCGAGCGGCGGCAGCCGGGGCCGGTCCGCCTCTCGGTCCGCGGCCTGCGGCGGGAGGGGGTCTTCCACGGCATCGACTTCGACCTCCGGGCCGGGGAGGTGCTCGGCTTCGCCGGCCTCGTCGGGGCGCGGCGGACCGACGTCGGCCTCGCCCTCTTCGGCATCGCCCCGGCCGACGGCGGCGAGATCGTGCTCGACGGCGAGCCGGTCCGGATCGGCAGCCCGCGCGAGGCGCTGGCCCGCGGCATCGCCTACAGCACGGAGGACCGCCGCCAGCTCGGGCTGGTCCTCCCCCTCTCGGTCGCCGCCAACATCTCGCTGCCGTCGCTGCCCCGCTTCCTCGGCCCGCTCGGCCTGCTGCGGCGGGAGCAGGAGCGGGCCACGGCGGAGGGGTACCGGCAGCGGCTGCGGATCCGCACCCCCTCGGTCGAGACCCCGGCCGCCGCCCTCTCCGGCGGCAACCAGCAGAAGGTGGTCATCAGCAAGTGGCTGGAGACCGCGCCGCGGGTCCTGATCCTCGACGAGCCGACCCGCGGCATCGACGTCGGGGCCAAGGTCGAGGTCCACCAGCTCGTCGACGAGCTGGCCGCGCAGGGGATGGCGATCATCCTCATCAGCTCCGACCTGCCGGAGGTGCTGTCGATGAGCGATCGCGTCCTCGTCATGCGCGAGGGGCGGCAGGCGGCCGTCCTCGAGCGCGGGGAGGCGACCCAGGAACGGGTCCTCGCCGCGGCGATGGGCCAGCCCGCCGCCGCCCTCGGCCCGGCCGCGGCCGGGGAGGCGGGGCCGTGAGCGACGCCCTCCTCCGCCGGGTCCGGCCCGAGCAGTTCCGCGAGATCATCCTCGCCCTCGTCACGCTGGGGCTGGTCGTCTTCTTCGCGACCCAGATTCCCGACTACTTCAACCCGCGCAGCGTCAACCGGCTCTCGATGGGGATCGCCATTCCGGCGGTCGTCGCCGTCGGCCAGGTGCTCGTCGTCCTCACCCGCAACATCGACCTCTCGGTCTCCTCGATCGTCGGCCTCGCCGCCTACGTCGTCGGCACCCTGCTGACCCGCAACAACGAACTGCACCCGCTCGCCGCGGTGCTGCTGGCGGTCCTCATCGGCCTCGTCCTCGGCATGGTCAACGGCCTGATCGTCGCCTACGGCGGGGTGCCGGCGGTGATCGCCACGCTCGGCACGCTGGCCCTCTACCGGGTGGTGCTGGTCGAGTTCTCCGGGGCGCGGACGGTCACCACCGCCGACCTGCCCGACTGGCTGAACGACGTGCCGGCGATGGCGGTCGGCCAGCTCGGCGGCTACCAGCTGCGGCTGATGGTCGCCGTCGCCCTCGTCGTCGTCGTCCTCGGCCAGCTGACGCTGCGCTACCTGCCCTTCGGCCGCCGCCTCTACGCGATCGGCAGCAACCCGGACGCGGCGCGGACGGCCGGCCTGCCGGCCCGGCGCGACGTCTTCACCGCCTTCGCCGTCTGCGGCGCGCTCTCCGGGCTGGCCGGGTTCCTCTTCCTCGTCCGCTTCGGCAACATCACCGTCACCGCCGCCCAGGGGCTGGAGCTGCAGGTGATCGCCGCCGTCGTCGTCGGCGGGGTGAACATCTTCGGCGGCTCCGGCTCGATGGTCGGGGCGCTGATGGGCGTGCTGCTGATCGAGATCCTGCAGACCAGCCTGCTGCGCTGGGCGGGGGTCAGCGAGTTCGTCAAGGACGCCATCCTCGGCCTCCTGATCCTCGTCGCGGTCACCGCCGACGCGGTGATCCTCGGCCGGCTGCGGGAGGCGTGGGTCCGGGTCCGCCGCCGCGACCAGGAGCGAGCCCAGCAGGCGGCCGGGACCGGGGCCGGGCCCAGCCCGGGCGGCTCGCGGACGGGGGCGGCGCATGGCTGAGTGGTGGCGGCGGCTGCGGAGCTGGGAAGGGCTGCTGGTCGCCCTCCTGCTGGTCGTGCTCGCCTACAACATCACCCGGGTGCCGAACTTCCTGACGGTCGGCAACCAGGTCAACCTCTTCCAGCTCGGGATCGAGAAGGCGATCGTCGTCCTCGCGATGGCGTTCGTCATCGTCAACGGCGAGATCGACCTCTCGGTCGCCTCGATGATGGGGCTCGCGGCGGCGACCGTCGCCGCCCTGCACGAGCGCGGCTTCCCCTTCCCGCTGGCGATCCTCGTCGCCCTCGGGGTGGGGGCCGGCTTCGGCCTGATGAACGGCTTCTTCGTCGCCAAGGTCGGCCTCAGCTCGCTGGCGGTGACCCTGGCCGGCTACGTCGGCTTCCGCGGCCTCGCCCGGCTGCTGGTCCAGGACCGCTCGGTCGGCGGCTTCCCGGCGTGGTTCACCGACCTCGGCCAGCAGGGGCTGCTCGGGCCGGTCACCTTCTCGATCCTCCTCTACGCCGTCATGGCGCTGGTCGCCGCCGTCGTCCTGCACCGCACCGGGTTCGGCCGCCGAACGTTCGTCGTCGGCAGCAGCGCGCCGGTGGCCCGCTACTCCGGGGTGCCGGTGGCGCAGACGAAGCTGGTCATCTTCGCGGTCAGCGGCTTCGTCGCCGCCCTCGCCGGGGTGCTGATGGCGGCCCGGCTGGGGGCGGTGCGGGCCAGCACCGCCGAGGGGTTCGAGCTCGACATCATCACCGTCGTCCTGCTCGGCGGGGTCAGCATCTTCGGCGGCGTCGGCAGCATGCTCGGCGTGCTGCTGGCGACCTACCTCGTGCTGAACCTGCGCAACGGCCTGGTCATCGCCGGCGTCACCGGCAACACCCAGACCGGCATCATCGGCCTCCTGCTGATCCTCTCCGTGCTGGTCCCCAACCTGGTCCGGGGCGGGCAGGAGCGGCTGCGCCGGCGGCGGGCCGACGCAGGGGCGCGCACCCCGCCCGCCCCG
>JBDHWC010000194.1:0-4918 GCA_039809985.1 Thermomicrobiales bacterium | reverse complement strand
GGCCGGCCCGGCGAGGGCGAGGCCGGCGGCCGCCGCCCCGGTGCCGAGGATCGTGCGTCGGGTGAGTCGGGGGATTCGCGTTTCTCGGGCCATCGTTCGGGCCTCCTCCGCTGACGGCGGTCGGCACGGCCGCGGCTCCCGCGACGTGCCGGGCGGCGGCGGGCCCCGTGCGGGCAGGCGTCGCCACGGGAAGTGCACCACGCCGGGGGGCCGGGCGTTCACCCCCGGTTCGGGAGGGTTTCGGGAGAGGCGCGCGGGCGGCGCGGCCCGACCGGGCCGCGCCGCCGCGCGATGTCAGGTCAGCTCGAGCGTGACGGTCCCCAGCGTGCCGGTGAAGGGGAAGGGCTCCTTGTAGGAGAAGCTGACCGCCGAGCCGAGGTCCGCCCCGATGTCGAACCCGTCCGTGCCGTACAGCTGCGGCGTGGTGCGGTCGAGCCGGCCTTGGCCGATCTGCTGGCCGTTGGCGAAGAGGGTGACGGTGGCTCCCTTGCCGAAGCCGCCGCCGTCGTAGGCGAGGTCGGCGGCGAGCGTGACCTTGCCGGTCGGGACCGGGGTGTCGGAGGCGATCGCCGTCTGCTGGGACAGCATGTAGTTGTAGTGGAAGACGAGCTTGCCGTCCTGGATCGTCAGCGACCAGCCGCCCTCGACGCCGCCGAGCGCGACCAGCGCGCCCTCGGCCCCGGCGGCCGGGATCTCGGCCTCGGCCGTCACCCGGAACGAGCGGTTGTAGAGCGGCGGCACGACGTTGTACTGCATGCGGGTCATGCCGGGGTAGAAGACGAACGACTTCTGCCCCTCGGACCAGTTGCTCGGTCGCGCCCACTCGCCGACCCCGAGCAGCAGCGGCCCGGCGTCCCAGCTCTCCGGGAAGACGTTGTACTTGGCGAACTCGGCGTAGAGCAGGTCCTGCAGCTGGGCCAGCTTCTCCGGCTCCTGCGCCGCGAGGTCGTGCGCCTGCGAGAAGTCCTTGTCGATGTCGTAGAGCTCCCACTTCGCGGTGTAGAGGTTGAAGGCGCTGGTGATCGCCGCGTTGGTCACCTGCCACGGCAGGATCGCCTTGGAGACCGCCGTCCAGCCCCGGTCGTAGAGGCCGCGGTTGCCCATGATCTCGAAGTACTGCCGGGTCCGCCGGTCCGGCGCGGCCGCGTCGTCGAAGGTGTAGGCCATGCTGACTCCCGCCATCGGCGTCTGGGCGATGCCGTTGACGATGGTCGGCTGCGGCAGGCCGGCGGCCTCGAGGATCGTCGGCGCGATGTCGATGACGTGGTGGAACTGCGAGCGCAGGCCGCCGGTCTGGGCGATCCGGGCCGGCCAGGAGACGATCATCGGGTTGCGGGTGCCGCCGAAGTGGGAGGCGACCTGCTTGGTCCACTGGAACGGGGTGCACATCGCCCACGCCCAGCCGACCGCCTGATGGGGGTAGGTGGATGCCGAGCCCCACTCGTCGAGGTGCTGCGCCTCGTACGCCTCGTCGGCCGGGACGGCGTTGAAGAAGGTCATCTCGTCGATGGTGCCGGTGAGGCCGCCCTCGGCGCTCGCCCCGTTGTCGCCGAGGATGTAGAAGATCAGCGTGTTCTCGCCGTTCGGCAGCGACCGCGCGTAGTCGATCACCCGGCCGATCTCGTGGTCGGTCTGGGCGGTGTAGGCGGCGAAGACCTCCGCCTGCCGCGACATGATCCGCCGCTGCTCGTCGGAATACGAGTCCCACGCCGGGATCTCGGCCGGGCGGGGCGTCAGGTCGGCGTCGGCGGGGATCACGCCGAGCGCCTTCTGGCGGGCGAAGGTCTCCTCGCGCAGCTGGTCCCAGCCTTGGTCGAACTGGCCCTTGAAGCGGTCGATCCACTCCGCCGGCACTTGGTGCGGCGCGTGGGTCGCGCCGGGGCAGTAGTAGGCGAAGTACGGCTTGTCCGGGGCGACGGTGGTCACGTCCCGGATCCAGGCGATCGCCTTGTCGGCGAGGTCGACGTTCAGGTTGTAGTCGGGGTTGTCCAGGTACGGTGTCACGGGCACCGTCTGCTGCCAGAGCATCGGGTGCCACTGGTCCATCTCGCCGCCGACGAAGCCGTAGAAGTAGTCGAAGCCCATCCCCGTCGGCCAGTGGTCGAACGGCCCGGCCGGCGACTGTTCCCACGTCGGCACGTTGTGGTTCTTGCCGAACCAGGCGGTGCTGTAGCCGTTCAGGTTCAGCGTCTCGGCGACGGTGGCCGCGCTCTTCGGGATGATGCTGGTGTAGCCGTCGTAGCCGGAGGCGACCTCGCCGATGTTGCCGAAGGCGACCGAGTGGTGATTGCGGCCGGTGATCAGCGCCGCCCGCGTCGGCGAGCAGAGGGCCGTGGTGTGAAACCGGTTGAAGCTGAGGCCCTCGTCCCGCAGTCGCTCGGCGACGGGGGTCGGCACCGGGCCGCCGAACGCCCCGAACTGGCCGAAGCCGGCGTCGTCGACGAGGACCAGCAGCACGTTCGGCGCGCCCGCCGGCGGCTTCACCGGCTGCGGGAACTGCGGCGGGTCGGAGTCGGCGACCGTGATCCCCTCGTTGCCGGGGTACCGGTAGTCGGGCTGCGGCAGCACCACCTGCTCGGTCTGCAGCGGCGGCTCCCAGGCCGCTCCCCCGCCGGCGGCCGGGGTGGCGTCCTGGGCGCGCGCCGGGCGGAGGCCCAGCCCGGCGAGGGCGGCGGCGGCGGCTCCGCCACCGAGGACCGTGCGTCGGGTCAGGTGCCCGCGGGTCGAGTGCTCCTCCGACATCGTGCGTGCCTCCCATGACGAGCCCGGCGTCGGCGAGTGCCGACCGCCACCGCCAGCCAGTTCAGCAGTTCGCGCGCGCCGCTTCGCCTGCCGGGTCGGGAGGGTTTCGGGGGGGGCGATCCCAACGCGAGGACTGACACGTGGCAGTGCTTGGGCGAGAACGGCAGCCGCCCCTCGCGGGCAGACCCGGCGCGCCCGCCCGCGCCCCCCAAGCTCGATCTCCCGCGGCCCCCGGCCCGCGCGGTCGGAGAGGGGAAGCACTGAATCGGGGGAGGGCTTGGCCCTCCCCTGATTCGTCTTCTCCCCCTCTCCCGCCGCCGCGGGAGAGGGGGCTTGGGGGGCGAGGGCGGTCCCGGCGGGCCCGGCCACGAAGTGCGAACACCGCTATCAATTCGGATACCGACCCTTGTCAGCTGCCCGACGGCGAGCGGGAGGAGCACGCGGCAACGAGAAGGGCCAAGCCCCTACCGGGCTCCCAGTCGTCGTTGCCCGATCGCCTCAGGGCGACCCCTCTTGTCAGACTGCGGGGCCGAACTGGCTTGGAGGCAGGCCGAGCCCTCCGCGGTTGGCCGCTCCACGGCCACGGCTCAGCGGACCCCGCTTCCTTGGCGGAACGCGAAGGGGGAGGGCATCGCCCTCCCCCTTCGCTCGTGGCCCGTTCGGCCCCGGCGCGCTACCGGCACTTGCCGCGGCGGCAGCGGCCGGAGCAGCAGGCGAGGCCGATCTGCCAGCAGTTGCCGCCCCGACCGATGCAGGTGCAAGCCCCTTCCTTGCACTTGCGCGAGCAGCACTGCCGGTCGCGGCCGCACGCCATGGTCGGCATCCGGCAGATCCGCTCCGGCTCAACACTCTCGGCCCCGGCCGAGCCTTTGCCGGCGACGGCCAGCCCAGTGCCGACCCCCAGCCCCAGCAGCCCGAGCAGGGCTCGCCGCCGCCCGGTTGCCAGCGACCGCGTTGCTTGGTCGAATCGCGTCTCGTCCATCACCGCCCCCTCCCCGGCCCTAGCGGCACCGGTTCTTGTTGTCGCACCGGTTCGTGCAGCAGTTGGCGTGCACCGGGAAGGAGATGCCGCCCTTCAGCGTCATCAGGCAGCTCTTCCCCTTCGCCAGGCACTGGCACTGCTTCTGGCTCTTGGCGCAGCGGTTCGTGCAGCAATCCTTGCGCTGGTTGCAGCGCTGGCCGACCAGTCGGCAGCCGGGGATGATCTGCCCGTCCGGGCCGATTTCCTCGGCCGACGTGCCGAACCGGCTGACCAAGACCGGCGCGACGCCAGCCGCCAGCCCGAGCCCCAGCCGGGCCGCCGCCTGCCGCCGCGTCGCGGCGGCCCCGACCGCCCGTGTCAACCCCTCGAACTTCGCCTTGTTCATGCTCTCGCTCTCCCTCGGTCCCGCCCGGGTGCGACGACTACTTGCAGCGACCGTTCCTGCAGCGACCGCTGCAGCAGAGCGCACCCTCCAGCGGCTGCCAGCACGGCCGCCCCTTGCGGCTGCAACTGCAGACGCCCTTGTTGCATTGGCGCGAGCAGCAGTTGGTGTCCCGCCGACAGTTGAAGCCCGGCATCTTGCAGTTGACGATCGGCACGCCGGCCGGGTCGACCTCCGCCGCCGCGCCCGGCGCGGCGTGCCCGAGCAAGCCCGCCGCCGCCGTCCCCGCCATCACCGCCAGCGCCTGCCGCCGGCTCGCCGCCGACGCCACCCGCCGGCTCAGTTCGGAAATCCGCCCCGCGTCCATGCCCACTCCTTCGGTTCCCTGACCGCGCCACCGCCGGGAGCGGCCGACCGCAGCCAGCCAACTGTCCCCCGGCCCCCGTCGCCGGACAGCCCAACACTCCACAACAGTATCTCATCACCTCGCTGTTTTGAACTGCACCCCCGATTCGGGGGGGTTTCGGGGGGTTAAGGGGGAGTCTCGGCGGTCCGGTTTGGTACGATGGGTCGCGACACGCACGTGGCGGCCCGCCTGTCGCACGACGGGCGCGGGTCCGCGCCCGGACGGGGGGGAGATGCGGAACGTCGGTGCCATCGCGCGTCTGCCGTCGCCCGCGCCGGCCCCGCCCGTTGCCGTCCTCGAGCGGCCGCGCCTCGACGCCTTGCTCGACGAGGACCGGCCCGCGACCCTGCTCGTGGCCTGCCCCGGCTCCGGCAAGCGGACTGCCGTCCGCGCTTGGCTGGCCGCC
>JBDHWC010000193.1:0-4949 GCA_039809985.1 Thermomicrobiales bacterium | reverse complement strand
CCGGGCGCACGACGAGGGGGCCGGCACGCCGGCCCCCTCGTCATCGTCGCTGGCAGGGCGCGGGCTAGTCGCCGCTGGCGGCGACCGGCTGGAACCCGGCGCAGCCGCTGACCGGGGTGACCCGGAGGTTGAGGACGGCCAGTTGCGGGTGGCCGCACGGCTCGACCAGCGTCTCTGGGGCCTCGTGCTTGAGGCGGATCTGGATCAGCTTGACTTGGTTCGGGTCGTTCTCGCCGTAGTGGGCGCAGAGGCCGCACTGCCCGTCGCTGACTTCGATCATGACCGGTGTCTCCTTCCTCCGTCGTCCGACGAAGCCGTCGCGCTCGAGAGCAACATACACGATTCGTGAGGCATTAGCAACCAGGAGCATAATTCTGATGAAGCGAGTCGGATTTGAGTGCCGCAGGATCGTCGCAATCCCGACCGATGTCCTCAGGATTCACGGCCGGGATGGCGACTCCCGGTCGACCCCTCGTCGCGACCCCGACGGCCAGCTGGCGAGGGGCCAACCGGGCAGGCCGGCGCGCCCCGGTGCCCGACCTCGGCGGCACGAAGGCGGCCTCGGGCGAAGGTGTCCGCGGCATCACCCGAACCTCCCCCGGGGCGGCGGATGGCGAGGGGCGGGCGGCTGCGGCATCATCTGCGGAGCGCTGCGGCACGCGCCCGGCGCGCCGCGAAGGAGAGCACGCGATGACCACCACCGACCGCCCCGCCAGCCCCGCCGAGCGCCCCGCCGAGCGCCCCCCCGGGCCGCCGCCGGCCAAGGAGATGGTCTGGGTCCCGGGCGGCACCTACCTGATGGGCTCGAACGACCACTACCCGGAGGAGGGCCCCGTCCACGAGGAGACGGTCGCCGGCTTCTGGATCGACCGCTACCAAGTCACCAACATCCAGTTCCGCCGCTTCGTCAAGGAGACCGGCTACGTCACCGTCGCCGAGCGGGTGCCGCGGGCGGAGGACTACCCCGGCGCGATCCCCGAGCTGCTCGTCGCCGGTTCGGTCGTCTTCGCGCCGCCGCCGGGGCCGGTGCCGCACGACGACCACTACCGCTGGTGGGCGTGGACCCCGGGCGCGTCGTGGCGCGCCCCGGACGGCCCCGGCAGCGACCTGCGCGGCCGCGACAAGCACCCGGTGGTGCACGTCGCGTTCGAGGACGTCGAGGCCTACGCGGCGTGGGCCGGCAAGGCGATCCCGACCGAGGCGGAGTGGGAGCGGGCCTGCCGCGGCGGGGTCGAGGGGCTCCCCTACGCGTGGGGGACCGAGCTCGCGCCGAAGGGGAGGATGCTCGCCAACTACTGGCAGGGGCAGTTCCCGTGGCAGAACCTGAAGCTCGACGGCTGGGAGCGGACCGCCCCGGTCGGCAGCTTCCCGCCCAACGGCTACGGCCTGCACGACATGATCGGCAACGTCTGGGAGTGGACGACCGACTGGTACACGTCTCGGCACGAGGCCGCCGACTGCTGCGGCTCGGCCGAGGCGCGCCGCGCCGCCAGCATCGACCCGGACGACCCGGCGGCGATCCCCCGCAAGGTGCTGAAGGGCGGCTCGTTCGCCTGCGCCGAGACTTACTGCAAACGCTACCGGCCGGCGGCGCGGATGCACCACCCGGTCGACACGGGAACGAACCACCTCGGCTTCCGCTGCGTCGTTCGCGTCTGATGCCAATCGCAAGGGCTGGCGTCCCGTAAGGGCGGGTGCGGTTCGAGCAGGCGGTGCCGAGATGCGTCGGTGACCTTCGCCCGCCGACTGGCCGGACGACGAGGCAACGCGACTCTCTCCCCGCGCGTGAGCAGGGCGTTCGTTCGCACCTTTGGCATGAGGTCGACCAAGCCCCGGCCCGGCGGCTTGATCGGCCCGGGGAGCCGCGCCCGGTGAGCCGCGGCCCGGCTCAGCTGCCGGGCTGGCCCGGGCTGCCGGGGGCGCTGCCGCCGGGAGTGCCCGGCGTCCCCGGCACCGACGCGCCCGGCTTGCCGGGAGTACCCGGCTGGCCCGGGCTGCTGTGGGAGTGCGAGCGGCGACGGCGGCGGGGGTGCTTGCGGATGATCACCCGCGCCTCCCCGTCCGCCGCCCCGAGCAGCGCCGCGCCGAGCGCGGCCAGCCCGAGGGCGACGACGCGCCGCCGTCCCGCGGTCATCTCGTCCACGCGCGCGTCAGTCGCCTCCATCGCCGCCCCTCAACTTCTCGACTTCTCGACTCCCCGACTTCTCGACTCGAAGAATACGCTACGCCCGCCCGACCAGCGTCTGGTAGACCTGCGCCGGCTTGTCGACGAAGAGGACGGTCAGGTCGTTGCGGCCGGAGCGGCCGACCGCCTCGCGGGCCGCCTCGAGTTCCTCGAGCACGATGGTGACCCGCTCCTCGGGCAGGCCGGCGGCGCGGGCGGCGGCGGCGAGCATGCCGGCGACCTCCCCCTCGGCCCGGCCCCGGCGGTTGACGTCCTCCCGGATCACCAGCTCGTCGAAGGTCTTGCCGGCGAGGGTGCCGAAGGCGCGGATGTCGTCGTCGAGCCGGTCGCCCGGCATCGCGATCAGGCCGACCCGGCGGTCGGCGTCCATCCGGCGCACGAAGTCGGCCATCGCCTCGAGGCCGGCGACGTTGTGGCAGTAGTCGATGACCACCCGCTTGCCGTCGACCTCGACGAGGTTGAAGCGGCCGGGGGTCTGGAAGAAGGTCGAGGTGAAGGTCCGCAGCGCGTGCCGGATGTGCTCGAGCTGGACGTCCTGGGCGAAGGCGGCGGCGGTGGCCGCCAGCGCGTTGGCGACGTTGGCGCGGACCCGGCCGTCGATCGTGGCCGGGATCTCCTCCGCCAGCAGCAGGCTGGTGTCGCGGCGGTGCTCGATCAGGGTGATCATCTCGCCGTGCCGGGTCGGCCGCAGCACGACCGCCTTGCCCCGCTCCCGCAGGTGGTCGCGGATGACCGGGTTCTCCTCGTCCATGCTGAAGAAGATGATCTCGCCGCGGGAGGCGCGGGCCATCTCGACGCAGTACGGGTTGTCGGCGTTGAGGACCGTCGCCCCCTCCGGCAGGGTCGACTGGGTGACGACCGCCTTCACCCGCGCCAGTTCGCTCAGGGTGTTGATGCCGCCGAGGCCGAGGTGGTCGCTGGCGACGTTGGTGACGACCGCGACGTTGCAGCGGTCGAAGCCGAGCCCCGAGCGGAGGATGCCGCCGCGGGCGGTCTCCAGCACCGCGTAGGTGATCGTCGGGTTCTTCAGCACCATCCGGGCGCTGGTCGGGCCGCTCATGTCGCCGGCGGCGATCTGGGTGCCGTCGACGTAGATGCCGTCGGTCGTCGTCATGCCGACGACCTTCCCCGCCTGCTTCATGATGTGGGCGATCATCCGCACCGTGGTGGTCTTGCCGTTGGTGCCGGTGACGGCCACGATCGGCACCCGCGCCGGGCTGCCGGGGGGGACCAGCATGTCCATCACCGCCCGCCCGACGTGGCGGGGGTGCCCCTCGGTCGGGTGGGTGTGCATCCGGAAGCCGGGGCCGGCGTTGACCTCGACGATCGCGCCGCGCGTCTCCCGCACCGAGCTGGCGATGTCGGGGGTGATGAAGTCGATGCCGGCGACGTCGAGGCCGACGACCATCGCCGCCTGGCGGGCGATCTCGACGTTGTCGGGGTGGATGTCGTCGGTGCGGTCGATCGAGGTGCCGCCGGTGCTCATGTTCCCGGTCAGCTTCAGCTGGACGAAGCGGCCCGCCTCCGGCACGGCGTCGAGGCTCAGCCCCTGCTTCTCCAGCAGTTCGATCGTCGGCTCGTCGACGTGGATCCGGGTCAGGATCTTCTCGTGGCCGACGCCGCGCCGGGGGTCGGCGTTGGTCTGGTCGATCAGCGCCTGCACGCTCTGCGCCCCGTCGCCGACGACGTGGGCGGGCACCCGCTCGGCGACGGCGACGACCTGGTTGTTGACGACGAGGATCCGGTAGTCCTTGCCGGGGATGAACGTCTCGACCACCACGCTGCCGTTGCGGCTCTCCGCCTCGGCCGCCGGGTAGGCCTCGCGCACGGCGTCGGCGTCGGGCAGGTTGATCATCACGCCGCGGCCGTGGTTGCCGTCCAGCGGCTTGAGGACGACCGGGTAGCCCATCCGGCGGGCGGCGTCGACCGCCTCCTCCGCCCGGCGGACGACGGCGGAGCGGGGGACCGGGATGCCGACCTCGTGCAGCATCCGGTTGGTCATCTCCTTGTTGCCGGCGATGTCGACGGCGATGTTGGCGGTGGCGGAGGTGACCGTCGCCCAGACCCGCTTCTGGTAGGCGCCGTGCCCGAGCTGGACGAGGGAGCGGCGCGGGTCGAGCCGGAGCACCGGGATGCCGCGGCGCTCCGCCTCGGCGACGATGGCCCCGGTCGAGGGGCCGTAGGCGAGCCGCTCGGCGACCCGGATCACCCCCTCCTCCAACTCCCGCTGGAAGTCGAAGTCGGGCTCGGCGTCGTAGACGAGGTGGTTGAGCAGCCGGGCGGCGAGGCGGCCGGCGGCGAGCCCGACGTCCTCCTGCTCGTACTGGTAGACCACGTTGTAGACGCCGCGCTCGCCGGTGCCGCGGGTCTTGCCGCGGGTCACCTCGGCCCCGGCCAGGTTCTGCAGCTCGAGCGCCACGTGCTCGAGGACGTGGCCCATCCACGTCCCCTCGCGCATCCGCTGCAGGAAGCCGCCCGGCCTGCCGACCGAGCAGGCGTGCTCGTAGAGGGAGGGGAGGACCTCGGTCAGCTTCTCGTAGAAGCCGGGGATCTTGTTGGTGGGCCGGTCCTCCAGCTCGCCGATGTCGACCTCGAGCAGGATGGCGGGCATCCGGGCCCAGATGTTCGGGCCCCGGTAGACGTTGGTCTTGCGGATCTCCAGCACGGCCAGACCCTTCCCGCTCGCCGCCCCCTACGGGCGGCCCCTGCCGGTTCCGGTGCGCGCCCCAGTTTCGCACGCGGCGGGGCCCCGCCACGCCAGCCC
>JBDHWC010000192.1:0-4965 GCA_039809985.1 Thermomicrobiales bacterium | reverse complement strand
TGCCCCTACTGCGCGATGACGACCGCCATCGTCCGCGCCCCGAGCCCGCCGCCGCCGGCGGTCGACCGCCCGGCCCGACCCGGCGGCCAGCCGCGTCGCGGCCCGACCCCGCTGCCGGTGCCCCCCTCGGCCCGGCCGGTCCACCAGCCGCAGCCGGTCCGGGCCGGGGCGGTGGTCTTCCGCCTGCTGATGGGGCTGATGGCGCTCAGCTTCCTCGCCCGCAACTTCACCGACTTCGACGCCGGCCGCGGCGGCGGCTCCCGCCCGAGCGCGGTCGCCCCCGGCAGGCTCCTCTACGAGAACAGCTTCCGCGGCCCGACCGAACCGCTCCCCTCGACCACGCCCGGCCTGACCGGCACGATCGGCGGCGGCACCCTGACGATGGAGGCAACGGCCACCGACCACGAGGTCGGCAAGTGGCTGACCTACGGCATGGTCTTCGCCGGCGACGCCACGGTGTCGGTCTCCGTGGCGGAGGTGACCGGCAACGGGGTCATCGACCTGATGCTCGGCGCCCCCAACGGGCAGGAGGTCCACCTTCAGGCCGACATCGGCGCGGCCTCGGGCGGCACGTGGTCGGTCGGCACGTCCAACCAAGGGGAGCCGATCGTCCCCTACGCGACCTTGGCCAGTCCGCTCGCCTCCTCCGCGATGCCGATCGTGGTGGAGGTCCGGATCGTCGACGGCAGCCTCCGCGTCTTCCTCGACGGGGACGAGGCGACCTACCCGGCCGGCGTCGCCCCCCTCCACCTCGGCGCGCCGTTCCGGGTCGGCATCGGCCTCCGCCACGTCCCCGCCCCCGGCCTCGACCGCGTCGGGGTCACGCTCAGCGACGTGGTGGTGCGGGACTCGGGGTGAGGCCTGTCACTGTGGGGCCCAAGCAAGCTCGTCCGCCAACGTGCCATTGCCGAGATCATCGGGAATAGTGTGAACGCCGTTGACTTGCAGGTAGCAGCGAGGCGCAGCCGAGCCATCCCTTGAGAACCTCCTCGACAACCCAACGCGAAGCCAGACATCGGCACCGTGCAGTTGCCTCGTCAGCGAGTTCGCCAGCTGGGTCGGCGACAGCCCGTCGGTTGTCGCAAGGGTGCGCTCGACAGCGAGTCGGAATCTGAGGTCGGTGACCGCGGCGGAAACCACGACGCCCTCGGCGTCAACGAGTTCCAGGCGACACGACAGGGGTCTGCCGGGGAAGCGGTCCAGGCGAACACCGAGGATGGCCTTCGGCTTCAGAGTCGCCAGTGACCGCGTGCCGGTGCCCGGACTGACGCAGGGAGTCCCGCCCCCCAAGTCGAGCGGCGTGCCGAACAACTGGCTGACCGAGGTGACGGCGGTGCGTCGCAGGAGATCGTCACGCTCGTCGGGTTCCAGATGACGGACGAAGACGTAGTTTGGGGCGATGTGCCAGTCCTCGACATGCGGGGGCTCAAGCTTTGGCTGGTCCAGCAGTTCAACGCCAATGACGGTGAACGGTTCGCAGAGGTGCTCCGGATCGTGGCGCAACCACGCCTCGTCGAGATCGCCCGCCTTGAGCAAGGGCCGGATACAGTCGTCTCCTTCGAGCGTCAGCCCCGCAACGCAAACCCTCGGCTTTGCCATCCTCGTGACATCCATCACGACAAGGTTCATCAGCATGACGCCCCACTGTGTGTTGCGAATGAACATCATGGACACACTAGCAATGGCCGAATGGCAAGTCAACGAATCGCATGACCAACCCTGCGCCGAGCCTGCCAGCTCCAAGCCTTGTTGCGTATAGTGGGCAGAGCAACGCGGGACGGCGCGGCTGGGAGTCGACCATGGTCGAAGGCAACAACTCCACGGTCCTTGTCTGGACCATTGGTCATGGCAATCTCCCGCTCGATCTCTTCGTCGATCTCCTGCGTCGGCACGAACCGCCGATTTCCCGTCTGATCGACGTGCGGAGCGCTCCCTACAGTCGATTCTGCCCGCATTTCAACCGGCATTCGCTGGAGGCCGAACTCGCTGGCGCGGGCATCGACTACCGCTTCGCGGGGGACTATTTGGGGGGGCGTCCAACGGACCCGGGCCTGTACTTGAGCGGCGAAGTGCCGACCGGCAAGGCCGACTACCTGCATCTGGTGGACTATCCGGCCGTGGCTCGGTCCGGGCGGTTCCAGATCGGGCTGGAACGGCTGGTCGACTTGGCGAGAGAATGTCCCTCGGCGATCATGTGCAGTGAAGGCAACCCGCACATCTGCCACCGGCACCACTTGATTGCCAAGGCGTTGGTCGATCGTGGTGTGGCGGTCTTCCACATCCGGCACAACGGGTCGGAGACGGTCGCCGCGTTCACCGACGCGCCGTCGGCAGTCCCGACCCAGTCGGAGCTCTTCGCCTGATGCCCATTCTGTACACCATCGGCTTCACGCAGAAGCCAGCCGAGCGATTCTTCTCCCTGCTTCGCGACGCGGGCGTGCGTCGCTTGATCGACACACGGCTCAAGCCCGGCGGCCAACTCTCCGGCTTCGCGAAGGGCACGGACCTCGCCTGGTTCCTGAGAGTCCTCAACGATTGCGACTACGTTCACGAGCCGCGCCTCGCCCCGACCGCCGACATCCTCGCCGACTACCGGAAGGACCACCGCTGGGACCGATACGTCGTCCGTTTCGACGCGCTCATGGACGAACGGGGCATCGCGTCCATCCTCGACCGGGCGGAACTGGCTGCGACGCCGTCCTGCCTGCTGTGCAGCGAACACCTGCCGACGCAATGCCATCGACGGCTCGTCGCCGAGCGGGTGGGTGCCGAGTGGCGGGAATTCGAGGTTCGGCACCTGACCTGACCTCCTGCGGATCGTCGCGTCGTCCCCGGATGGCTCCCGGCTGGGACCGATTCGGTTCGGGCGGCCCCGCCGCCGCGCCAGCCGCCCCGCCCTGCTAGCATCTGCGGCGGCGGACGACGCCGTCGCCTCGAGACACGCTCTGGAGAGGTGCCAGTGGAGACCGACACCTGCCCCCGCGCGACCCTGCCGCCCCTCCGCCCCGCGACGCGACGCGCCACCCTTGGCGCGGCGCTCGCCGCGCTGGCCGGCGCAGCCGCGCCGCGGGCAACGGCGGGGCGCAAGAAGAAGGGATGCAAGTTCGCCACGGACACGGTCGCCAAGACCATGGCGCTGACCGCGGACTGCACGACCACCAAGACGGTCAAGGTGCCGGCCGACTACCGCCTCGACGGCGCGGGGTTCACGATCTCCGCCAAAGGGAAGGCGAAGGGGTTCGACGGCGCGGTCGTCGTCCCCAAGGACGGGCTGTCGGGGTTCAAGGTCGTCAACCTGGTTCTCGACGGCAGCGGACTGGTGGCCCCGCCGGACGACGACCCCGCCGTCGACGGCCTCCGCTTCGCCAGCCCCGGCAGCGAGTTGAAAGACAGCACCGTTCGGGGGTTCGCCAACAGCGCGAGTGCGGTCGTCTCCAACGGTGCCAACCTCACGATCGACAACACGACGCTGAAGAACGGCTCCCGCGGGCTGAGCGTCACCGGCAGCACGGTGACCATGACCGGGACGACGATCTCGAACGTCGACTTCGGCATCGACATCACGGACAGCGTGTTCACCATGAAGGACGACAGCAGCGCCAGCGGCATCACCAACGCCTTCGCCATCGTGGTCGGCAGCACCGCGACGTTCAAGGAGGTGACGATCGACGCCCCGACGGCGCCGATGGGCATCTCCGTCACACAGGGGTCGACCGTCACGCTCAGGGACTCAACCCTGACAACGGGCCGGAAAGGCGTCTACGTCTCCGGAGAAAGCGTGGTCAACCCGTCCAAGCTGGACGCCACCGGCAACACGATCACCCTGCACGAGCCAGCCCTGCCGTTCATCTACGGCCTGGAGTACGAGGGGGACAGCATCGGCACGGCCGACCACAACACGATCTCCGGTTTCAGAACCAGCGACAGCGGCGACAGCGGCTGCGGCATCTACGTGTCGGCCAGCAGCCAAGCCGTGATTGGCTCCGGCAACACGTTCTCCGACAACAATCACCCCGTCTGCGACCAGCGATCCTGACGCACGGCGGGCGGGAGTTCCCGGCCGCGCCGTCGCCCGCGAGGAAGGTTTGACGCGATGCCCACGCTCTGCACGATCGGCTTCACCCAGACGTCGGCGGAGCACTTCTTCGGCCTGCTGCGCGAGGCCGGCGTGCGGCGGGTGGTCGACGTCCGGCTCCACCCCGGCGGCCAGCTCTCCGGCTTCGCCAAGGCGAGCGACCTGGCGTGGTTCCTGCGCGAGCTGGCCGACTGCGACTACCAGCACGACCTGCGGCTCGCGCCGAGCCCGGAGCTTTTCGCCGACTACCGCGCGAACCACGACGCGGCGCGCTGGGAAGCCGGCTTCGAGGCGCTGATGGACGAGCGAGACGTGCCGGGCGTGCTCGACCGGGGGGAGTACGCCGCAGTCCGCAGCTGCCTGCTCTGCAGCGAGCACCAGCCGGAGCACTGCCACCGCAACTTCGTCGCCCGCCGGATCGCCGCCGCCTGGCCCGAGTTCGAGATTCGGCACCTGGTCTGATACCAATTGCGCGAACGAACGCCCTGTTCACGTACGGGGAGACGGCAACGCCGCCTCGTCGTCTTGGCATTCGACCGGCAAGGGTCGCCCGCGCACTCGGCACCTCCCGCCTGACAGGGGGAGGCATCCACCGGGAAGCGGTCGCGCCGCGGCCACCCGGGGGTTCGGGGAGGGCTTGGCCCTCCTGAGCCTTTACCTCGCCCTCTCCTCCTGCTGCCTGACAGGGGGAGGTATCCAAGGGAAAGCGGCATCCGCGTCTCGCGGCCGGGTCCGCCGGGACCGCCCTCACCCCCCAGCCCCCTCTCCCGCGGCGGCGGGAGAGGGGGAGCAATTGAACCGGGGGAGGGCCAGGCCCTCCCCCGAACCCCCCAATTGCCGCGGCGCGGCCGCTTTCCAGCGGATGCCTACCCCTGTCAGCCGCGGCGGCG
>JBDHWC010000191.1:0-4975 GCA_039809985.1 Thermomicrobiales bacterium | reverse complement strand
TCTCCTTCGGCCCGATCCGGGTCCGCAAGGTGGCCCCGGCGCAGGCGAACGAGCGGGGCCGCGAACTGCTGGCCCGGGTCGGCCTCGCCGACAAGGCCGACAGCTACCCGGCCCAGCTCTCCGGCGGCCAGCAGCAGCGGGTGGCGATCGCCCGCGCCCTCGCCATGGAGCCGAAGGTGATGCTCTTCGACGAGGTGACCTCCGCCCTCGACCCCGAGCTGGTCGGCGAGGTGCTGGCGGTGATGGGGGAACTGGCCGCCAGCGGCAACGTGACGATGGTCGTCGTCACCCACGAGATGCTCTTCGCCCGCGAGGCGGCCGACCGGGTCGTCTTCATGGACGACGGCCTCGTCGTCGAGTCCGGGCCGCCGGAGCAGATCTTCGGCGCGCCCCGCAGCGAGCGCCTGCGGGCGTTCCTCCGCCGCTACCACGCGGCCTGAGCGATGAGCCTCTACGCCGAGCTCGGTCTGCGCCCGGTGGTCAACGCCGCCGGCACCCTGACCCGCCTCGGCGGCAGCCGGATGGCGCCTGAGGTGCTGGCGGCGATGGCCGAGGCCGCCGCCGGCTTCGTCCCGATCGACGAGCTGCAGGCGCGGGCCGGCGCGGTGATCGCCGAGCTGACCGGGGCGGAGGCGGGCTACGTCGTCGCCGGCGCGGCGGCGGGGCTCGCCCTCGGCACCGCCGCCGGCGTCGCCGGCCTCGACGTGGCGGCGATGGACCGCCTGCCCGACACCGCCGGCCTGCGGGACGAGGTCGTCGTCCAGCGCGGCCACCGCAACGCCTACGACCACGCCGTCCGCAGCGCCGGGGTCCGCTTCGTCGAGGTCGGCTACCTCGGCCACCCCGGGGCCGGCGGCACCTTCGGTTGGCAGGTCGACGCGGCGATCACGGAGCGGACCGCCGCCGTCGCCTGCCCGGTGCTCGACACTCCCGGCACGGTGCCGCTGGCCGAGGTCTGCGCCATCGCCCACGCCCGCGGCGTGCCGGTGGTCGTCGACGCCGCCGCCGCCCTGCCGCCGCGCGCCAACCTGCGCCGCTTCGTCGCCGAGGGGGCCGACCTCGTCGTCTTCTCCGGCGGCAAGGCGATCGGGGGGCCGCAGGCGAGCGGCGTCGTCGCCGGCCGCCGCGACCTAGTCGCCTCGATCGCCCTCCAGCACCAGGACATGGACGTCCGGCCCGAGACGTGGTCGCGCCGCGACCTGCTGGCCGAGGGGCGGCTCGCCGGCGTGCCCCACCAAGGGTTCGGCCGGTCGATGAAGGTCGGCCGCGAGGAGATCGCCGGGTTGCTGGTCGCCCTGCGACGCTTCGCCGCCGGCAGCGACGAGGCCGACCGGGGCCGCTGGTCGGCCCTGCTCGACGTCGTCGAGGCCGGCCTCGGGCCGACGCCCGGCGTCGCCCGCAGCCGGCTGGCGAGCCACGCCGGGGTCGTGCCGCTGCTGGCGCTCGACCTACCGGGGGGCGACGCCGCCCCGGCCGCCGCCCACGCCGTCCTGAACGTCCTCTACGAGGAGGAGCCGCGGATCGCGCTCGGCGCGTCGCACGCCGAGCACGGCCGCCTGGTCGTCAACCCGATGAGCCTGACCGAGGCCGAGGCGGCGGTCGTCGGCCACCGCCTCGGCGAGGTCCTGCGCGGCTAGGGCCGCCCGAGGAGGATCCCGATGCTCGTTCGCCCGGCCAACGGCCGCAAGGTGCTCTGGCAGGAGATGCTGCGCCACGAACTGCTCGCCGCCGCCGACGGGGGCGCGGTCGTGATCGTGCCGGTCGGCTCGGTCGAGCAGCACGGGCCGCACTGCCCGCCCGACGTCGACATCAGCATCCCCTACCACCTCGCGGTCGAGGCCGCGTCCCGCCTGGACGACGTGCCGGTGCTCGTCGCGCCGCCGGTGACCTACGGCTTCACCCACTACAACATGGGGGAGATCGGCACGATCACGCTCGGGCTGGAGACCTTCATCGCCGTGCTGTGCGACGTCACCCGCAGCATCTGGGCGAACGGCTTCCGCCGGATCGTGCTGCTCAACGGCCACGGCGGCAACGAGCAGCCGACGTGGGCCGCCGCGGTCAAGCTGGCCGAGGAGGACGTCTGGGCGGTGGCCCTCACCTACTGGCACATGGCCGACGCCGAGCTGGCCGCCTGGTCGGAGGCCGACGACGGCAGCATCGGCCACGGCGGCGAGTGGGAGACGAGCCTGCAACTGGCGCTGCGGCCCGACCTCGTGGACATGGACCTCGCCGTCAAGGACGCGTGGCGGACCAAGTTCGGCCCCGAGGTGGCCCGCTTCGCCCGCTTCCCCGAACGCCGCCGCGAGATGGAGCACGGCGTGATGGGCGACCCGTTCGCCGCCTCGGCGGCGAAGGGCGAGCGCCTCTTCGAACTCCTCGTCGAGCGTCTCTCGGCCCTCTGCCGCGAGTACCACGCCGAGGAGCCGCCGGCCTACCGGGAGTTCGGGAGTCACTGTCCGTAGTCGAGAAGTCGAGAAGTCGGGGAGTCGGGGAGTCGGGGAGTCGAGAAGTCGGGGGGTCGGGGGGCCGGGGGTCACTTCATGACCGTTTGCCGCCCCCAAGACGGATGTCCTCCTCGCCGGAGCCGCCGGGGGCGCACCCGCCGACGGCGGCGGCCGGTGCGCCCCTGACGGCTCCCCAGCCGGCTCGGAGGGGCCACCGGACCTCCGCGCAGGGATCCAACGGATCGTCGGACCGGGGTGGAGCCGCCTGTTCTGCCCCGGTCCGGTCAGGTTGGGGTCGCGGTCAGGCCCGTTGCCGCTGGCTTCTCAAGCGGTGAGGGGGGCGGGAAGAACAGGAGGGCCGGGGGTGCCATGCCCCCCGGCCCTCGCCTGTGGTCGGTTCTCGTTTGCCGGCGGGTTCGGCTACGCCTTGTGGCCGTTGCCGTTCAGCGCGGGCTCGGGGGCCGGGGCGGTCTCGGCGGCGGGGGTCGTCTCGGCGTCGATCGCGGCCGGGGCCGACTCGTGCGTCATCTTGACCTCGATCCGGCGCGGCTTGGCGTGCTCCGCCTTCGGCAGCCAGACCCGGAGGACGCCGTCCTCGAACGTCGCCTCGGCCCGGTCGGCGTCCACTTCGAACGGCGGGGTGATCGCCCGCTGGAAGCGACCGTGCCACAGTTCGTGGACGTACCACGTCGCGCCCTTGGCCTCGGCCGACTCGGCCACGTTGCCGATCGTGCCGCTGAGCAGGACGGTCCCCTTGTTGTAGGTGACCTCCAACTCCTCGGAGCGCATTCCGGGCACCGCGGCGAGGATCACGACCGCGTCGCTGGTGGCGTAGACGTCGAGCGGGACCGGCGCGTAGGTGCTGCCGTTCGGCCGGGTCCACGGCCCGCGGTGGCCGCCGAAGCCCTCGCTCCAGAACTGGTCGAGCGCGTTGCGCAGGGTGACGAACTCGGGGGCGACCGGGGAACTGATCATCGCTGGTGGCTCCTCCACGTGGGCGGCGCGTTGCCGTGCCGCGCGTCCGCCGGCCGGCTGGGGCACGACGGGATTTCTGCCTTGAGCATAGCAAATCTGCACGGATCGTGTCAATCTTCCGTCTGCCCGCGGTGCAACAACCCCGCTACGCCGTTGCCCGGTGGCGTACCTGCACCTTGCCCTCGTGCACCCGCGTCTCGTACGACGTGGCCCCCGTCGTCGCCGGGCCGTGGATCACCGCGCCGTCGCACAGGCTGAAGACGGAGCCGTGCCATGGGCAGACCACCGTCTCCCCCTCGATCTTCCCCTCGTCGAGCGGGCCGCCGAGGTGCGGGCAGGTCGCGCCGACGGCGTGGATGCCGTCCGCGTGGCGCAGCAGCAGCACCGGCGCGTTCGGCAGGTTCACCCGCAGCGGCTTGCCCGGCTCCAGCGCGGCTTCGTCGCAGGCGTCGGTCCACTTGCCCGGCGGCGTCTCGAAGGCGGACCGGTCGACCCCGAGCCCGAGGTCGTAGGCGAGGCCGCCGCCGAGCCACGCGGAGGCGACGGCGACGCCGAGGCCGGCGGTCGAGAGGGCGACCCCGGCCGACCGGTCGCCCCGGCGACGGGCGATCATCGAGCTGGCCATCAGCAGCGTCGCGCCGACGTTCAGCGCGGCGTGCAGCGCGCCGGCCCGCCGCGGCGCGGTGTCGTAGGTCGCGTCCTGCCACTGGGCCATGCCGGAGGCGACGGCCAGCGGCGTGCTCGCGACCCCGATCCGGAGCGCGAGGTCCGCCCCGCCCGGCTCCCCGAGCAGGTCGAGCGCCGCCGCGGTCGTCCAGCAGCCGAGCGGCACGGTGACCACCGCCGGGTGGAGCGGATGGCCGAGCCACGTGCCGTAGAGGAGGTCGCGCGGGCCGCGCGGCGCGTCCTGCCCGAGCAGCGGGGCGAACGCCTTCTGCAACGCTCCGGCGAAACCGTCGATCCACGGGATCCGGGCGGCAATCGACTCGGTTCGGGTGACATTGGCGACCATCGGTGTCCTCCCACCTCGCGCGGCTGGTCCTGGACGGCCGGCGGCCGTCCGCTCCTGGGGTGGGCTTCGCAGAGCGCATGCCGACAACTCGCGGCTGGCGCGGCCACGTCCCGCGGCCCGGCAGGGCGAGTCGGCAGGGGCCAGGAAGGCTACCCGGCGGCCATCGCCGCCAGCACGTCGTCCCGGGTCGGCAGCAGGTCGGGGTCGGGCGGGCGGCTGATCTTGAGGGCGGCGGCGTGGGCGGCGAAGCGGGCGCACGCCACCGGGTCCGCCCCCGGCCGCCACGCCGCGAGGAAGCCGGCGTGGAAGGTGTCGCCAGCCCCGATGTCGAAGACGACCGTGGTCCGCACGGCAGGCACCGCCGCGGTGCCGGCCGCCGTCGCCACCAGCGTGTCGTCCGCCCCGTCGGTGACGACTACCACCGCCGGGCCGAGCGCCCGCAGCGCGGCGACCGCCGTCGCCACGTCGTCGCTGCCGCCGAGCAGGCGCGCCTCGTCGGCGTTCATCAGCGCGAGGTCGGCGAGGGCCAGCGCCTGCCGCT
>JBDHWC010000190.1:0-5008 GCA_039809985.1 Thermomicrobiales bacterium | reverse complement strand
GCGCGAGCCGTGCGCCACGAGGCGCGCTGCGGCACCCCGCCGGCAGCGTGCGCCGGCAAGCGGACGCCGCCCGGGGACGCCGGGAACCCACGAGCCAACGCGCGGGAAGGCCCGCCGGACGACGACGGCCCTTGCCCCGGCGCGCCCGTTCCAACCCCGGCACCCTCCCGCGGGACGCCGCACGGACGGGAGCGTCCACCGCCGGGAGCGATGCGTCCAAACATCGCGCTTCGCGATCCGGATCGTCGATTGACAGTGCGCGCCTGCTGTGTAGAGTGCGCATCCGCGAGCCAGCAGACGCTGCCGCCGCGGACCCGGCGCTGCGCTCGTCCGCGGCGGCGCGGCGTGCCCGGAGCCTTTCCGGCCGCCGCGCGCTCGCGCCGTCGACAGGGAGACTCGCATGGACGGTCCGCGGTTCGACCAGTTCGCCAAGGGCGTCGCCACCCGACGCGCCACCGCTCGCGGCCTCGCCGCGGCGCTGGCCGCCGGGCTCGCCGCCGCCGTGCCGGCCCTCGACGACGCGGGGGCGCACGGCGGGCACCACGGGAAGAAGCACTGCCCCGCCGGCACCACCCACTGCAAGGTCGTCGCGGCCAAGCACGGCAAGGCGGCCAAGCACGGGAAGTCGAGCAAGCACGGCAAGCCCAAGGGCGGCTGCTTCAACCTCCAGACCGACCCGGCGCACTGCGGATCCTGCACGACGGCGTGCGGCGCGAACCAGTCGTGCGCCGCCGGCCAGTGCGTCGACGCCTGCGTCCGGAACTGCCAAGGCAAGACTTGCGGGGGGGACGGCTGCGGGCAGTTGTGCGGGGCGTGCCCGAGCGGGCAGAAATGCCAAGGCGGGAACTGCGTCATCGACTGCCCCTCCGGGCAGACGGCCTGCGGCGGGACGTGCATCGACACCAGCACCGACGCGGACAACTGCGGCGACTGCGGCCACGTCTGCTCGCTGCCGAACGCGCTCGCGCAGTGCACCGGCGGCGCCTGCGCGGTCTCTGCCTGCACCCAAGGCTACGCCGACTGCGACTCGAACCCCGCGAACGGCTGCGAGGTCCACGTCTCGGACGACGCCGCCAACTGCGGCGGCTGCGGCCACGCCTGCGCCGCCAACGAGGTCTGCGTCGAGGGGGCGTGCCAGGCAGCGGCCTGCATCCAGCCGCTCCAGACCTGCACCTCGGGCGGCGCAAGCTGCTGCGACGGCCGGACCTGCGGCGGCCTGACCAGCGGCTGCGGCGGCTCGCTGCGCTGCTGCGCCGCGGCGGGCCAGGAGTGCTTCAACGCCTGCGACTGCTGCAACGCCAGCGCGAGCATCGGCTGCGCCTTCCCCAACGGCGGGAGCCAGCCGGGCTACTGCACCGGCTGAGGCCCGGCGGACGGCAGGGCCGGGGGGAGAGCGACGCCCTCACCCCCGGCCCCCTCTCCCCGGGCGCGCTGACAAGGGAGTGTGTCGGTTGGGAAGCCTCCGCATCGCGGCAACCCGGGGGTCCGGGGGAGGGCTTGGCCCTCCCCCGATTCATGTGCTCCCCCGCTCCCGCGGCGGCGGGAGCGGGGGTTGGGGGTGAGGACGGTCCCGGCGGACCCGGCCGTGAGACGCGGGTGCCGCTTCCCAACGGACACCTCCCCCGGTCAGCATCGCCATGGGAGAGGGGGCTGGTGGGTGAGGGCGGTCCCGGTGAGCCCCGGCCGCGAGGGGCGGGTGCCGCCTCCCAACCGACCCCCCCTTGTCAGCGGGCGCGGGAGGAGGGGGAACACGTGATTCGGGGGGGTCAACGTCCCCCAAGGGCCCCGGGTTGCCGCGGCACGGCGGCTTCCCGACCGGGCCCCCACCTTGCCGGAGGCCGCGACGCAACGGGGTGCCGCGACGAGACATTGACAACCATCGATGCGTTGCCGTACGATGCCGCGCATGGCGACGCGCACCCGACCCGGCTCCTGCTGCGGCATCCCGCTCGAGCCGGCCCCCCTGCCGGGGCCGGAGCAGGAGCGGCTGGCCGCCCTGTTCCGGGCGCTGGCCGACCCGACCCGCCTCGCCGTCTTCCGGCTGGTCGCCGCCCAGCGCGAGCCGATCTGCGCCTGCGACGTGGTCGACCGCTTCGACGTCGGCCAGCCGACCGTCTCCCACCACCTGCGGGTGCTGCGCGACGCCGGGCTGGTCCGCGTCAGCCGACAGGGCGTCTGGGCCTTCTACGCGCCCGACCCCGACGGCCTCGCGCTGCTCGGCCGCGCCGGCGCGCTGCTGGCCGGCGAGGAGGTGAGCGCCGTGGCCTGACCCCGTCCCGCCCTCTTTCGCGCCCCGAGACATCGACCGTCATCAATGCCATCGTCCTTGAGTAGGAGACCGACATGACCGAGACCCGAACGGACGCCGCCGACCAGCTGCGCGAGACCGTGCGCGAGAAGTACGCCGGCCGCGCCGTCGCCGTGCTCGGCGGCGGCGGCTGCGGCCCGGGCTGCTGCGGCACCGCCGACGACCCGATCACCCGCGACCTCTACGGGGCGGGCGAGGCGGCCGCCGTGCCGGAGGCCGCGCTGCAGGCCTCCCTCGGCTGCGGCAACCCGACGGCGCGGGCAGGGCTGCGTCCCGGCGAGACGGTGCTCGACCTCGGCTCCGGCGGCGGCATCGACGTGCTCCTCTCGGCCCGGCAGGTCGGCCCGGACGGCTTCGCCTACGGGGTCGACATGACCGACGAGATGCTGGAGCTGGCCGAGCGGAACCGGGCCAAGGCCGGGGCGGAGAACGTCCGCTTCCTGAAGGGGACCATCGAGCAGGTGCCGCTGCCGGACGCCAGCGTCGACGTCGTGATCTCCAACTGCGTGGTCAACCTCTCCGGCGACAAGCCGGCGGTGCTGCGCGAGGCGTTCCGGGTGCTGCGGCCGGGCGGCCGGCTGGCGATCTCCGACGTCGTCGCGCAGGGGGAGCTGCCGGCCGACCTGCGGGCCGACATGGAGGCGTGGGTCGGCTGCGTCGCCGGGGCGCTGGAGGAAGGCGAGTTCCGCCGCCACCTCGCCGACGCGGGCTTCGCCGGCGTCGACATCGCCGTCGAGCGCGTCTACGACCCGGCCGAGCTAGCGGCGGCGATGTCCGGCGACGGCGGCGGCTGCTGCGGCGCAACGGTCGAGGGCGCGTGGGACGGCAGCGCCTACGCCCGCTTCGCCGACTCGGGCGGCCGGCTGGTCTCCGCCTTCGTCCGGGCGACGAAGCCGTAGCCGGCACGACGCCGCGCGGCGTCCCAGACCCGCCCGGGACGCCGCGCACGGAACATTGACACTGCTCTCGCCATAACGCCATAGTGTTCGGGGAAACGGCCACCGTAGGCGACCCCCGAGCGTTCCCGGCTCCCCGCCCGACAGGGGTAGGTATCTATATCGATAGCGGCGGCTGCGCCTCGCGGCCGGGCTCGCCGGGGCCACCCTCACCCCCCAGCCCCCTCTCCCGCGGCGGCGGGAGAGGGGGAGCAGCTGAACCGGGGGAGGGCCAAGCCCTCCCCCGAACCCTCGGATTGCCGCGGCGCGGCGGCTCTCGAGTCGCTTTCCAACGAATCCCTCCCCCTGTCAGGGCTCCCCGCCCGACGAGTGGGCGCGGCCCGCGGTGCGGCCTGATCCCCGGTCTCCCGGCGCGGGCATCTTGGTCCGCGCCCGCCGTGCCCGCGGAGCAGCAGATGGACCCGTCGCGCTTCGATCGTCTGGCCCGGGGCCTCGCCGAGACCGGCACCCGGCGCGGCGCGCTCGCCGCCTTGGCGGGCATCGCCGCCCTGCCCCTGCTGGCAGGGCCGGAGTCCGCGCTCGCCAAGAAGCACAAAAGGAAGTGCAAGAACGGGCTGAAACACTGCCACAAGAAGTGCGTCGACACCAAGACCGACTCGGCCAACTGCGGCACCTGCGGCACGGTCTGCGCCGGGCCGCAGACGTGCGGCGGCGGCGGCACGCCGGGTGTCTGCGGCTGCACGAAGGCGACCTGCCAAGCCGGGATGTGCGGCAGCCCGTCCGACGGCTGCGGCGGCACGCTCGACTGCGGGGGGGTGCTCCTCCCCTCGTGCGGCGGCACGCCCAACGTCTGCGGCTGTCTCGGCGAGGGGACGGTGACCGACTGGTCCAACCGGGCGGCCTGCTGCGGCGGCTCCTGCTGCGCCGACCAACCGGATCCGGTGACCTGCACGTGCAGCACGGGGTGCGGGTAGGCCGGCGCGAGCAGGTCGGCTCCGTCGCCCCCGGCCCCCTTTCCCATGGCGATGGCTGACAAGGGGAGGTATCCATCGGGAAGCGGCTGGAAAGCGGCCGCGCAGCGGCAATTGGGGGGTTCGGGGGAGGGCTTGGCCCTCCCCCGATTCATGTGCTCCCCCTCTCCCGCGACGGCGGGAGAGGGGGCTGGGGGGTGAGGGCGGTTCCGGCGGACCCGGCCGCGAGGCGCGGATGCCGCTATCCCTTGGATACCTACCCCTGTCAGATGGCGATGGGAGAAGGGGAGCGCTGTGCCCGGGGGAGGGCTTGGCCCTCCTCCGCGCCCCCGGGTTGCCGCGGCGCGACCGCTTCCTGATGGAAACCTCCCCTGTCGGGTGGCGATGGGCGAGGGAGAGCCACCTGATCGGGAGAAGGCCAAGTCCTTCCCCGGCCCCCGCGGTGCCGTGGCGCGACCGCCCCCCACGGGGCTGCCCCTCTCGGCAGGCGGCGGGAAAGGGGGGAGCGTCCGCTCAGGGGAGGGTTGCCCCTCCCCCAACCTCCGCGTGCTCGCTGCGTGGTCGCTTCCCACGGGGCGTCCGCCCTTGCCGGGGCCGACCGTGGCGCGGTTCGGTCCCGGCGTGCCCTGCCGGGAGTCGCTCCCGTCGCGCTCGGCCACGACCGCCCCCGGCAGCACCCCCGCCGCGGCCGCCCGGACGCCTCTGGCCCGGCCCGCCCGACCGCGTCGGCGGGCGCGGCCCGTCAGATCACCGCGCCGAACAGCCGGCCGATGCCGGCGGTGGCCAGCAGCGCCAGCACCCCCCAGAACGTGACCCGCGCGACGGCCCGCCCA
>JBDHWC010000189.1:0-5022 GCA_039809985.1 Thermomicrobiales bacterium | reverse complement strand
GGAGGGCTTGGCCCTCCCCCGATGCATTTGCTCCCCCTCTCCCGCCGCCGCGGGAGAGGGGGTTGGGGGGTGAGGGCGGTCCCGGCAGGCCCGGCCGCGCCGTGCAAACTCCGCGATCGACCCGAAGCCTTCCCTTGTCAGGCCGTTGCGGGAGAGGGGGTCGGAGGACGCGGGCGGTTCCGGCCAACCCGGCCGCGCCGGGCGAGAACCGCTTGCGATCAGATGCCTACCCTTGCCAGCCATCGCGACCGGAGAGGGGGCCGGGGGCGAGGGTCGCCCCGGCGCAGCCAGCCGGAGAAGAGCGGATGGCGCTTCCACCCGGATGCCTCCCCCTTCCCAGGGCCGTCGGGCGAGAAGTCTACCGGAGCCGATCTGCGCGGACATCGGGCTGCGGGCGGGCGTGGGCCGCCGTCGGCGGCAGCGCGACCTTGTCGTTGCACTGATCGTCCCGGTTTCCGGGCCTGTACGTACATGGGGACTGGTGGGCGGGTGCTACACTCGGGCCGAGGTCTCCCGGCATCCACGCCGGGGACCCGGCGGGCAACGACCGCCCCGGCCCGCAGACGGGCCGGGCACTGCCGACGGGGCTTGAGGGAAGCGCCGGGGCAGAGGGTCGGCAACCCTGCCGGGGAGGGCGCAGTCAGATGGCGAAGCAGGCGGCCACGGAGCAACCGGCCCGGACGGAACGGGCCGCGGCGCGCACCCACGACCCGGTCACCGGGTTGCCGGTGCCGACGCTGGCCGACGTCTTCCGGGCGAAGCGGGTGGTCGACCGCTACCTGCCGCCGGCGCCGTTGCTGCGGCCGGAGGCGCTGGCGGCCCGGCTCGGCTGCGATATCCACCTGAAGATGGAGAACCTGCAGCCGATCGGCGCGTTCAAGGTGCGCGGCGGCATCTACCTGCTGAGCGAGATGGACCCCGCCGAGCGGGCGCGCGGCGTCGTCACCGCCTCCACCGGCAACCACGGCCAGTCGATCGCCTACGCGGCCCGGGAGTTCGGCTGCGCGGCGCGCATCTTCATGCCGAAGCGGGCCAACCCGCTCAAGGTGGCGGCGATGGAGCGGCTCGGGGCGACGGTCGTCTTCGCCGGGGACCAGCTCGACGAGGCGTGCGCCGCCGCCGAGGGAGACGCGCGGGCGACCGGGGCCACCTTCGTCCATCCCTCGAACGAGCCGCGGCTGATCGCCGGGGTGGCGACCTCCTCGCTCGAGATCCTGCAGGCGGTGCCGGACCTCGACGTGCTGGTGGTCGCGGTCGGCGGCGGCAGCGGCCTCTCCGGCGCGTGCGTCGTCGGCAAGGCGATCAACCCGCGGCTGCGGGTGGTCGGGGTGCAGGCGGTCGGCGCGCCGGCGGTGCACGACAGCTGGCGCGCCGGCGAGTTGCGCTCGACCGCGACGGCGGACACCGACGCCGAGGGGATCGCCACCCGGACGGCCGCGAGCCTGCCGCTCGGCATCCTCTGGGACTGGCTCGACGACTGCCGGCTGGTCACCGACGGCGACCTGCGGCGAGCGACCCTGACCCTGCTCGAGACGACCCGCACCCTGGCCGAGGGGGCCGGCGCGGCCGCCCTCGCCGCGGTCTGGCAGATGCGCGAGGAACTGGCCGGTTTGCGCGTGGCGGCGGTGGTCTCGGGCGGCAACCTGACTCTGGACGGGTTGGCCAAGGCCCTCAGGGAGGAGCGACCTTGGTGAAATCGTTGCGAGGCTGGCTCGGACTGGGGCCGCGCGAGTCGGCCGGGGACCAGGTGCTCCTGATCGCGCGGGAGGTGACCGACCGCCAGAAGTCGCCGCAGGGGGCGCTCGCCGAGATTCGCGAGCCTCGGCTGCTCGACGCCATCTCGGACGACGACTTCGTCGGCTTCGGCCAGGTGATCGACGAGCAGTCGGTCGAGGACCACGACTACGCCGTTGTTCTCGCCCGGCTCGTCCACGCCGTCGCCCGGGCCAAGGGGTTCGACGACGCGATCGTCGACGCCGCCCTGCGCCTCGACGGCCTCCTGCCCGGCGAGGACCCGAGCCACGAGCGCGACAAGCTGCTGCGCGACGCCTACGCCGTCGCCCACCGCTCCGGCAACGTGGCAGGGGGCCGGGAGGCACTGAACCGGCTCGGCACCCGGGCGCTGGAGGCCGGCGAGTCGGAACGGGCCCGCCAGCTCCTCGGCCAGCAGCTCGACCTCGGCGACGAGGAGGACGACACCACCGCCGAGGTCGCGGCCGCGCTCGCCCTCGGCGACCTGCTGCGGCGGGAAGGGGACCGGCGCGGCGCCTACGCCCTCTACCGGCGGGCGGGTCGCTCGGCGCAGCGGCTCGACGAGCACCACGGACTGGCCGAGGCGCTGGTCCGCCAGATCGAGCTGATGCCGGCCGACACCGAGTTGGAGACGCTCGCGGCGGTCCAGCGGCAAGCCTCGGAGGCCGCCCGCCGCTCGTCCGACCGCGGCCTGCAGAGCAGGATCGTGCTGAGCCTGGCCGAGACGCTGCGCCGCAACGGCAAGCAGGACGAGTCGGTCGCCCAGTTGCAGCAGGGTCTGGCCCTCGCCCGCGAGATCGGCGACCTCGCCCTCGCCAAGCGCTGCCTCGCTGCCCTCGCCGAGGGGGAGCGGGCCCGGGGCCGTCTGACGCACGCGGTCGAGCACGAGCGCAGCCTCGTCAAGATGGAGGAACGGCTCGGCAACCGGCTGGCGGCCGGGGAGTGGGCCGCCCGGCTCGGCAGCACCCTCGTCGCGCTCGGGCGCGCGCCGGAGGCGGTCGAGGCCTACGGCCGGGCGCTCGAGCTGGCGACCGCCAGCGGCGACAACGACTTGGAGCAGCGGGCGTTCGGCGGCCTCGGCGTCGCCTACGCACTCGGCGGGCGCTCGACCGAGGCGCTGCAGCACCTGATGCGGGCCCTCGACCTCGCCAAGCGGAACGGCAACCAGCGCCAGGAAGCGCGCTGGATGGCGAGCATCGGCCAGGTCCTCTGGCGGTTCAACCAGCCGGAGGAGGCCACCCGCGCCCTGCACGACGCGGTTTCGCTCGCCCGGCGCGCCGACGACATGGAACTGCAGGCGACGGCCCTCGCCGAACTGGGCCGCATCTACGCCGCCCGCAAGCAACTGCCGCGGGCCCGCGAGAGCCTCTCCCGGGCGCTGGAGCTGAACCGCCGGGTCGACAACGTGCCGGAGCAGATCGAGCTGCTCTCGTCGCTGGCGACGCTGGCCACCGACAACGGGCAGTCCGCGCAGGCGATGGCCTACTGCGAGCAGGCGCTGCAGCTGGCGACCGTCTCCGGCGACCGGGCGGCGGCGGCCCGCCTCCGCGGTCGGCTCGGCCGGATCGCGGCCAAGCGCGGCGACCACCGCGGCGCGGTCGACCACCTCCGCTACGCGCTCGCGCTGTCGCGCGACGCCGACGACCCGGTGCTGACCGCGCAGGCACTGAAGCACCTCGCGGCGGCCCAGCACGCGGCGGGCGACCCCGAGGCGCTCTCGACCTACCGGGCGGCGATCGAGCAGTGCCGGGCGGTCGACGACCGGGCCGGCGAGGCGCTGATGGCGATCAACCTCGGCATCCTGCTCGGCGAGTCCGACCGGGTCGAGGACAGCGTCGCCGCGCTGCGGCACGGCGCGACGCTGGCGGCCCGGCTCGGCGACGCCGGGCAGGCATTGGCGGCCCGGGCCGAGGCGGCGATCGCCGCCGCCCGCGAGGCCGAGATGGCCCGCCCCACCGCCGCCCCCGACGAGACCCTGATCCCGCCGACGGACGGCGACCACGCCGACGCCGTCTACCGGGAGACCACGCTGCCGCCGGCCTGACGCCCGCTCGCTCGCAGCCATGACGGGGCCGCCGGTCGGGTGTGCCGGCTGCCTCGGTCTGCCCTCGCCTGACCGCATGCGGCCAGCGCTTCCCGTCGCTGCGCCCAGAGGCGACGGCGAGGCGGCGCCGGATGGTCCGAGCCGCCCCACTGTCCCGTGTCGTCCCGCGCAACAGCGTGCGGCACCTCAGTTTCGGGCGCCCTCGCCGGTGCCACGGAACCGGACTGCGGACGGGCGTTCGGCCCCTTCCGGAGGGCTGAACGGACGCGCGCCGGCGCCCGGGGCGAGTCGTTGCGCGGCTGCCTATTGACTGCGGGTCATCGCCGTTCGTACACTCTGAACCACCACCTGCATCCCCGCCGCAACACCCGTCGCGCGTGGTGGCTTGCCAGCGTTCCCGGAGTCCCCCGCTCCCGAGGCGCGCACGTTGCCTCCGGCCCCCGCAGCGCGGGGGGAGGGCGGGTCATGGCCGCGTCACCGCTCACCGCATCGGCCTTCGCCTTGACCGCCGGGCGCGCCGCCGACCCGCGCGCCCTCTTCGCCGTCGAACCGATCACCCCGACCCGAACCGCGATCGTCGCCGTCGAGCCGCTCGACCCGTCGCCGCGCGGCGTCGAACTGGCGATGCTCGGCCGGGAGACGCTGCTCGGGGCCCTCCGCCGCGCTCCGACCGCCGACCCGGCGGTCGCCCTCGGCCGGGCGTTCGCCGCGGCCAACGCGCACCTGCTGGTCGAGAACCGGCCGAGCGCCGGCGCGCGCTGGGAGCGCCGGAGCCACGTCGGGGCGACCGCCATCGTCGTCGAGGGGTCGGGCGTCACGCTCGGGCAGGTGCCGCCCGGGCAGGTGCTGGTGGTGCAGGACGGAACCTGCTTCGCGTTCCCCGACCTGCGGACGTGGGAGCCGGACTACGCGCTCGACCAGCCGGTCGACGAGCCCGACCCGCTCGGGTTCGGCGAGACGATCCGGCCGAACCTGTTCCGCACCGTGGCCGCGCCGGGCGACCTGATCGTCCTCTGCTCGGCCGAGGTCGGCCGTCTGCTCTCCCGCCAGTCGCGCCGCGAGCGGGCCGCCCGCGAGGCGGCCCTCGCCGCCGGCGACGCCGGAAGAGTGCTGGACCTCCTCGAGCGGCTGGTGGTGGCGGGCGACCTGCCCGACGCGACCGCGGCGGTGATCGCGGTCGGCGGCGAACGCGTCGCCCCAGCCGCGCGCGGCGTCCGCCGACCCTC
>JBDHWC010000188.1:0-5024 GCA_039809985.1 Thermomicrobiales bacterium | reverse complement strand
GTCGGGCGTCGGCACCGAACGTGACGCCGCATTGCCCGGGATGCCCCGGCTCCGGGCCGGACGCCGCGGGCGCGGCCGCGCCGCCGGCCGGCCGGTGCTCGGCGTGGTGGCGCGAGGCCGCGAGCGCGACGGCCGGGTGCGGCGAGCCCAGGGCCATCAAGGCGTCGTGGCCGAGGATGACGGCGACCAGCAGCAGGCCGACAGCCAGCCAGCGACGGTCTCGGCAGCCGCCGCGGCCTCCCCCTGTTCGCCCGGCTGGCGTTCGCCCCATCCGTGCTACTCCGTGGCCGCCGGCCGGGCTTGCTCCGCCCGGGCCGCGGCGCGCGGCAGGCGACGAGGTCGGCCGCGGCTCATGTCGTCTCCGGCCCCCGCCCGCCCCGACGGCCGCAGCAGCCGGGCCGAGTTTGCCATGATTCCGAGGTCGGGCACCGACTGCGCCGCCGCCGCCAGCACCGGCGGCAGCACGCCGAGCGCGGCCAGCCCGATCCCGACGACGTTGTAGACCCCGGTGACGCCGAGATTGACCCGCACCGTCCGCATCGTCCGCCGGGCGATCGCGAACAGCTCCGGCACGAGCAGCCAGTCGTCGCGCATCAGGGCGACGTGGGCCGCCTCCAGCGCGATGTCCGACCCGGCCGCGCCCATCGCCACCCCGACGTCGGCCTGCGCCAGCGCCGGGGCGTCGTTCACCCCGTCGCCGACCATCACCACCACCCGCCCCTCCGCCTGGTGGGCGCGGACGACCGCGATCTTCTGCTCCGGCAGCAGGTCCGCCCGGCAGTCGATGCCGAGCGCCTCCGCCAGCGGGGCGGCGACCGCCGCCCGGTCGCCGGTCAGCAGCTCGATCCGGCCGATGCCGTGCCGCCGCAGCCGCGCCAGCGCCTCCGGCACCTCCGGCCGGACCCGGTCCGCCGCCGCGATCGCCCCGACCGGCTCGCCGTCCCGGGCGACCCAGAGGAGCGTCTGCCCCGGGTCGGCGAAGGCCGCGGCCCGCTCGGCCGCGCCCGGCACGAACCGCGCGCTGCCGACCGCGACGGCGCGCCCGCCGACCTCCGCCCGCACCCCGAGCCCCGGCTCCGCCGCGAACCCCGCCGCCGCCGGCGGCGCGACCCCGCGCTCGCGCGCCGCCCGCCGCACCGCCTCGGCCAGCGGGTGCTCGGAGTCGCGCTCGACGGCGGCGGCGAGGCCGAGCACCTCGTCCTCCGTCAGGTCGGCGAGCGGGACGACCTCGGTCACGACCGGCCGCCCGAGCGTCAGCGTGCCGGTCTTGTCGACCAGCAGGACGTCGGCCCGGTCGAGCAGCTCGACGTACTTGCCGCCCTTGATCAGCAGCCCCTGCCGCGCCGCCGCCCCGATCGAGGCGAGCATCGCCACCGGCGTCGCCAGCGCGAGCGAGCAGGCGCAGGCGACCACCAGCACCGCGGCGACCCGCAGCGGGTCGCGGGTCAGCAGGTAGGTGAGGGCGGCGATGCCGACCACCACCGGCAGGAACCACCCCGAGAAGCGGTCCGCCAGCCGTTGCACGTCGGCGCGGTTCGCCTCCGCCTCCTCGACCAGCGCGACCACCCGGCCGAACGTCGTGTCGGGGCCGACCTTGGTCGTCCGCACCCGCAGGCTGCCGAGCGTGGCGGTGGTCGCGGCGAAGACCGCCGTCCCCGGCCCGGCCTCGACCGGCAGCGGCTCGCCGGTGATCGTCGCCTGGTTGACCGTCGCCCGGCCGCCGACCACCTCGCCGTCGACCGGGATCGTCTCCCCGGGGCGAACAACCACCGTCACGCCGACCCGGACCTCGCCGACCGGCACCTCGACCTCGGCTCCGTCGCGTTCGACCCGCGCGGTGCGCGGCGCGAGGGCGGTCAGGTCGCGCAGGGCGCGGCGGCCCCGCTCGGCGGTGTAGCCCTCCGCGAAGTCGCCGACCCGCATGAAGAAGACGACCACCGCCGCCGTCGCCCACTGCCCGACCGCCAGCGCGGCGACGACGCCGACCGCCATCACCGTGTGGGCGACGACCTTCCCGCGCAGCGCGGCCCGCGCCACGTTCGCGAAGACCGGCCAGCCGAAGGCGAGCACCGCCAGCAGCCCGGCCCAGAACGGGACCCGCTCGGTCACCGCCGCCAGCAGCCCGAGCCGCTCGCCGACGACGACGACGAAGAGGACCGCGCCGAGCACGATCCCGAGCAGCCGCAGCACGTCGCGGGTGAAGCCGCCGACCGGGTCGGCTTCGGCCGCGGCCTCGCCGTCCGGCACCCGGTAGCCCGCCCGCTCCACGGCGGACCGGATCGCGGCGACGTCGACCCGGTCCGGGTCGAGGCGGACCACCGCCTTCTGCGCCGTCAGCAGCACGTCGGCCGACTCGACGCCCGGCAGCCCCGCGATCTCCCCCTGCACGCTGCGGGCGCAGCCGGCGCAGTCCATCCCCGCCACCGGCACCTCGACCGTGACGGAGCGGGCACTCACCGATCGTCCTCCGCGGGCTCGCCGTAGCGGGGGCAGGCGGCGACGCCGCGCGCCACCTCCCCGAGCGCGACGACTTCCGCCGCCGTCGCCAGCAACAGGGCGACCCGCGGGTCGCCCAGGCGGTAGCGGACGAAGCGTCCCTCCTGCCGCGCCAGCACGAGGCCGCAGTCACGCAGGCAGGCGAGGTGGTTGGAGACGTTCGGCTGGGCGAGCCCCGTCTCGGCCACCAGCTCGGAGACGCACCGCTCGCCGTCCCGCAGTCCCGCGAGGATCGCCAGGCGCGAGCGGTCGCCCAGACCGCGGAAGAGTTTCGCGGCGAGCGCGAGGTCGACGTCGGATCCGTCCGGGCGCGTCTCGGTGGTCACCATGCCGGAGATCATATCACCGGGCGGGCATACGTCGCGCTCCGCCGCCGACTCGTGCGTCCCCTCGGCGCGCCCGGCGCGGGCGGAGTGCCGTCTCGGTCTGGGCGGCCGCCTGTCGCCGGCCCGAGGCAACCGGCCCGCCTCGGGCTCCCCGACCAGCATCCGGACAACGCGGGAGAGGGGGGTTGGGGCTCACAACCTGACCGTTTGCCGCCCCTTATAGATGGGTGCCCCCGTCATCGGGGCCGGAGCGGCCCGCACCGGCCGACGGCGGCAGCCGGTGCCCCCTGACCGCCCTCCGTCCGGCTCAGCGGGGCCGCCCGACGCCCGCGCGGGGCTCCGGCGGGCCGTCGGACGGGGCGGATCCCGTCCGTCCGGCCCGGTTTGGGGTCGCTGTCGGGCCCATTGCCGCCGGTTGCTCAGACGGTCATGGTGTGAGGGGGTTGGGGGTGAGGGAAGCCACGGCGGACCCGGCGACGAGACGAGGCTGCCGCTCTCGATCGGAGACCTCCCCTTGTCAGGCGGCGATGGGAGCGGCGAAAACCCAGATCGAGTTGAGGGCCGGGCCCACGCTCGGGCCTCCGGCTGCCGCGACCGTTCCCCGACCGAGGCATCTCCTGTCAGTCGGATGCGGGGCGTGCGGGCCGCGCTTGGCTCGGCGGCGGAAGGCGCGCTCGGTTGCGCCGCCGAGCGGCGATGGGCCTGCGCCGCGCCCCCCGAGCGGGCGAGGGACGAGCGGGGACGCGAGCATCGAGCCGCCTCCACTCCTCGTCCGTCGCCGCGACGGACCAAGGGAGGCGTCTGGGCGAGCGCGGTCACCGCTCGTCCCTGACGGCCCCGCATGTCGGACAATGGCCCGGGCCGGGCGCGGCGGCCGGGCGTGGGAGGGGAGCGATGGACGACGCGGGCAAGCTGCCGGAGTTCGCCAGTCTCGACGAGGTGCGGGCCGAGATCGACCGGGTCGACGACGAGATCGTCCGGCTGGTCGCCCGCCGCACCGCCTGCGTCGACCAGGTGGCCCGCTTCAAGCGGACCGCCGACGACGTCCACGACCCGGTGCGGGCCCGGCAGGTGGTGGAGCGCAACCGGGAGCGGGCGGTCCGCCTCGGCGCGGACCCCGACCTCGTCGCCGACCTCTACCGCCTGCTGATCGAGCGCTTCAGCGACCGCCAGCGGGCGACCATCGGCCGCCGCGAGGCCTGACCCCGCCCGGCCCGTCGGCGCCGGGCCACGACCCTGCCGCGCCGCCCGGCGCGACACCTACCGCAGCCCGCGGCGGACGAGCGTGCCGTCGCCGCGGCGTCTCCCGCGGGTCGTCTGCTCAGTGCTCGGCGCGCCGTTTCAGGTAGATCATCTGGCGCATCGTGAAGTTCGCCTTGCCGGCGGAGTCGCCGACGAACTTCGAGGAGGCGGTGAAGCTCGCCTCCATCGGGAAGAACTGCTGCGTCACCATCTCGAAGCCGAGCTGGCCGAGGTAGTGGAGGAGCGGCATGAAGTCGTTCTCCTCCCACTGCGCGGTCTTCAGCTCCGGGTTGGTGAAGGCGACCAGCACCTTCCCGTTCCAGGGGTGGATGATCCGCGCGTACTCCCACTGCACCGCCACCGGCGACCCCTCGTCCCCGCCGCGCCCGGCCCGCGCCCGTGCGCCCGCCCGCCGCGGCCTCGCGGTTCCCGTCCCGCGCCTGCCGCGCCGACTGTACCCCGGATCGCCGCCTCGGGGCGGCGGCGCGCGGTCCGGGCCGGGCATGGGACGAGCGATGGACGACGCGGGCAAGCTGCCGAGGTCCGCCCGTCTCGGCGAGGAGCGGGCCGAGATCGACCGGGCCGACGACGAGAACGTCCGCCGCACGGGCCGCGTCAACCGGGTGTTCCGCTGCAGGCGCACCGCCGGCGACGGCCACGACCCGGCGCGGACGATGGCCTCTGCCGCCTGCCGACCGAGCGCTTCAGTGCTCGATCGGCCGCTTGAGGTAGATCATCTGGCGTATCTCGGGGATCAGCCTGAAACCGGGCGGCACCGGAACGCCGATGAGCGCCGTCACGGCGGTGGCGGGCGCGTCCACCGGGAAGAACTGCTGCGTCACCATCTCGAAACCGTGCTGGCCGAGGTCGTGGAGCAACGGCAGGAAGTCGTTCCCGTCCCGCTCCGCGGCCCTCCGCTCCGGGTTGGTGAAGGCGACCAGCACCATCCCGTTCCACGGG
>JBDHWC010000187.1:0-5116 GCA_039809985.1 Thermomicrobiales bacterium | reverse complement strand
CGACGGGCGACCGACGGGGCCGGGACGCCGGCCGGGCCGGCGGTGGCCGCGAGTCGGCCACCGGCGGTGAGGCCCGCGCCCGCGATGGCCGACGCGGCGAGCAACCCTCGCCGTGAGACGCGCGACTGGTGGTTGGCATCTGGCTTGAACGGGTTCAAGGGAGCACTCCTTCTGGTCATTTCGCGGGGTCAGGTGCGTCCGTTCCGCGCATCTGCGATTTCCTTCGTTGAGCGAAGCGCCGCGGCTGACCGACGCCGTGGTGCCTCGGTTGGCCGCCCGAGCGACTGGCGGGCAGGGCGCTCACCCGCCGACCGCGTCGGGGAACGTGACGACGTCGCTCCCCAGCGGCAACTCGTCCTTGCGGGGGCCGACGCCCTCGATGGAGACCGGGATCGGCGCCATCGAGTCGTAGTACGGCAGCACGTCCGCCAGTGGCGGCGTCCTCCCGGTCACCGTGAACGCGTCGAACACGTAGGGCAGCCCGTCGGCGACGATCACCGAGGGGCGGTCCGTCACTTGGAAGTGCAGGTGCGGGCCGCCCGTGGTGCCGGAGCTGCCGACCGCCGCGATCACCTGGCCGCGCCGGACCCGGTCGCCAGCCCGGACCGCGACGCTGCCGGCGCGCAGGTGCGCGTAGACCGCGAACCGCCCGTCGCCCAAGTCGAGCACGACCCGGTTGCCGCCGGCGGTCTCCGGAGTCACCTCCTCGCGGGCTTGGCCGACCAGCAGGTCCGGGTAGCGGTCGACGGCTTCGGCGACCGTGGCGTCGGCCACCGCGAGCACGGGCTGGCCGAAGGTCGGGAAGCTCGTTGGCAGGTGGGGATCGCCCGTGCCCGGGCGGTTCTCGGCGTCCAGCTTGTTGAAGTCGATCGCGAATCGTTGGGCGAGGAACCACTGGCCGTCGATCGGGAAGATGGCTCGGCGGTGTGGTCCGTCACAGCAACTGCCGAGCGCCGCCCAGCCCGGTCCGGACAACGGCGGCCCGAGCACCACTGGCGGCCGCTGGTCGACCGCGAACGCCGGTCCCGTGAACGTCAGTAGGTCCGACGGCAACGGCAGGTCGGGCGGCGGATTGATGCTGATTCGGTGGGTGACCCGCGCCGGGATGGCGTCCGCGCCCGCGATCGGCACCTCGAGCCAGACGATCCCGACCGACGACGGCGGCAGGCGGACGTCTGGAGAGTCCGGCGTGGGGGCCAGCGACATGGCCGCCAGCAGTGACTCCCCCGCGAGGCGCAGCAGCACGGTGCCCGAGTCGGCGTCGCGTACCTCGACCTCTTGGACGGTGACCGCGATCGGCAGGGCGTTGGTCAGCGCCAGTTCGTAGACAAGTCGCGCCCCGCCGTCGCTGCCGACGAACCAGCGGGGCGGCGAGAGGACGGAGTCGAGCAAAGGGGTCAACCGCGGGCCGCTGCCGGCCGCGACCGGGGTCGCGCTCGAGGATGAGGCTGCCGGAACGGGGCTCCCCGAGACCTCGCCCCGCCAACTGCCCGGGTTGCGCACGGCGTCGACCACCTTCCGCACGGCGGCGACGACCACGTCCGGCTGGTCACCGGGGATGAAGTGGCCGCTCTCCGTGGCGACGACCAAACGGCCGTCCGGGGTCAACGCGGCCAGTTGCTCTTGCAGCGTGCGCCAGGTCGCCTCGAGGTCCTCGGCCGGGTACCCCGCCGGCCAGTCCCACGGCCGGCCGTGGGTGACCACCGCCAGTGGCATTGGCCGCAAGGGGGACGCCGCGGCCGCGCGCCGCATCCCCTCCGCGCTGGCGTCGGTGTCGAGCCGCTCGTGGTTCGGGTCGCCGGCGAGTTCCGGCGGGCCCTCCTCGGCAAGCCGGTCGTAGTCCGCTCGTTGCTCCGGTGACAACGCGGCTCGCACGGCCGCGTACCAGTCCTCGTGCGCGGCGTCGACGAGGACGAGGCCGGCGACCTCGTCGGGGTAGGTGGCGGCGTAGAGCCGAGTGACGAGGCCGCCGAACGAATGGCCAACGAGCACGTAGGGTCCGGGCACCTTGGCCGCGGTCAGCAGCGCGTGGAGGTCGGCGACGATGTCCGCCGCCGTGCGGGGCATCGGCGCGGGGTCGCTGCGGCTGCGCTGGCCGGCTGCGCCCACCGTGCCGGGCCGGTCGTAGGCGCAGACGCGGGTGAACCCGGCTACCGCCGGCAGCACCGCAGCCCCGGTCTGGCCCGGCGTCAGTTCGACCGTGTCCCACGCGTCGGCGTCGTTGCCGGCGCCGGCCTCCAGCACCACGGTCGGGCTTCCCGTGCCGCGGCACTCGAGCCAGAGTCGCCGTCCGCCCCCGATCTCGACCAGGTCCGCGAAGTCACCGGCCGCTGCGGTCGGCGAGCCGGACGGCGGGGTCGCCTGCTCGGCGTGTGCCGGTCGCGTTCCCAGCAGCGGCAGGAGGAGGAGCAGTCCCATGATGATTGAGGCGATTCTGCGCACTGGAAACGTCTCCCTTCATGCCGAACATCTCGGACGCGAGGCGTCAGGGCGTTCGCGATCCTATCGGCCGGACCGCGATCGGCCACTGCGAGGGACGATCGCGATCGTCCCTCGCAGTGGCCGGCGGTACCGTTGTCGGGCTGGCCACTGTCGCCTCGGCCGCTGACTCGTCCGTGTCGCGGCTGCCAAGGTCGCCCCGCCTTGTCTCTTGCCGAGCGCGTGTCGGCAGGCAGAGATGAGGGGGCCGAGCCCGCCAGTAATCCCGATCCTGCATGCCGCCCGACTCGGACCGCGTGGTGACCAGCGTGCTGTGCTGGACGACAGACCACGTTGCCGTCGCCGAAGGGGAGCGAGCTCCCCGGCATGATGGGCGCGCGACCCCTGCCGGATGCCGGTCATCCGTCCGTCCGTGGGTGCGCGCTGGCGGTCCCGGACTCGCGACCGGATGCCGTGTCCGATGCGCTGTCCGGGACGGCATCCGCGGTTCGGAAGAAGTCGTCGGTCGGCCAGTCGGGCACCGCGTCGATCGCTTGGCCCAGCCCGGTGATCGTCTCGTTGAGGAACGCGTTGTAGTCGGACGGTAGCGAGTTCGTGACGAAGGCGACGGTCACGCCGTCCGGCCGACGCGCCAACCAGGACGCGGTCGAGCCGATCAACGCGCCGACGCGGGACCACTCGACGCCGCCCGCACCCGGGATGATGTCCCAGCCGAGCCCGGCCGTCACCTCGGCCGTCACACCGGGAACGCCGTGCCCGGGCGTTCCGGCGCGGGGACGCAGGGTCTCGACCATCGCCCGAACCGTCGCCGGCTTGAGCAGGGCCGGGGCGCGTTGCCCGTCGACGGCCGTGGCGAACCGGACGAGGTCGGAGGCCGAGGCGATCCAGCCGCCGTGGGCGTCGAGTGCCTCCAAGTAGGTGCTCCCGCCGTAGGCGTAGGGAGCGTACCCCTCCCCCCAGAAGACCGACCAGCCCGGGGACTGGCCCGGCGGCGCGTAGTAGCGCACCTCGTCCGGGGCGCGGTCGGCGAGCCGGGTCCGTCCGAGGCGCATGCCGGTGATCCCCGCCGGCAGGAGGACGCGGGTGCGCACGTAGTCCGCGTAGGGCTGCCCGGTGACCTTCTCGATGACGCGTCCCAGCACGTTGAAGCCGAAGTTCGAGTAGGCCTGGCGGGTGCCGGGCGCGAAGTCCAGCGGCTCACCGAGCATGAAGCGGACGATGGTTGCCGCCTCGGCCGGGTCGGCCAGGCCGACCGCCGCCGCCGCGGTCCGGCTGAACGGGAGTCCTTGCGGGTCAAACGACTGGGCGCTGTCCCAGCCTCCGGCGTGGACCAGGAGGTCCTGCACGGTCACGTCGGCCAGGCGCGGGTCCGGTGTGGCCCCGGTCGGCGGCGCGAAGCCGAGCAGTGGGACCACCTTCGCGTCGAGCGAGAGCGTGCCCGCGTCCACGAGGGTGAGCACCGCGACCGCGGTGATCGCCTTGGTCGTGCTGGCGATGCGGAAGAGGGAGGTCGGCCGCACCGCCTCGCCGCGGTCGACGTCGGCCAGACCGTAGCCGCGGTCGAAGACGAGGCGGCCGTCCTTGGCCAAGGCCACTTGCGCGCCGGGCAGCCCCCAGCGCCCCATCACGTCCCGAATGACGCGGTCGACGGCCTCCAGCCCGGGCACTGGTTCCCCGGAAGCCGGGACCGGCGTGGCGTCGGCTGCGGCGGTGGTTGCGGAATCGGGCCGAACAGCGGCGTCGCTCGGCGTCGCCCTGCTGCCGGACCTCTGCCCAAGGCCCACGAGCGTCGAGAGGCCGCCAGCCGCCACGTGCAGAGTTCGCCGGCGGGAGAGGGCGAGGGTTCGGCCGAGGAGCGTGACGCGGCGGACGTCCATCGAGGGAGAGTCCTTTCATGAGTCGGCCGTGCGGGAGATGCCGCCGCGGTGTCAGCACCTCTCTCGGCTCGGACGCCGCAGCAGCGCGAACGTCTGGTGCAAGTGGAAGGGACCAGGCCGCATTCACCCCTGCATGGCGAGTTTTCAGCACACTTCATGCCCCCGCTGCGGTGTCCGGTCCGGGCGCTTTCGGTTGAACGGCGGTCCTCGTGGTCGCGGCGGGCCACGCAGCAGACGTCGGCATCAACGGGTACCCAAGCGGGAAGGCCCTCGTCGCGAGAGGCGGTGGCCTCGCTGTCCAAGGGGGAGATTGCCGCGACAGCGACCGAGATTCCTTCCCGACCAGCCGGGGGTGTGCCACGTTCGTGCCCGTGGCATTGCTGCCCGCAGCCCGCCGGTGCGGTGGGTCGACGTAGGCGTGGCCGAACCGACGACGGTGACCGCGACGACGCGGCGGTGCCCCGGCCTCCCGGTCCCAGCCGACCACGACACTTCGCCCCGGCCTTCGGGCCGGCAGTTCGCGCGGGTGCGCCTTGCGGACAGGGGGTATCCGTCAGGAAACGGCCGCGCCGCGCCAACCCGGGGGTCCGGGGGAGGGCCAATCCCTCCCCCGATTCAGCTGCTCCCCCTCTCCCGCCGCCGCGGGAGAGGGGGTTGGGGGGTGAGGGCGGCCCCGGCGGGCCCGGCTGCGAGGGGCGAAGACCGCTATCGATCAGATACCTGCCCCTGTCAGGCGCGCCCTGCGGAGCGGAGCCAATCAGGGCAGAGGTGTGCCCTTGCGCGGCCTCTCCGCACGTCGT
>JBDHWC010000186.1:0-5123 GCA_039809985.1 Thermomicrobiales bacterium | reverse complement strand
CTGCGGGCGCTCGCGGCGCGGCGCGGCGGCCGGCTCGACGCCGACACGATCGTCCGCCCGGAGTCGTGGGAGGTCGCCGCGCTGGCGGCCGGGGCGGGCATTGCCGCCGTCGACGCCGTGCTGGGCGGGGTCGCGCCGCGCGCCTTCGTCCTGACCCGACCGCCCGGCCATCACGCCACCCCGGAACGGGGCATGGGCTTCTGTCTGCTGAACAACGTCGCCGTCGCCGCCGAGCACGCCCGGGCCCGCGGCGTCGGGCGCGTCTTCGTCCTCGACTGGGACGTCCACCACGGCAACGGCACGCAGGACGCCTTCTGGCGGCGCGACGACGTCGTCTACTGCTCGCTCCACCAGTGGCCGCTCTACCCCGGCAGCGGCGCGGTCGGGGAGCGCGGGGCCGGGCCGGGGCTGGGGGCGACGATCAACCTGCCGCTGCCGCCCGGCTCCGGCGACGACGCCTACCGCCGGGCGTTCGAGACGACCGTGCTGCCGGCGATCGCCGACGCGCGGCCGGGCCTGCTCCTCGTCTCCGCCGGCTACGACGCCGCCGCGACCGACCCGCTGGCGTCGATGGCGGTGACGACCGCGGGCTTCGCGGCGATGGCCCGGCTGGCGCGGCAGGCGGCGGAAGCGGCCTGCGGCGGCCGGATGGTCGCCCTGCTCGAAGGGGGGTACGATCCGGGTGCGCTCGCGCGCGGGGTCGCGGCGACGATCCGGGCGTGGGACGCGCCCGGCGCGGCGGCGGAGGGGATGGGGTGAGCCGATGAACAGCAAACCGCGGCAGCCGGCGGTCTCTCCCGCCGCGTACCGGCAGGACGACGAGCGGCGGCGGGACGAGGCTCGCCTCGTCGCCATGCAGAACCAGATCGACGAGCTGCGCCAGGCGATGCGCGAGATGTTCAACCGGCAGGGGCGCGAGGAGGAGCTGCTCAAGCACTTCGAGTCGACCGTCGCCCAGAACCGGCTGGCGATCGAGCAGCTGCGGCAGGAGATGACCACCTCCGGCCAGGCCCGGGCCCTCGACGAGAACCGGACCCGGCAGCAGATCGTCGACTTCGACACCCGGCTGGAGGACGCCGGGCGGCCGATCCGCTCGCTGCAGGCCCATGTCATGGAACTGCTCGAGGCCCAGCGCCGGAAGGACGACGACACCGGCCAGCGCAAGCAGCGGGACGAGGAGGTGCAGGCCCAGATCGAGCACCTCGCCGCCCTGATCGACCGCACCGCCGGGCTCCTCCACCAGATGCGCGACGGGATCGACACCGTCCGGGCCGAGGGCGACCAGACCCGGCGCGACGTGCTGCGGGCCGAGGACCTGATCAAGATCGCCGACCAGGAGATGCGGCGGCGGATCAACGAGGTCGCCCAGACGACCGAGAACTTCAACGCCCGGATCGACGAGCTGCGCTCCGACATCGGCCACCTGTTCGACCTCGTCGACGACACCCGGCGCTCGATCGCCCACGTCGACCCGGCGCTGGAGGAGCTGCGCGGCGCGGACGTCACCCTGCGCGGCGACATCGCCCGCTTCCAGTCGCAGGCGATCGAGCGGCACGAGCTGCTGATCGACCGGATCGAGGACATGCGGATCGAGATCGACGGCCGCATCGCCGAGCTGCGCGGCGGCCTCGACGGCCGCTTCGACCGGATCGCCGAGCGGCTCGAGCAGGCGAGCGAGGTGACTCGCGAGCTCGGCTACCGGATCGGCTCCCTCGTCACCCAGCTCGACGAGCTGCGGCTGACCGACAGCACGCTGCGGCGCGACATCTGGATCCTGCACGAGCAGCGGGTCCGGCTCCGGATGGAGCAGGTCCAGCAGGAGCTCGACCTCGTCACCTCGCAGCGCCGCGACGCCGAGAGCGAGCCGCCGCCCGTCACCCGCCCGAAGCGGCAGACCGACCACTAGGACGCCCCGGTCCCGTGCCGAGCAGGGCGGGGGCGCTCCCCCCCGGCGACCGCGCCGCGCGCCGCCGACGTGTACGTTCGGGGTTGACACGTGCAGGGATACCGGGCCTGTCGTCACCCTCCCCCGGTCGGACGGATTGACAACCCTTTCGCCTGTCTGCTAGGGTCGCCATGTTGACCCGTTTCGCTCAGGCGGAACGGGGGGCAGCATCGGCAACAGGCCAGCGGCACCGGGATGGCGCGCCGCCTTGCAGGGGACGGTTGGATGCTGGACGGCACCCTCACCCGTGTCGCGCACGCGGCACCCGGATGCCAGGCCAAGACCGCTCCTCGCTCGCGGGCCGTTGCCCGGTGCCTCTCGACGTTCGGCCGGTGGGGACTGGCCGGGCGGACAACCAACGACTGACCCGAGCGACCTCGGCGACGGAACGGATGGTCCGTCGAGCCGGGGTCGTGGCGTTCGGGGGCCCGGAATCCAGGGATGGACGGCTCCGGGCAACCAACGCGACCTCGGCCCGCAGGGGTCGGGTGACCGGGGAATGAACGGACCCTGCGGCTTGCCCCGCAAGCCGAGCTGAGGTGGCTCCTCCGCTCGTGGGTCCGGGAGGGAAGGAACCGTGCTCAGGTCTTGCCTGGCCGCTTGGCGCGTGGTCGCCGTCGTGGCCGTTCTCAGCGGGCTCCTCGTTCTCGCGCCCCCGGCGGCCCGCGCCGCCGACCTCGCCCCGGGCTCCGGGGCCGTCCTCACCTCCGACATGGTGCTCCGCGCCCAGCCGAGCTACGACGCCGCCGGCCTCGGCGACTACGGCGTCGGCCAGTGGGTCGCCGTCGGCGACCTCGTCTACGGGGCCGACGGCTCCGCGTGGTACGCGGTCGACGGCGGCTTCCTGCCCGCCGGCGCGCTCGCCGCCGACTCGAGCGACACCGCCACCTACGCACAAGAAGTGCCAGCGGACGCCGGTGACCAAGCGGTCGTCGACGACAGCGGCGACCAGAGCGGCGGCGGCGACCAAGCCCTCGTCGACGACGGCAGCGGCCAAGGCGACGCCGCCCCGGTCGAGGAGCCGGCCCCGGTTGACGACCAGGCGGTGACCGACGACACCGGCGTCACCGACGGCGCGGCGACCGACCCCTCGCAGGACCAGTCGTGGACTGACCCGTCGCAGGACCAGGCCCCGCAGGACCAGGCGTGGACCGAGCCGGCGCAGGACGACACCGCGGCCGCCGCCCCGGACCAGGCCGCGACCGAGTCCGCGCCGTCCGACGCCCCGGCCGACCAGAGCGGCGCGCCCGGCGCGGTGGTCGCCACCGCGTGGATCGCCGGCACCAACGGCGACGGCGCGTCGTGCCGCACGGCCCCCGACTTCAACGCCGGCGACATCGGCGTCCTCCCCGATGGGAGCGCGGTCGACGTCACCGGCGAAGCGCAGGGCGAGTGGCAGCCGGTCAACTGCTTCGGCACCGCCGGCTTCGTCCACGCCTCCCTCATCGCCTGGCAGGCCCCGGCCGACCCGGGCACCGGCGACTCCGGCACGGTCACCGACAACGCCGCGGGCGGCAGCAACGGCACCAGCGCGCCCGTCGCGGACGCCGCGCCGCCGGCCGACACCAGCACCCAGGCCCAGAACTGCGGCAAGCGCGGCAACAAGAAGTGCGACAACACCGGCTCCGGCACTGCCGACGGCGGCGGCCAGGCGATCGTCGACTACGCGATGCAGTACGTCGGCTACCCCTACGTCTACGCGGGGGCCGGCCCGGACGCCTTCGACTGCTCCGGCTTCACGGAGTGGGTGATCCAGCACACGCTCGGGACCGACATCACCCACGACATGTTCACCCAAGTCCAGATGGGTTCCGAGGTCTCGCGCAACAGCCTGCAGCCGGGCGACCTGGTCTTCTTCCAGAACACCTTCCGGCCCGGCCTCTCGCACGTGGCGATCTACATCGGCAACGGCCAGATCGTGCACGCCGAGAACGAGTCGACCGGGGTGGTCGTCTCCGACCTCAATTCCGACTACTACTCCTCGCGCTACTACGACGCGCGACGGCTCTGGTAGCACCCAACTCGACGCCACGGGGTGAGGGACGGAGCCGGGGGAATGGGAAGCCCGGTTCCGTCGGGGGATCGAAACGGAGCGGGGCGACGGCGGTGCCGTCGCCCCGCATCCGTTTTCGGCGGGCCCGGCCCGCGGCCCCGCTCCCCGCCTACCGGTAGCAGTACCCGCGGCCGCAGCGGAACCCCTTCTTGCAGCAGCCCCGCTCCTTGTCGCAGCAGACCGGGTGGTGCTTCGGGCAGCAGCCGTGCTTGCACGTCTTCTTGTGGGGCCCGCAGAGGCCACCCTCCGGCGACACCGCGGCGGCCTGCTCAACCACCGCCCCGCCGAGCGTGCCGGCGAGCAACGCCGCGGCGAGCCCGCGGCGGCTGCGCTGCCGCACCGCCAAGGCCCGCGCCAATCCGTCGATCCGTTCCGTGCCCACGGGTCTCCTCCTGCTCCCGGGCCGCGCCCGCCCGGACCGTCGCCGTCCGTCTGCCAAGCGCGCCGCGGGACCTGGCGACTAGTATGGATAGTATGTCGACGAGACATCGTTGTCAACGTCCAGTTGGTCACATAAGGGTGGCTGCCCTGTGGCCCCCCCGCTCGCGAAGAACGGTCCGGCGACGGCGGTGGTCGCACTGCTCGACCGGACCCGCCGGAGCCGCCATCGCCCCCGGCCCCTCCCAACATGACCGTTTTGCCGCCGTGCCTCGAGGCGCCGTTGGCACCGGGGCCGAGCAGCGGCTCCAGCCGCTCGCGACGGTTGCCGGACCGCCCGGGGCGGCCGATCCGCCCCGCCCGGCCGGCCCGGAGGGGCCGCCGGTCGGCCGCACGGGTCCTTACGGGTTGCGGACCGCGGACGGATCCCGGTGCCCGGTCCGGGTCGGAACGGGGCCGCTGCCGGGCCCGCTGCCGCCGTTGACCCGAACGGTCATGTTGGGAGTCCTCCAGCCCCCTCTCCCTCGGCGGCCGGACAGGGGAGGATCTCCGTTGGAAGGCGGCCGCGCCGCGACAACCCGGGGGCCCGGGGGAGGGCTTGGCCCTCCACCAGTTCATTTGCTCCCCCCTCTCCCGCGGCGGCGGGAGAGGGGGCTGGGGGGGTGAGGGTGGCCCCAGCGCGCCCGGCTGCACGGTGCGGCTGCAGCTATCGATCAGATACCTCCCCCTGTCAGCCGCGGCGGCGGG
>JBDHWC010000185.1:0-5125 GCA_039809985.1 Thermomicrobiales bacterium | reverse complement strand
GGAGCAGCGCGAGGTGCTGGGCGTCCTGGCACTGCGTGGTGCGAAGGAAGCGCGCCGCGTCGTCCCCGAGGTCGAGCCCGCCGGCCGCGACCTCGGCCCGGAACGCGCCGGCGACGGTGACCAGCGCCGCCTCGACCGTCGCCGCGGCGTCGAGCGCCGCCGCCAGCCCGCCTCCCCCGGACAGCCCTTCCCTCGCCACGGGCGTCGCCGCCCCGTCCTCCTGCGCGTCGACCATGCCCCCCTCGCCTCCCGCCGGCGACCCCGGGCGGGACCGGCTAGTGAACACCAGCCGGGGGAGCAGCGCAAGGCGAGGCCACGACTCGGCTTGACACCCCCCGGCCCCGCCCGTACGTTCCCGCCGGAGTCCGGTCGGGTCGGCCGGGGGGGCCGAGCCGGGTGGTTTGGACGGAGGAGCGAGAGATGAACCCGATCGGGGTCAATGCCTGGGTCTGGGCCGCGCCGGTCACCGACGACGCGGTGGCCGAGATCGCGCCGAAGGTGCGACGGATGGGCTTCGACGTGCTGGAGCTCGGCGCGGAGGGCCCGGGCAGCTGGGACCCCGGCCGCACCGCCGAGGTGCTCGCCGCCAACGGCCTCGGCTCGACCGTCTGCGCCGCGATGGGGCCGGACAAGGACCTGACCGACCCGGCGCTGGTGGCGGGGACCCAGGCGTTCCTGCGCGACGCGATCGACCGCGCCGCGACGATCGGGGCGGGCGCGGTCGCCGGGCCGCTCTACACCCCGGTCGGCAAGACGTGGCGGTCGAGCGCGGCGGAGCGGAAGGCGACGGTGGCGCGGCTGCTGGAGGGGCTGCGGCCGCTCGTCGACTACGCCGGGGAACGGGGCGTGGTGCTGGCGATCGAGCCGCTGAACCGGTTCGAGACGAGCTTCCTGAACACCGCCGAGCAGACGATGGAGATCGTCGAGGCGATCGACTCCCCCGCCTGCGGCGTGCTGCTCGACACCTTCCACATGAACATCGAGGAGCGGAGCCAGCCGGCGGCGATCCGCCTCGTCGGCAAGCGGCTCGCCCACTTCCACGCCTGCGGCTGCGACCGCGGCGCGCCCGGCCAGGACGCGATCGACTGGCCGGGCATCGTCGCCGCCCTGCGCGAGGTCGGCTACGCGGGGCCGCTGGTGATCGAGTCGTTCACCCCCGACAACGACGTGATCGCCAAGGCCGCCGCGATCTGGCGACCGCTCGCCCCGAGCGAGGACGCCCTCGCCGAGGACGGCCTGCGCTTCCTGAAGGGCGCGCTGGTGTAGGACGCAAGGGGGAAACCCCTCACGAGGGACGACGACGCTTCGGTTGACGGGCGGGGCGTCGGCGGCGAGCGTCGTCGTGCGCTCGCCGCCGGGCATCGCCGCGTCCCGTGCCCTCGCTCAGCGCGGGCCGACCCGCGGGCCGAGCGGACGCAGGCCGACGCGCGGGCCGATCTGCGACGCCGCCGTGCCGCCGGCGAGCACGAGCGCCAGCGCGCGCAGCAGGCCGCGCCGGTCGACCTGTTCCTTCGGCGGTTGCTTCGACGAGTCGGAACGTGGAGTGCCGGAGTTCATTGCCTGCTCCTTTGCCGACAATCCAATCGCGGGACCCGAACCCATCGTATCGCCGCGTTGACGCGGGGTCAACCGGCGATTTCCGCGCCCCGCCCGTGCGAGAATCGGCCCGGCCGCGGCGGCCACGAGCAGGAGAAGAAGCGAGGGCCACCGGCGATGCGCATCCTCATCTCCGCCGACGCGGAGGGCGTCAGCGGCGTCACCAACACGAACGAGCTGCTCTTCGGCCGGCCCCACTACGACTTCCTGCGCGACCAGATGACCGCCGACTGCAACGCCGCCATCGCCGGCGCGTTCGCCGGCGGCGCGACCGAGGTGGTCGTCAACGACGCGCACTGGACGATGACGAACATCCGGATCGAGGCGCTCGACCCCCGGGCCGACCTGATCAAGGGGTTCCACAAGCCCCTCTGCATGGTCGAGGGGGTGCAGGCGGCGGACGCCGTCTTCTTCCTCGGCTACCACGCCCGCACCGGGGACTCCTACGGCGTCGGCAACGAGACGATCCTCGGCCGCGAGATCGTCGAGATCCGGATGAACGGCAAGCCGGCCGGCGAGTCGGAGATCAACGCCGCCGTCTGCGGCGACTTCGGCGTCCCCGTCGTCTTCGCCTCCGGCGACCACCTCTACGAGCGGGAACTGCGCCAGACCCTGCCCGAGATCGAGTTCGGCCTGACCAAGTACGCCCTCGACCGCTGGGCCGCCCGCTGCCTCTCGCTGGAGCGGGCCCGGGCCAACATCGAGACGGCCGCCCGCCGCGCCGTCGAGCGCGCCGCCGCCGGCGCGTTCGGCCCCGCCACCCTGGGCGGCCCGGTCGAGCTCTCGGTCACCTTCTCCTCGACCGCCGAGGCGCTGATGGCCTCCCTCGTCCCCGGCACCCTCCGCGAGACGCCGCGCACCGTCAGCTACACCGCCCCGACCGCGACCGAGGCGTGGAAGGGCTTCTTCGCCACGCTGCTCCTCGGCTGGTCGGCGACGGACGAGGTGTACGGGTAGGCTGGCGGCTGGCGGCTGGTGGCTTGTGGCTTGTGGCTGGCGGCGGGGCGGTCTCGCGGTTCCGGGGGCCGCGGGGCGTTGACCGGGGCCGGGTGGGGGCTGGCGGCCGAGGTGATGCCGCTCGTCATCGGTCGCCGGCCCGGGCGCGGCGCGAGCCGGCTCCGTCCCGTCGCGATCCGACCAACGGGCTCGCGGTCGGCACGGGGGCCCCACGCCGTCACCCCTTGGGGTAGACGGGGACCTTGACGCGGCGGACGGGACCCCACCCGTCGAGGGTGTAGACGGTGCGGTCCGGCGCGACGGCGACGGCTTCCGGCCACCAGTCCCAGCAGAACCACGCGCGAGGCCGGCAGCGCTTGTGCCAGCCGCCGAGCAGCCCGCCGTCCGCGGTGTACCGGCGGAAGCAGTCGCGGCCGCCGTCGACCACGAAGACGCTGCCGTCGGGGGAGGCGGACACGGAGCACGGCTCGGAGAGTTGCTGCTTCTTGCCGCCCGACCCGGAGCCCCAGGCGAGCTCGAACCCGCCGTCGCGGTCGAACCGCTGGATCCGGTCGTTGCCCTCGTCCGCGACGAAGACGGATCCGTCGGCCGCGACGGACACCCCGACCGCGCCGCGGAACTCGCCGTCGCCGCTGCCGGTCCCGCCCCACCCCAGTTCGTAGGCGCCGTCCCGGTCGAAGCGCAGGACGCGGTTGGCGTCGGCGTCGGCGACGTACACCTGTCCGCCGGGGGCGACGCTGATGCCGCTCGCACGCCGAAGCTGCCCAGTGCCGGCACCCGCGCGGTCCCACTTCCGCAGGAACACGCCCTCGGCCGAGAACATCCAGACGTCGGTGCCGTAGCCGACGTAGACCGTCCCGTCGGGGGCGACGCCGACCGACTGCGGGCCGAGGTCCCACGCGGCATCGTCCCAGCCGGCAAGGAACGTGCCCTTTGCCGCGAAGCGGTAGACGCCGCCGCCGGCCACGACGTAGACGGTCCCGTCCGGGCCGACGGCGAGATCGTGCGGCAACGAGAAATCCCCCGGCTGGTTCCCGCCCCCGGTGTTCCACGCGTCGAGGAGCTTCGCGTACCCGCGGCGGGAGTTCGCCGCCGCCGGCAGCGCCACGGGCACCCATGCGCCCGCGGCCAAGAGGCGGCGTCTCGTCAGCGACATGCCTACCCTCCGCTGCTGCCCCTTGCCGGTCGCCGACCCGTGCGCCGGACGCGCCATCGGGCCGTGGCGGGCGGCCGACCACATCCGTAGCCCCCCAGCCGCAACAGCCGCATGACGAACCGCCCACCGTCCGTGACAATCGCGCAACAGCGGCGCAGACCGGCGCGGCCTCCTCGAGGGGACCGGGTCGGCAGGAAGCGCGGGCACGTCCCCCGACGCGGGGCGCATCGGCGGGCCGGCGCGTACGGACACCCCGCCTCGCCTCCGCAGGCGGGGCGAACCGTCGTCCGTACACCCTTCGGCTTCCCGCCCGTTGGTCCTCATCCGCGGGGTGACTGGCGGGCAACGCCTTTACTTTGCCGCGGGTGCCCGTCTAGGATGCCGGTATGCAGTTGCAGAGTGCCCCATGCGGGGCGCGGCGGCTGCCCGGCAACCGCTCCCGACGGCCCCGCGCGACGGTCGCGCGGCACGGAGGATCGCCCCCGATGTCCGATTCGTCCGCGGCCGCGTCGCCGCACGACGGCACCGTCATCCACGTCCTCAGCCTGCCGGAGCCGGCCGCGGCCGCGCCGGCCCGTCGCCTCTACCTGACCAGCGACCTGCGCGCCGCCACCGGCTTGGCGCGCACCCACATGGACTTCTACCTGCGCGAGGGGATCATCCGCCCGACCGCCCGCACGGAGAGCGGCTACCTGCTCTTCGACGACGGGGAGCTGGAGACCCTTCGCGCCGTGCTGCGCTGGCGCGAGCAGGGGATCGCCATCCGCGAGATCCGCCAGCGCCTCGGACGCGACGACGGGTGAGCGAGGTCCGCTCACCGCGTCGGCTTCGAACAGGGTGCGCCGGGCCGGGCCGGGCGCATCGGGAGGAACGAGCCATCCGCCAACCGGGTCCGAGCCAGCACCGTCGGCACCGGGCCGGTCCGGGGAACGAGGCGGCGCGCGCCAACGCGCCGCGGCGGCTCCCGGCCGGACGTCCCGAGTCGACGGCGGGCACGAAAAAGACCGGCGCGCCAACGCCGGTCCCTCCGCGGCCCTCGTCGGACCAGACTGAGTTGTCAAGGCTTTCCGCTCTGCCGGGGATCGAACGGACCGTCGCCAAACCGCCTGTTCGATAACCGGTCCCGAGCGTCAACTCGCCGCCTGTTTCCCCGCCAAGGGAGGGCTTGGTGCACCCGAGCGACGCCTGCATTCTAGGCACGCCGATCGTGACGTGTCAACACGCGACCCCGCGCCCCGACGGCGCGGCGGTGCCGCGCACCCCGGGCGAGCGCGGCGCGTGAGCGACCAGCGGCCGCCCCGCCAGCCCGACCGGGAGGAGACTCCGGAGCCCGCGACGGGCCGTCCGGCGGTCCCGGCGCGGCCGGCGGCCGACCTCGCGGCGGTGCCGGGGGCGACTCGCTCCGGCGACGACGCC
>JBDHWC010000184.1:0-5151 GCA_039809985.1 Thermomicrobiales bacterium | reverse complement strand
GCCGCTCAGGCCCCCGCCGCCCCCAGCCGCGCCAGCGCGTGCAGGTCCTCCTTCGCCGCCTCGTAGAGGTGGCGGTAGACCGGGTAGTAGCGGTCGTAGACGGCGTGCGCCGCCGGGTCGGGCACGAGGTGGTCGGCGATCCGCACCCAGTCGCGGCGCAGGGCGGCGACGCCGGAGACGAGCCCGGTCGCCAGCCCGGCGAGGAACGCATCGCCGAACGAGGCCCCGATCGTCCGCTCCGGCACGTCCTGCGGCAGGCCGCTGACGTCGCAGACGATCTGCAGCCAGAGGGGGTTCTTCGCGCCGCCGCCGACCGCCACCAGCCGCTTCGGCGCGGCCCCCATCTCGGTCATCGTCTCGAGGTTGTGGCGGACGCCGAACGCCGTGCCTTCCAGACTCGCCCGGTAGAGGTGGGCGCGGGTGTGCGAGAGGGTCAGCCCGGCGTAGACGCCGCGCGCGTCCGGGTCGTTGACGGGGGTCCGCTCGCCGGCGAAGTACGGCAGGCAGACCAGCCCCTCCGACCCGGCCGGGACCGTCGCCGCGAGGTCGGCGAGGGCCGCGTAGGCGTTGGGGCCGCCGGCCGCCTCCGCCGCCGTCTCCGTTCCCGCGAGCTGGTCGCGGAACCAGCGGGTCAGCGCGCCGGTGGTCGACATCCCGCCGTCGATCGCGTAGGTGTCGGGTAGGACGAACGCGGTGGCCCACATCCTGGGGTCGGGCACCGGGTCGCCGGTGACGTGGATGAAGAACATGGTGGTGCCGTACATCACCATCATGTCGCCCGGGTCGACCACGCCGACGCTGATCGCCTCGGCCGCCGCGTCGATCGTCCCCGCCGTCACCGGCGTTCCCGCGACCAGCCCGGTCTCGGCCGCCGCCATTGCCGTCACCATGCCGGCCACCTCGTTCGACCAGAGGAGGCGCGGCAGCCGCTCCAGCTCGACGATCGGCCCGGCGAATCGCGGGTCCCAGCGCAGGCCGCGCAGGTCGTAGAGCGGGTTGTAGTACGACGCGGTGTGGTGGTCCATCACGAACTCGCCGGTCAGGCGCTGAACCATGTACGACGACGCGGCGAGCATCATGTGGCTCTTGGCGAAGACGTCTGGTTCGTGCCGGCGCAGCCAGAGGATCTTCGGCCCGATCGCCTGCGAAGTGAGCGCCGACCCGCCGAGGTCGAGCATCGGCTGCTCGCCGAACTCGGCGTTCAGCCAGGCGATCTCCTCCGTCGCCCGGGTGTCGATCCCGTACAGGATGCCCTGCCGCAGCGCCCGGCCGTCGGCGTCGACCGGCAGCAGGCAGGCCCCGATCGCGCTGACCGCGACCGCCTTCACCGCGTCCGCCGGGTGCCCCTCGGCCAGCATCGCCCGCGTGATCTCGACGAACTCGCCCCACCAGACCCGCTCCGGGTCGTGCTCGGCCCAGCCGGGCCGGGGCAGGCTGAGGTCGTGCTCGACGGTGCGGGTCGCCACCACCCGCCCGTCCGGCGTGCAGAGCACCCCCTTCGAGCTGTAGGTGCCGATGTCGACCCCGAGCAGCAGTTCGCCCGCCATGCCCCCTCCTCCGCCTCGGACCGTTCGGCCCATGGATCGCCGCGCCCAAGCAGACCAGATTCTATCGGGCCTCGGCGCTCCCCCGAGCCAGAGCAAGATCGAGGTGAGGAGATGGCCGTCTCGACAGGGCCACAGTCAAGTTGAGCGAGGGAGACACGATCGACGGCGCGCGGTTCTACCTGAACCACCGATGGCGAAGCGAATTCAGGTCATCAGCTTGAAGTCGATGTTCCCGGTGCCCCCACCACGCTCCACCCGTGCCGAAGGGGGTTTGGTGCACCTGCCAAGCCAGACCGCGGCCGTCGATGCCTCCCTCCGGACGGGTCTCGCAGGACGATCGGAAGGCTCGAACTGATCCGGCAGCCGCCACGCAAGGAGCCACGTCACGCAAAACCGCGCGGCAGGGAACCCGCGGGCTCCTCATCGGTCACGCCCGCGAAGTCGCAGCCGCCGATGCCGTCGACAGCCTCGGCGCGACGTCGGCTCAGCGGGAGGACGCTGTCGGGTGGGCCGCCTCCGCTTGGCGGCGGTCGAGGAGTTCGCGCAGAGCGCGGGTGTGCTCCGGGTGAGTGCCGCAGCAGCCGCCGATGATCATCGCGCCCCGCTCCAGCCAGAGCTCGGCGTCGGCGGCGAAGACCGCGCCGGAGACGCTCGCGTCCGGCTCCCAGCCCCGCGTCGGGTCGACCCGGCCGAGGTTGGCGTAGCCGCCGATCGGCAGGCCGGTCAGCCCGCGCAGTTCGGCCAGTGCGGCGTCAATCACCGCCGGGGCCGAGCAGTTGACCAGGATCGCGCTCGGGCCGAGCGGCGCGACCGCGCGCACGGCGTCGGCCAGCGTCTCGCCGCTCAGCAGGCGAACCTGGCCGTCCGCCTGGGGCGGGGCGCAGACGAATCCAACGGTCGCCTCAAGCCCGGTCGCGCGGGCGGCTTCGAGCGCCGCCGTCGCCTCGCCGATCCCCGGCATCGTCTCGACCATCAGGAAGTCGGCCCCCGCCGCGGCGAGCGCCGCCGCCTGCTCGGCGTGCTCGCGCCGCGCGACGTCCGCGGCCGGGGCGAGCCACGGCGAGTAGCAGTCCTCCAGCGGCGCGATCGACCCGGCGACGAGCGCGTGCGGCCGGTCGGCGACGTCCCTCGCCTCGCGGGCGAGCGCGACCGCCCGCCGGGTCAGCTCCGGCCCCTCGGCCGGGTCGCGGCCGGCGGCGCGGAGGGTGCGGCCGGTGGTGCGGAAGGTGTTGGTCGTCACCACGTCCGCGCCGGCGGCCAGGTTCTCGGCGTGGATGCGGAGCACTGTCCCCGGCGCGTCGAGCAGGCCGACCGCCGACCAGAGCGGCAGCGTGGTGGTGACGCCGCGACGGTCGAGGTCGGTGCCCATCGCCGCGTCGAGCAACAAGGGAAGCCCCTTGGCGAGCCGCGCCGCCAAGGGGCTGTCACGTCGTTCCAGCGTGCAGCCGGCCACTACGCCGCGGGGGTCGCCACGCCCGTCGCCGGTGTCACCACGCCTTCGACACCCTTCATCCCGAGGTAGTAGGCGATCAGTACGAGGACGAGCGTGAAGATGCTCGCCAGCAGCGGCATCGCCCGCTTCGCGCCGTCTCGCGTGCCATGCTCCGCACCGACGGTGAGAATCGCGGCGAGGGCGACGACGTAGTGCGCCATGCTGTTCCGGAATCCGCCGCCCAGCAGCAGGAAGCCGATCACGTACTGGAGCAGCAGCAGGAACGCCGCCGCCATCGAGACGTACTTCGTGAACTTGAGCCGCATCCCGCCCAGGTTGAGCAGGTTGAGCACCACCAGGAACGCGTAGGCGCCGACGACCATGCCGCCGACGGCCACGTGCCACATCGCCATGGACCCGAACCCTCCCCGTTTCGCGCGCCACCCCAACGGGCGCGCCTCCCCCCGGTCGCGGCACCGCGTCCGCGCCGGTCACGCTCATCCTACTCTCGTCGCAGCGCCTTCGCGCCGAGCACGATCGCCGCCAGCAGCCCGGCGGCGCTGCCCGCCGCCACCGCGGTCGGCCGCGGCTCCGGGCCGGGGAGCACCACCTTGCCGTCGCCGTAGCCTTGGAAGAGCCGGCCCCACTTGGTGTCGAGCGCGTCCTTCACCCGCTTCCGGCCGACGACCGGGTACCAGTAGACGTTGTGGTAGAAGTTCGAGGCGAAGTAGCTCCACGGCACCAGCGGCGACTGCAGCAGCGGCTTCTCGAACCGCTTCAGCGGCCCGTGGTAGATCAGGTGCTGCCCCTTGGAGGCGAAGGTGTCCTCCTTGACGAACTTCCAGTCCTCGAGCGAGATGTCGTGGCCGACGATCTCGATCTCCTTCGGGTCGCCGACCCCCAGCCCCTTCTCGTGCGCCAGCCGGATGAACGGCAGGCTCATCGGGTCGAAGCCCTGCAGTTTCGCCGAGACCGCGTCGATCGCCACTTGGTCGGCGCTGGCGAGGAGGATGTCCTTCTCGTGCGGGCGCATCGCCCGCGGCCCCGCCCCGTCGCCGGCGAACGTCCCGTCCATCACCGCGAAGAGCCCGGTGTGGATGTCCTGCTGAATCTGGAGCAGGTCGACCAGCGTCTCGTCGATCACCGCGTGGGTGTGGTGCCGGCGGTCGCTCAGCAGGCCGCCGAAGGCGTTCTTCATCGCCCCGGTGATCGTCGTGAAGACGTGGGTCTTGACCGTGGGCAGCTGGACGATGTTGCGCCCGATGAACAGTTTCGGGATCCGCACCCCCTCCGGGAAGATCTGGTCGAGGACGAGGAACGGCTTGCTCGGCTGGAACGGCACCCACTCGACGTGCGGCTCGTAGAGGTGGACGTTGGCGACGCCGTACTTGTCGACCACGTACTTGTGCTTGTTGTTCCGCTCGCCGACGTAGGCATCGACCACCACGGTCCGGTTGTGCGCCCCGATCAGGTTCTGGTAGCCGTCGGCCCGCAGGGTCTGGATCACCCCCTCGAGCTGCCACGGCGTGGTCGAGCAGGCGGGGTACCACGTCTGCCACGAGATGTTGATCTTGAGGATCGTGTCGCGGTCCTTTGGCAGCGCGGCCTCGTAGCCCGCGAGGTGCATCACCTCGGAGACGTCGTGCAGCACGCGCTCCGGCTGCGTCTTCAGCACCGCCACCTTGCCGCGGCCGGCGAAGTTCTCGGGGATCATCAGACTCTTCCTTCGCGGCTCGCGCCGCCCGGGCGCTCCGAGACCGGGCGGCCACCGCCGTCGCCTCTCGCCGGATGGTAGGGGCGCGAGTGAACCGAGTTCAAGAGGCGACCGCACGACGACCACCCCCGGATGCTCGGACGACCGCCGCCGCGCGTGCCGCTGCTACACTCGGCCCCGTTCGATCCGCCCCGAAGGAGACGTGATGAGTCCGTCGCAACCTCCGTCCCGGGCCGTCTGGGAGGCCGTTGCCGACGCCGCCCTCGCCCATGTCCTGATGCTGCGCGACGCCGCCGTGCTCGACGATCCGGTCGTCGCCGCCCTCGCCGACCCGTTCGACGCCGCCCGCCGCGGCGACCCGCCCGCCGACCTCGCGATCGCCGCCGCCGTCGCCGCGTTCGACGAGCGGCTCGAGGCGCTCGCCCCGGGCGGCGTCGGCGCGGCGGCGACCGTCGGCC
>JBDHWC010000183.1:0-5171 GCA_039809985.1 Thermomicrobiales bacterium | reverse complement strand
CACGACGCGCTGCTGACCCAGGCGATGACGAGCGCGGAGGAACTGTTCGGGGGCGAGATCGGCCGGAAGAACTACCCGCCTGACCCCGACTTTTCACGAGCAACTTATGGAGTGCTCATCTTCTCCACCTACGGCGTGCTGAGTTACGAAATCTACGACTCGAACGAGGCCGCGCTGGCGGATGCGCGTCTGGACATTCTCGACCCGTACACGAGCCCCAGTGACCCCGGTCTGACCTACTACATCCTCTGGGGCGCAGGCGGCGCGAACGACGCGGCCTCCGCCACCTTGGTCGATGGCAACGTGGTGATCAGCGGCATCGCCACGCCCCAGAACGCCTACGACGCCGGGCTCTCCGGCTCCTCGTCCGGCGCGGCGGCCTTGGGCGTGAACTTCGCCAAGGACGGGCTGGCGTTCCTTCGCCGGGTCGGTGTCCGCTCGGTGGCGAACGGCGGCTCGGGCACCACCTCTGCGAACGCCCAGGCCGCGAACCCGGTCTCGGCCCCCGCGCCGGCGGTGGTCGCCCAACGGGCCCCGGCACCGGCGGCCAGCGCCGTCCTCCCCGGCGGGCTGACCGCTCCGTCCGGCGCGGCGTACCGCGTCGAGCGCGCCGCCTCGCTCGACCTGACGCGCCCGTTCCGCGAGCCGACGCTCGCCTACTTCGCCCCGGCCCCGGCCGTCGCCGGCGACTTCCGGCAGCTCGGCTGGATCGACGGCTACACTCGTGTCTACGCCTTGGACAACCCGCCGGCCGGTCTCGCCGGGTGGGTCCAAGCCACGGTCCACCATTTCGACAGCGACGCCGACGCCGAGCACGGCTACAAGGAACTGGCGTTCCTCCTTGCCAAGAAGCGGGGATTCAGCCCGGCCAGCCTCGCTTCCGCCGCCGACGAGTCGACCGCCTACTCGGGTCCCGGCTCCAACGGCAACGAGACGACGATGGTCGCGCGCGAGGGGCCGTACGTGGTCACGGTCACCGGCGTCGCCCCGGCGGGCAGCCCGGACGCCTCGGTGCGGGCGGTCGTCGACGCGGCGGTGCGGAACATCGGGGGCTGACCTGGCGCGGACGCGACCGTCACGACTGGGCGAGGTCCCCGCTCACGGCGACGCGGGCACCGGCGCCAGCGACGGCAAAGGGATCGCCGCGTCGCCGGCGGCGCGGTCACAGCCGGGCGCGCCGAACGCCGCGAGGCACGAGAGCGTCGCCGCCGACGGAGCGCAACCGGCCCCGTCGGCGGCGACAGCGCGTCGGCTACTCGGCGCCGGGGTCGTGCTCGGTCGGTGCCGGGGCGTCTGAGGTTTCCGGTGACGCGGCCGGTGACGTCGCGCCCGAGGGCCTCAGCGCGCGCCTGAAGACATCAGCCGGCACGTGCGAGAAGGTCAGCACGTTCTCGGGATGGATGCCGCGTCGCTCCAGTTCTTCCCTGGCCTCCTCCGGTGTCAAGAACGTCCAAGGCATCTTCGGCCTCCTGCTGCATCTGCGTCCGAGTCCCCGATCAGGATCCCATCCGGGAGGAGGACGCGGTTCTCGTCAGCGCACGATGCCGTGCAACGGCTGCCGCCGGCGTCGGTGTCCGTTCCGGGGGGGGAGCCTGTCCCCGCCCGGCCCCCGGCCACCCCTACTCGGGGCGCGGGTCGGCCCGCTCCCCCGCCTCCGGAGATTCCGGAGGTTCACCCGCGACGCTCGGCGACGTCGCCTGCATCGCCGGGTCCACGTCGGGAGAGTGCGCCGCCGGGGGCCGCAGGGAGCGGGCCTGCGCACCCATCGTGACGACCCAGAAGCCCCCGATCTCCTCTCGGAACGCCGCTGTTTCCTCCGCCGTCGCCATCCGCCCCGGCATCCCCGTCCTCCTCACGCCGCACCCTGACGGCAAAGTTCACTGGCATTCTCCCACATTCGACATTCAAGAGCGCCAAGGAGTGTCTACTTTCTCCGAGCATCGCGATCGTGGCGACCCGCGTCGCACGGACCGTCCTGCCGCCGCTCCAGCAGGCAGCGGCGAGCGTGGGGCCGCCCCCGACTCGCGGTCGGTCAGCCGTCCCGGCTTCCAGCGCCGCGCCGCTCCGTCTGGCAGGCTCCAAGCCCGACTCGTGGGATTTTCGGCGTCCGACGCAGTGCCATCGCCCCGTCTGAACAGCCCGCCGCAACCCCCGCTGGCCGGGAGACAAGGAACGACCGAGGCTCGGCCGACCGCGATCCGACGCACGGCCATCTGCGCTCGCCAGCCGCCAGCCATCAGCCGCCAGCCGCCAGCCATCAGCCGCCAGCCGCCAGCCGCCCGCTATACTCCCGGCCCGAGGCGTGACAGGGAGTGGAATGGCAGGGACCGGTTCGAGCGCGGTGGTGCTGGTCGTCGTCGCGGCGGCCATCGTCGGCATCGTCTGGGGGTTGGCGTACTGGGCGTGGCGGGCGGAGAGCGACCGGTCCGCCATCGTCGGGCTCTACCTCGCCCTCGGCTTCCCGGCCCTCTTCGTCGCCGCGATCGGCCTCGCCGTCTCGACCACCGGCGGCAACCCCGGCTTCGGCGTCCCCCTGCTGCTGACCGGGGCCGGCTTCGCCCTGCCGATGGTCAAGCGGTTCCGGCGACTGGTGGCACGGGGCACCCCGCTCGACCCCGACTCGGCCACCGACATGGTCGGGCTCAGCCTCGTCCTCGGCCTGATCGCGTTCCTGCTCGCCGTTGCCGTCGGCAACCGGGCGGTCGCGCCGCCGACGGACATCGGCTCCGTGTCCGCCTTCGAGGTGATCGTCCAGAACGTGACGCTGGTCCTCGTCGCCTTCGCCGCGGTCGGCGTCGGCTTCCGCCGGACGTGGGCGACTGCGGCCGAGCGGCTCGGGCTCGTGCTGCCGACGCCGCGGGTGATCGGCGGCGGCCTCGCCGGCACCGTCGCCGCGCTGGTCGTCCTCGTCGTCTCCGGCATCGTCATCCAGGCCCTGCAGCCGGGGATCGACCGCGACCTCGACCAGACCGTGAGCCAGATGACCGGCCAGTTGCAGACCCCGCTCGGCGCGCTGCTGATCGGGGCCGCGGCCGGGATCGGCGAGGAGACGTTCTTCCGGGGCGCGCTGCAGCCCCGGCTCGGCATCGTCCTCGTCTCGGTCTTCTTCGCCCTCGTCCACGCCCCACAGTACGGGCTGAACCTCGCGATCCTCGCCCTCTTCGCCGTCAGCGTCGTCTTCGGCCTCGTCCGCAGCCGCTACGGCACCACCGCCTCGATCATCGCCCACGCCCTCTACAATGCGCTCCAACTGCTGGCCCTGATCGCGTCGAAGTCGTGAAGTGGACGGAGTCGAGGAGTCGAGGAGTCGAGAAGAACGCCGGTCCCCGACCCCCGACCCCCGACCCCCGACTCCCCGACTCCCCGACTTCTCGACTTCTCGACTTCTCGACTCCGTCCTGGAGACGCCCCATGCGCCTGGTGGAGATCCGCGACCTCGACGGCCCGAACCTGTTCCTGCTCGCGCCCGCCGTCAAGGTCGAGTGGGAGGCTGCCGCGGCCGACCTCGGCCCGGCGGCGCTCGCCGCCCTCGGCGGCCGGCTGGAGCCGCTCGGGCTCGCCCCGGACGAGGCGGTCGCCGGCGAGGCGGCCCTCGGCGAGCTGCTGGCCGACGCCGTGGTCGCCCTCCACCGCCGGGCCGGGCAGCCCGATCCGGAGACCCACTGGACGCCGCTGGAGACGCCCGGCCACCTCGCGCTCGCCTTCGCCTGGGAGCATCGCCGCTTCGCGCTCGGAGTCGCGAGGCTGCTGGCCGCGGTCGTCGCCGGCGCCCCGGTCGACGTCGCCGCCGAGGCCGACGCCCTGCCCGCCCTGATCGCCGCGAACGGGGACGAGGACGACCGGCCGCTGATGGTCCGCGACGCGGACCGGACCGTGCCGGTGGTCGGCGTCACCGGCACCAACGGCAAGACGACCACCACCCGCCTGATCGCCCACATCCTGCGCGGCACCGGCCGCAAGGTCGGCTGGAGCAGCACCACCGGCGTCTACATCGAGGGCGAGCAGGTGCTGGAGGGGGACTACAGCGGCCCCGCCGGCGCCCGCCGGGTGCTGGAGGAGCCGGGGCTCGACGCCGCGGTGGTGGAGACCGCCCGCGGCGGCATCCTGCTGCGCGGCCTCGCCTGCGAGAGCCACGACGTCGCGGTGATGACCAACATCTCGGCCGACCACCTCGGGCTGCACGGCATCCACACCGTCGAGGGGCTGGCGGCGGTCAAGGCGGTCGTCCTCCGCGTCGTCAAGGCGGAGGGGACCGTCGTCCTCAACGCCGACGACCCGCTGGTCCGCGGCATCGCCGGCGGCCTGCGGGGCCGGCCGGTCTGGGTCTCGCGCGAGGCGGCGAACCCGACCGTCCTCGCCCACCTGCGGGACGGCGGCCGCGCCCTCTTCCTGCGCGACGGCTGGATGGTCGAAGCCGAGGGGGAACACGCTTGGCCCGTGGCCGAGGTGGCGGCGATCCCGATCGGCTGGGGCGGCCGGGCGGCCCACATGCTGGAGAACGCCCTCTGCGCCGCCGCCGCCTGCCGCGCCCTCGGCCTCGGCCGCGAGGAGGTGGCGGCCGGCCTGACCACCTTCGGCACCCTCGGCGAGCACAACATCGGCCGCCTGCACGTCTACGACGTCCGCGGCGCGACGGTGATCGTCGACTACGCCCACAACGAGGTCGGGCTGCGCCATTTGCTCGACCTCGCCGACGGCTTCCGCGGCCCGCGCGGCCGGCTGACGACGGTGATCGGCACGGCGGGCGACCGCACCGACGAGATCCTGCGGGAACTGGGCCGGATGGCGGCCGAGCGCTCCGAGCGGGTGATCGTCAAGGAGTCGCGCCGCTACCTGCGGGGCCGCGAGAACGCGGCGGCGATGAACGTCCAGTACCTCGCCGGGATCGCCGCCGGCGGCAACCCCGAGCACGAGGTCGCGCCGGGGGAGATCGAGGCGTTCGACCTCGCCCTCGCCCGCCTCCGCCCCGGCGACGTCGTCGCCGTCATGTGCCAGGAGGAAGGGGCCGCCCTGCGCGAGCGCGCCAGCCGGATCGGGCGCGAGAAGCCGACGGGGCAGCACGAGGCTGGCGGCTGATGGCTGGCGGCTGATGGCTGATGGCCCGGCGTTCGCCGCGCGGCCGCTGCCCGGACCACAATTCGCCAGCCGCCAGCCGCCAGCCGCCAGCCGCC
>JBDHWC010000182.1:0-5186 GCA_039809985.1 Thermomicrobiales bacterium | reverse complement strand
ACGACGGCGGCGAGCGCCGCGAGCAGCCCGCGGCGGCTGGGCCGCGCGACCGGGCTCGGAAGCGGGTTCGCCGCTCCCGGCGCGAGCCATTGGACGAGGAGACCGCGTGCGGGGGTCACTGCGGGCATGGCCGGAGTCTTTCGCGTCCGCGGTCGCGATGCAAGAATCGGCAGTCCCATTTTCGTGGCGAAACCGGGGGAAGGCGACGATGACGGGCGACGAGGTGCGCTGGGAGCGGTTGCGGCGGGACCAGATCGCGGCGATGCCGCCGGGCACCGTGCTGTTGCAGCCGATCGGGTCGGTCGAGCAGCACGGGCCGCACCTGCCGCTCGACACCGACACGGCGAGCGCGACCGAGGTGGCGCTGCGGGCGGCACGGCAGCTCGACGAGCCGCGGGCGCTGGTGCTGCCGCCGGTCTGGTGGGGGCTCTCGCCCTACTGGCTGCCGTTCGCCGGCACCCTGACGCTGCGGCCGGAGACGATCCTCGCGCTGTTCGCGGACCTCGGGGCGAGCGTGGCGCGGCACGGGTTCCGGCGGCTGGTGATCGTCAACGGCCACGGCGGCAACGCCGGCATCGTCGGCGTCGCGGCGACCATGCTGGCGGAGCACGGTGTCCGCGCCGCCGCGCTGTCGTACTGGAACCTGCTGGGCGGCGAGCTGCGGCGGATCACGCCCGGCGACGGCGGCCAGATCGGCCACGCCGGCCAGACCGAGACCTCGGTCCAGCTGCGGCTGCGGCCCGAGCTGGTCGACCACGCCGCGGTGCGCCCGGAGCAGTGCGCCGACCTCGCCGCGAAGGGCGACGCCCCGTTCGCCGGCGCGTTCTACGCCCCGCCCGACCCGCTGCGGGAGTCGCCGCACGGGGTCTACGGCGACGCCCCGGCGGCGACGGCGGCCGCGGGGGAGGAAGTGCTCGCGCTGGCCGGCGAACGGCTGGCGGCGTTCGTGCGGGCGTTCGCGGCGGAGGGGTAGGCGGGGTCGGCACGTTCGGTGAGCGACGGTGCCTCGGCGCGAAGGGTATGATGGGCTCGCGGGCGCGAGAGGATGCCGATGAGCACGGACGAGCCGGAATCCCATGTGACCAGATTGACCATCGACGAAGTTCGAGACGCGCTGCCAGCCGTCCTCGGGCGCGTGTCCGCGCCGAGGCACCGCATCGTCGTCGAGCAGCATGGCAAGCCGATCGCGGCGATCGTACCGGTCAGCGACCTCGACAGGCTCGCCGAGTACGATCGGGAGTGGGACGAAGGCACCGAGGCGATCCGGAGCTTCAGCCGGGCGCTCGCATCGGTGCCAGCCGATGAGCTCGAGTCGGAGATCGCGCGCATCATCGCCGAGGGTCGGGAAGGGCGCGGCGCGAGCCGTCGCCCGGCGTGACGATTGTCGTTCTCGACACGAACGTGCTCGCCTCGGGCCTCGCTGCCGCGAGCAATCCGGACAGCGTCCCGGGCGAGGTCATCCGCTTGTGGCGCGCCGAGCGATTTCGCCTCGTCCTGTCGGCGCACATTCTCGCTGAGCTGACACGCACCTTCCGGAATCCGTACTTCGCTCGCTTCCTGTCGGAGTCCGAGGTCGCGGCGGTGCTCTCCCAAGTCCAACGGCGGGCACTGATCCAGCCGGTGACCACGGCAGTCCTCGGCGTCGCCACCCATCCCGAGGACGATCTCGTGCTCGCCACCGCGCTGAGCGCGGGCGCAACCCGCCTGGTCACCGGGGACCGACGACTGCGCGCCGTCGACACCTACCAAGGCGTCCGTCTGATGTCGCCGCGCGAGTTCGTCGACGAGCTGACCGACCAGTCGCGACCTTCCGGCGGCTGACCGACGGTGCTCGTCCGGCGCGGTGCCCCCTACTCCAGCGGGCGCAGCCCGGGCTCGATCTCGGCCCGCCGCGACTCCAGCCACGGCGGCAGCCGGAGGGACGCGCCGAGACGGTCGGCCGGCTCGTCGACGGCGAAGCCGGGCGAGTCGGAGGCGATCTCGTGCAGCAGGCCGTCCGGCGAGCGGAAGTAGATGCTCTTGAAGTAGGTGCGGTCCATCACCTCGCTGACGGGGATGTCCTGCTCCAGCAGGTGCTCGCGCCAGGCGCGGAGCTGCTCCTCGTCGCGGGCACGGAAGGCGACGTGGTGGGTCTGGCCGGTTCCCTCGCGCGCCCGCGGCGCGCCCTTCGGCCAGCCGAAGAGGGTCATGTCGCTGGCGGGGAGAACGCGGGTGCCGTCGTAGTTCGCCCAGAAGTAGTGGAGGGTGTCGGGGTCGTCCTGGTTGACGCTCTGCTTGACCAGGCGCAGGCCGAGGGCCCGCTCGTAGAAGTCGTGGCTGGCCGCCAGGTCGTCGCTCATGCCGGTGACGTGGTGGATGCCGCGCAGCCGCAGCGCGTCGTCGATCGTCGGCACCGGCTCCGGGTGGGTCTCGGCCCGGATCGTCGCCTCGTCTCGGCCGCCGATCAGGCGGCGCGGGTTCGGCTGGACCAGCCGCTGGCCGAGCGCGCCGATCGGCTCGTCGAGGTCGAAGCCGGGGCCCTCGGTGGCGATCTCGAGCACCTGCCCGTCCGGGTCCCGGAAGTAGATGCTGTGGAACCAGCCGCGGTCGTAGGGGCCGCTGACCGGCACCCCGGCGTCGGTCAGCCGCCGCTTCCAGCGAAGCTGCTGCTCCGGCGTGGTGGTGCCGAGGGCGACGTGGTGGACGCCGCCGACCCCGTAGCGGCCGCGGCCGGCGTGCGGCCACTCGAAGAAGGTGAGGATCGTGCCGGGCCGCCCTTGGTCGTCGCCGAAGTAGAGGTGGTACGTGTCGGGCACGTCGAAGTTGACGGTCTGCTTGACGAGCGGCAGCCCGAGCAGGTCGCGGTAGAAGGGGAGGGTGCGCCGGGCGTCGCCGGAGACCATCGTCACGTGGTGGAAGCCGTCGGTGACGAACGCCGGGGTGCTCATCGGGGGCCTTTCGCGAGCCGTCTGGCACATGGTCCCGCCGAAGCTGGGCAGACGCGGGAAGTGTAGCCAGTCGGGACGGCGAGCACGGCGCGTGAGCGCGCCTCGGCACTGCTCGGGCGACCCGATTCCGGGTAGGATGCGCGGCGACATCATGTGGGTGCCGGAGCGGCGATGCAGCGGAGGTGGGAAACGGTGGGCACGGACGGGACCGCGGGGATGCCCCGGCGCAGGGTGCTGGGGCTGGCGGCGGGCGGCGGCGGCGCGCTCCTGCTCGCGGCGTGCGGCCAGATGCCGTCGGCGCAGCTGAGCGAGGCCGACCGGGTGGCCACGGTCGAGGCGCTCGGGATCACCGTGACGGTGGTCGCCGGGAACGCGCCGGCGGCGGCGGGCGGGGCCAAGGTCACCATCGCCGGCGGCCAGGTCGCGCCGGCCAACGTCAGCCTCTCGACCAAGGTCGCGACCGTCCTGCAGATCCTCAACAGCGACGACGTCGCCTACACCCTGTCGATCGACACGCTGGTCGCCGCGACCGAGATCGCCCCGAAGACGACCACCGTCGTCGGCTTCACGTCGCCGGTCTCCGGCCGCTACAATGGGTACGTCAAGTCTGCCGACGCCTCGGTCCAGATCGGGCAGTTCGTCGTCGAGGTCCGCGCCGACTAGGCCGCGGACCGGGCACGGGACCGCCGGGAGGCAGCCAGCCGATGACCGCGCCGTCGCGCCTCAGCCGACGCACCCTTGCCGCGGCCGGGCTCGGCGCGCTCGCCGGGGCCGCCGCGCCGCGCCGCCCGGCGGCCGCCGCCGGCCGACCGCACATCGTCCTGATCCTGACCGACGACATGCGGGCCGACGACTTCGACGACGTTCGCAGCGCGCGCAGCCGGATCGCGGCGCAGGGGACGACCTTCCGCCGGGCGTTCGCGACGACGCCGCTCTGCTCGCCGTCGCGGGCCTCGATCCTGCGCGGGCAGTACGCCCACAACCACGGCGTCCTCGGCAACACCGGCGACGACGCCGGTTTCGGGACGCTGCACGGCAAGGGGCTGGAGGCGTCGACGGTCGCGACGTGGCTGCAGGCCGCGGGCTACCGGACGGGGCTGGTCGGCAAGTACATCAACGGCTACTCGAGCAAGGAGGACCCCGCCTACGTGCCGCCCGGGTGGGAGACGTGGGTGGCGGCGATCGACCACGCCGCCTACTCCCAGTACGACTACGCCCTGAACGAGAACGGGACGATCACCAAGCACGGCCACAAGGCCGCCGACTACCTGACGACGGTGGTCGGCGACCGGGCGGAGACGTTCGTCGCGCAGGCGGCGACCGACCCGCGGCCGATGTTCCTCTACGTCGCGCCGTTCGCGCCGCACGCGCCGAGCACGCCGCCGCCGGGGGCGGGCGGCGGCGGCCGGAACCGGAAGGCCTCCCGCGGCGCGTCGTTCAACGAGGCGGACGTCAGCGACAAGCCGGCGTGGGTGCGCGACACCAAGCCGATGAGCCGCGACCAGATCCGCAAGGTCGAGGCGAACGCCGGCGACCGGCGGGCCTCGCTGCAGGGCGTGGCGAAACTGGTCGACCGCGTCCTCGACGCGCTGGCGGCGGCCGGGGCGGCGGAGAACGCGTGGGTCTTCTTCGCCTCCGACAACGGCGTCTTCCTCGGCGAGCACCGGCAGGCCCACGGCAAGAACGGGCCGTACGACGAGGCGACGCGGGTGCCGCTGGTCGCCACCGGGCCGGGCGTTCGCAAGGGCGCGACGGTCGACGCGATCGCCCTGAACATCGACCTCGCGCCGACCTTCGCCGAGATCGCCGGGGCGCGCGCGCCGAGCTTCGTCGACGGGCGCTCGCTGCTGCCGCTGCTGACCGGCGGCACGCGCGGCTGGCGGGAGGAGGCGCTGCTGGAAGGATTCGGCGGCACGGGCGACGACGGCGACGACTCGGTGCCGCCGTTCTCCGCCCTGCGCGGCGAGGACCACCTCTACGTCGAGTACAAGACCGGCGAGCGCGAACTGTACGACCTCGCCCACGACCCGGCGATGCTGGTCAACCTCGTCCGCTCGGCCGACAAGGCGACGCTGGCGACGACCCGCAAGCGGCTCGCGAAGCTGCGCCGCGCCGGGGGCGGAAACATTCGCGGGCTGGAGAACGCCGCGCTCTCGATCGACCTGCCGCAGGCGAAGGATCGCCAAGGGGCGGGCGGGCAGCGGGCGGCGGGGCGGGGCCGGCCCGCCCGCGCGCCGGGAACGGGACGGGGCCGACGCG
>JBDHWC010000181.1:0-5241 GCA_039809985.1 Thermomicrobiales bacterium | reverse complement strand
CCTGCCCGGACGGCTAGGTCGCCGACTGCCGGTCCGGACGATGGCGGCGGCGCGGGCCCGGCCTAGCATTGCCCCATCGTTCAGCGAACCAGAAGGAGCCACGCACCATGTCGGCAACCAGCGACACCACCGCCCTCGTCCAGCTCTCGGACGACCTCGCCAACGCGGTCGAGCGCGCCGCCGCCGCGACCGTCACCGTCAACGGCCGCCGCCGGATGCCGGCGACCGGCATCGTCTGGGGGACCGACGGCACCGTCGTCACCGCCAGCCACGTCGTCGAGCGGGACGAGGAGATCACCATCGGCCTGCCGGACGGCCGCACCGTCCCCGCCCGGCTCCTCGGCCGCGACAACGGCACCGACCTCGCGGTGCTCAAGGTCGAGGCGGACGACCTGACCGCTGCCCCCCGCGCCGTCGCCGACCCGAAGGTCGGGCACCTCGTCCTCGCCGTGGGCCGGCCCGGCCCGAGCGGCCCGATGGCCTCCTTCGGCGTCCTCGGCGTCGTCGGCGGGGCGTGGCGAGCGCACCACGGCGGCAACGTCGAGGGGTACCTGCGGGCCGACGTCGCGATGCTGCCCGGCTTCTCGGGAGGCCCCCTCGTCGACGCCAGCGGGGCTATCCTTGGCCTCAACTCGTCGACCCTCGGCCGGGGCGGCGGCCTGACCATCCCGGCCGCGACGATCGACCGGATCGTCGGCTCGATCCAGTCGCACGGGAAGGTCCGGCGCGGCTTCCTCGGGGTTGGGGCGCAGGCGGTGCGGGTGCCGCAGGCGATGGCCGAGTCGCTCGGCCTGCCGCGGGAGCAAGGGCTGCTCGTCGTCTCGCTCGAGCCGGACGGCCCGGCCGAGAAGGGCGGCCTCCTGATAGGCGACATCATCGTCGCCCTCGACGGCGCGCCGGTGGCCGAGGTCGAGGAACTGCAGGACCGCCTGACCAGCGACCGGGTCGGCACCGCGCTGTCGCTCCGCCTGATCCGCGGCGGCCAGCCGGCCGAGGCCGAGGTCACCGTCGGCGAGCGCGCCTAGCCGCGGTCGATCGCAGTCCCCGTCGCCGCCCCGAGCACGAAAGCGAGCCGCAACCAGCATGAGCACCGTCGTCACCCCCGCCCTTCCCTTCTCCGAGGCCGCCGCCGCGCTCGCCGAGCGGGTCGGTCCCGCCGTCGTCGTCGTCAACGTCCGGGGCGGGGGCGGCGGCGCAGGCGTGGTCTGGCGGCCGGACGGGACCATCGTCACCAACCGCCACGTCGTCCGCGAGGAACGGGCCGAGGTGGTCCTCCGCAACGGCACCCGCCATGTCGGGATCGTCGTCGCCCGCCACCCCGACCGCGACCTCGCGGTGATCAAGGTCGCCGCCGACGGCCTGCCGGCGGTGGAGGTCGGCGACTCCTCGACCGTCCGGCCCGGCCAGCTCGTCTTCGCCTTCGGCCACCCGGTCGGCTACCAGCACGCCGTCACCGCCGGCGTGGTGGTGGCCGCCGGACAGGCCGCCACGACCACCGGCCCACGCACCGGCGACTGGCTGCAAACCGACGTCGGGCTCCTGCCCGGCAACTCCGGCGGGCCGCTGGTCGACGCCCGCGGCCGGGTGGTCGGCATCAGCACGATGGTGCAGGGCGACCTCTCGCTGGCGGTGCCGAGCCTCGCGGTCGAGCGCTTCGTCGAGGGCCACGGGCGCGGTCTCTCCCGCGCCTACCTCGGGTTCGGCGGCAAGGCCGTGCCGCTCCGGCGGGACGACCACCCGGTCGGGTTCCTCGTGACCGAGATCACCGAGGGCGCGCCCGCCGACCGGGCCGGCCTGATCCTCGGCGACGTGCTGGTCCGCTTCGGCGACCACCCGATCGTGGACCAGGAGTCGCTGCCGGCGGCCCTGCTCCGGCTCGAGCCGGGCGACGCGGTCGAGCTCGGCGTCCTGCGCGGCGGCGAGCCGCGGCACTTCACCGTCGTCGCCACCGAGCGCCCGTGACCCTCCCCCGGTCGGGCAGCGAGTCCCGACGCGACGACGCGGGCCGGGGCTCTGCCGTGTTCGTCGTGGCCGGCTCCCCCGCCCTCCGGGCCGGCCTCGCCGCCCTCCTCGGGTCGGACCCCGACCTCGCCGTCGTTTCCGACCCGTTCGCCGCCGACGCGGAGCAGCCGGCCGCCGTGGTCGTCGACCTCGGCTCCGGCGGCGACCCGGAGGCGACCGCCGAGGCGTGGCCCGGCACGCCACTCGTCCTCCTCGGCGCGGACGCCCCGCTCGCGGGCGCGGCACTCGCCGACGGCCCCGTCGGCTACCTCCCGGCCGACGCCGACGCCGCCTCCCTCGTCGCCGCGGTGCGGGCGGTGGTCGCCGGCCTGACCGTCGTCGACCCGACCGTGGCCGGTCTCCTCGGGCTCCAGCCCCGAACCCGCCCCACGGAGGCGGACGCCCTCGGCGACCCCCTCTCGCCGCGGGAGCTGCAAGTGCTCGCCCTCGTCGCCGACGGCCTGCCGAACAAGGCGATCGCCCGCGAGCTCGGCATCAGCGAGCACACCGCGAAGTTCCACGTCGGCTCGGTGCTCGGCAAACTCGGCGCGGGCAGCCGCACCGAGGCGGTGACGCTGGCAACCCGGCGCGGCATTCTGGCGGTCTAGACCACTGCGGCCCACGCTGGACACGCCTGCGCCTGCCGCACACGTGCGTTCACAGGCACGCGATCTGGGAGAGCGACGCCCTATTCAGAAAGAGAGCGACTTCCTCGCGCGTCCCGGTTGCCTCGGTAGTGCGTCTCGCCGACGCAGCGTCTACCCCTGCGCCGCCCGCACCGTCTCCCCGAGCCGCCGGACCCCCTCGACGATGCGCTCCTCCGGCAGGGTCGAGAAGTTGACCCGCAGGCCGCGCACCTCGCTCCGGTCCGGGAAGAACCACGAGCCGGGCAGGTAGATCACCCCGTTGCGCGCCGCCGCCGGCAGCAGGTCGTCGGCGTTCATCCCCTCCGGTAACTGGACCCAGACGAAGAAGCCGCCCTCCGGCACCGTCCACGTGGTCCCCGCCGGCATCTCCCGCTCCAGCGCGTGGACCATCGCGTCGCGCCGGGCGCGGTAGATGTCGCGGGCGCGGTCGAGGTGGTCGTCGAGGTAGTCGCGCACCGCGTGGTAGACCGTCCGGGTCATGATCCGCTCGGTCTGGATGTCGGTCCCTTCCTTGATGCTCAGGAGCATCCGGCGCAGCGGGTCGCCGGTCACCACCCAGCCGATCCGGAGGCCGGGCGCGAACGTCTTCGAGAAGGTGCCGAGGTGGATCACCGCCGGGTCGAGCGCCCGCAGCGACGGCAGTTCGACGTCGTCGTAGCGCAATTCGCCGTAGGGGTCGTCCTCCAGCACCAGCAGCCCCGCCTCGCGGGCGATGCCGAGGATCTCCCGCCGCCGCGGCAGCGACATCGTGATCCCGGTCGGGTTCTGGTAGGTCGGGATCAGGTAGAGGATGCGCGGCGGGGCCGGCAGCCGCTCGAGCGTCGCCCGCAGCGCGTCGGGCCGCATCCCCTCGTCGTCCATCGGCACGCCGACCACCTCGGCGTCGTGCGACCGGAAGATGCGGATCGCGTCCATGAAGGTGGGGGCCTCGACCAGCACCACCTCGCCCGGGTCGACCACCGCCCGGACCACGTTGTCGATCCCCTGCTGGCTGCCGTTGGTGAGGACGATGTCGTCCGGCTCGACCGCCGCTCCGTGTCGCCGCATCCGTTCGGCGATCACCTGCCGCAGCGGCGCGTACCCTTCCGCCTCGCCGTAGTCGAGCGCGGCGATGCCGTCCGCCCACGCCGCCGCCGAGCTGGCCTGCAGCCGCTCGACCGGGAAGAGTTCCTTCGCCGGCACGCCGCTGCCGAAGAAGACCATGTCGGGATGGTCGTTCATCAGTTCGTCGACCATCGCCCAGATCGACTCGTGGAACGGCTGCGCCCGCTTGGCGAGCCGTTCCGCCGCCCGCTCGACCGCCGTCTGCTCCCCTGCCATCGTCTGCCCGCCCCTCACGACGCTGCGTCGCCCGCGACCGCGTCGTCGACGAGCACGATCTCCAACCGCTTGTTCGCCTTCCCCTTCGATCGGGTGCCGACCACCCGCAGGCCGCCGACCTCGCGCGTGTCAGCGACATGGGTGCCGCCGTCCGCCTGCAGGTCGAGGCCGACGATCTCGACGATCCGCACCTCGGCAATCCCCTCCGGCAGGAGGTTCGTCTTGGTCCGGATCAGGTCCGGAATCTGGAACGCCTCCTCGCGCGGCAGGAACCGGACCCGCGTCGGGTGCCCGGCCGCGATCTCCGCGTTGGCCCGCGCCGCGATCTCCGCCACCCGGGCCGGCGTGAAGTCGGCCGAGTCCATCTCGAAGTCCATCCGCGCCCCGTCGACCCCCATGTTGCCGCCCGTGACCAGCGAGCCGTAGTCCCGGAAGACCACGCCGCAGAGGACGTGCAGCGCGGTGTGGGTCCGCATCAGGCGATGGCGGCGTTCCCAGTCGATCTCGCCCGTCACCGCCTGCCCGACCTCGGGCAGCGGCCCGTCGCCGCCCAGCGCGTGCCACGCGGTCGGCCCGGCCTTGCGAACCGCCGTCACCGGCCACGCGGCCCCGTCGGCGGAGCGCAGCGTGCCCGTGTCGCACGGCTGGCCGCCGCCGCCGGGGTAGAACACGCTCTGGTCGAGCGCGACCTCCCGCGACGCCGGGTCGACCGCCAGCACCGTCGCCTCGCAGGCACGCTGGTAGGCGTCGCGCTGGCTGAGGAGCAACGTCGGCGGCGTGGGCGTCTCGGGCGCGGTCATGGCGCAGGCAACTCCGATGGGCAGCCGCGAACGGCCGGTCACCGGCCGCTCCGCCTCGGCAGCCCGCGTGCGGGTCCGACCCGGGAATTGTCCCCCGGCACCGGGGTTCGCGCCACCGCGCGGAAACCTCCGGCAGGCCCGCCTTGACTGGTTGTCCCGGCGGGCTTCCGTTGCTATGCTGTCAACGGGCGTACGTACAGCCCGTCCGAACGCGGCCTCCCGCACCGCCGATCGCCAGCGACGTTGGTATGGGACGCCAGATGACCACCGCCACCACGAAGCCCAGTCGACCCAGACGAAGCCGCGCCGCCGACGCGCCGCGGCCGTCCGACGCCCCGGCGAGCCTCGCGGCTCCCGAGCGTGCGGCCCCGCCCCGCATCGGCTCACCGACCCGCGTCAATGCCGACGGCATCGTCGGCATCTACGCGGCGCGCGTCCTCGACCGCGGCGGCGACCTCGGCGCCGTCACCGCC
>JBDHWC010000180.1:0-5301 GCA_039809985.1 Thermomicrobiales bacterium | reverse complement strand
ACAACACGCCGGCGGGCTGCCCAGCGGGGACCGCCTGCTGCGACGGCGCCCACTGCGTCGACACGCAGAACGACCCGGCCAACTGCGGCGCGTGCGGCAACAGCTGCCCGACCGCCCACCCGACCTGCAGCGGCGGCGCGTGCGTCGGTTGCGAACCCGGGTACGAGTACCTCAACGGCGGATGCTTCAAGATCGTCAACACTTCCGACCTTCAGATCGAGTGCACAGCCAACAACTGCGTGGTGGCCGGCAGCATCAGCGGCTCCGACAACTACCTCTGCACCACGCAGCCGAGCAACGCCGAATCGTGCACCGAGACCCCGGGCTGCCCGACGGGCCAAGCCTGCCAAGTGCACTCGAATGCCTGCTTGGTCCCGTGCCCCCCGCCGTTCTAGATGTCTAGATGGTCAGCCGGAACGGTTGACGGCGCACCGCGGAGGCGGCCCCGGGTTCTCGCGCTCCCCACCCGTCCGTGCGGGCAAGCGGACGGGACGCGGATTCGCTGGCCCGACTGGGTGAGGTGGACGGGGTGCCCGCCGGCTCCGCGCGCGGGCGATTGCGGCTCGCAGTGCTCGCTCGATCGCGGCGCGGACCGCGTCGCGATCGGCGCGACGAGCTCGGCCCGCCGCCGCGGCCGACGGCTGGTGGTGGCCGCGGCGGGCCGTTCAGCCTCGCCCATCAAGCTGCCGCGCCGGCGCTGACGCGGCATGGGGAGGCGACGACCACCGGTCGTCCTGAGCCGGAGCGCGAGGCTCGTGCGATCCTTCCGCCGGTTTCCACGACGGCGTCCGCCCGTCGGACGGCCGACGCAACGGCATCGCAGGGAGTCCCGGGATCCTCCCCCGCCGATCCGCGTCACCAGACGCAACGGGTTCGCCCGTCCGGCGGGGACGACCGTCGCGGCCAGCCGGCCAGCGCTGTCGGCCACGCGCAGGAGCCGGCGCGGTGGCACGGCGACGAGCCGCCGAGACGACGAGGCGGAGGTCGATGCTGCCCGCACGGAGGCACGGAGATCGATGAGCGCCACCGGCAAGCACACCCGATTCGGCATCGAGCCGCCCCGCCTCCCCGACCCGCGCTCGCTGCGGGAGGCGGACGCGTCCGACCTCGACACGGAGCGGACCCTGGAGCGGGTCAGGCTGGCGAACGTGCAGATGCCCGGGGCCGATCTCGCCGAGACGGTGCTGCACCAGGCGAGTCTGGCGGCGGTCGGCTTCGCGGGGGCGAGTCTCGGCGGGCTGGTGCTGGAGGACTCCATCCTGAGCGGGGTCGACCTGGTCGGGGCGCAGGCCGAGGCGGCGCGCTGGACGCGGGTCGCGCTGGAGGGGTGCCGCCTGACCGGGGCGAACCTCGACGAGGCCCGGCTGCACGATGTCCGCTTCGAGGACTGCGCGATCGACCTCGCCCGGCTCCAGCACTGCCGGATCCGGCAGACGCTCTTCCTGAACTGCAAGCTGCACGGGTCGTTCCTGCTGGAGAGCGACCTGCGGCGGGTGCGCTTCGTCGACTGCGACCTGCGGGAAGTCGACCTGCGCGGCGCGACGCTGGAGCAGGTCGACCTGCGCGGGTCGCGCCTGGAGGGAATCCAGCTCGCGGTCGAGCAGTTCGCCGGGCTGACCGTCTCCTCCGACCAGCTCGTGCTGCTCAGCCGCCGGACCGGGATCACGGTCGACGACGGGCACCCGCTGGCGGGGTGAGGCCGGGAACCACGACGCGGGCCGCGCTGGTCTCTGCTCGGAGGTCGCAGGATCGTGGCGTCCACGTTGCGCGTTCAGGGAGGCCGACGTTCTGGACGGCACCCCTGGGTCGGGCGACCTCCAGGGACCGAACGGTGTTGGCCGTGGCCATCTCGTCCCCCTGCGACGGCTGGCATCCGGTTGTCTCTTCTCTGGGATGCTCGGGCGGATCGGCGCGGTGGAGGACATCGCCGCCGCGGTCGCCTACCTCGCCTCCCCCGCGGCCAAGTTCGTCAACGGCGCGTCGTGGCTGGTCGACGGCGGCTGGAACGCGACGTAGGGCATCCCCCCAATTTGGCCCATGGCGGGGGGCAGCGCCGGGGCCGCCGCGCATGGCATGATCCACGCGGGGAGCCCGCGTGCCGTCGGCGCACGCGGCGGTGCCGGTGTGTCCCGCGCGGCCGGGCCGGCCCCCAACCGACGAGCCGCCGACAGGAGGACGCGCGACGTGACCGAGAGCACGGCCAAGCAGCCGAACATCCTGGTGATCTGGGGCGACGACATCGGGATCGCCAACCTCAGCTGCTACACGCGCGGCCTGATGGGCTACCAGACGCCGAACATCGACCGCATCGCCAACGAGGGGATGCTCTTCACCGACTCGTACGGCGAGCAGAGCTGCACCGCCGGTCGCTCCGCCTTCATCACCGGCCAGAGCGTGCTGCGGACCGGCCTGAGCAAGGTGGGGATGCCGGGGTCGACGGTCGGCCTGCAGGCGAAGGACCCGACCATCGCCCAGCTGCTGAAGCCGCTCGGCTACGCCACCGGCCAGTTCGGCAAGAACCACCTCGGCGACCGCAACGAGTTCCTGCCGACCGTGCACGGCTTCGACGAGTTCTTCGGCAACCTCTACCACCTCAACGCCGAGGAGGAGCCGGAGAACCCCGACTGGCCCCCCTCCGACAAGTACCCGCGCTTCAACGAGATGTTCCGGCCGCGCGGCGTCCTCCACTGCTGGGCGACCGACACCGACGACCCGACGGTCGACGAGCGCTACGGCCGGGTCGGCAAGCAGAAGATCGAGGACACCGGGCCGCTGACGACCGCCCGGATGCCGACGGTCGACGAGGAGTTCCGCGACGCCGCGATCGACTTCATGGAGCGGCAGGCGAAGGCCGGGACGCCGTTCTTCCTCTGGTTCAACAGCACCCACATGCACTTCCGGACCCACCCGAAGCCGGAGAGCGTCGGCCAGGCGGGGCCCGGCCAGTCGCCCTACCACGACACGATGATCGACCACGACAAGGTGGTCGGCGACCTGCTCGACACGCTCGACCGGCTCGGCATCGCCGACGACACCATCGTCGTCTACAGCACCGACAACGGCCCCCACATGAACACGTGGCCGGACGGGGCGATGACGCCGTTCCGCAGCGAGAAGAACACGAACTGGGAGGGGGCCTTCCGCGTGCCGGAAATGGTCCGCTGGCCCGGTCGGATCAAGGCCGGGACGGTCTCGAACGAGATCGTCCAGCACCACGACTGGCTGCCGACCTTCCTCGCGGCGGCGGGCGACACGACCACGGTCGACGCGCTGAAGTCCAAGGACGGGGCGAAGGTCGGCGGCCAGACCTTCCGGGTCCATATCGACGGCTACAACCTGCTGCCCTACCTGACCGGCGAGGCGGCGGAGAGCCCACGCCAAGGGTTCTTCTACTTCAACGACGACGGCGGGCTGGTCGCGCTGCGCTTCATGAACTGGAAGGTGGTCTTCCAGGAGCAGCGCTGCCCCGGCACCCTGCAGGTCTGGGGCGAGCCGTTCACGGCCCTGCGCATCCCGAAGTTCTTCAACCTGCGAACCGACCCGTTCGAGCGGGCCGACGTCACCTCCAACACCTACTGGGACTGGTACCTCTCCCACGCCTTCATCGGCTACGGCGCGCAGGCGCTCGCCGCCCAGTTCCTGGCGACCTTCGAGGAGTTCCCGCCGGCGCAGCGACCGGCCAGCTTCTCGGTCGACCAGATCGTCGACAAGCTGAACGAGCAGCTGGCGGCGCAGTTCGACTAGCCGGGACGACGGGCGCGAAGGGCGGGCGGTCGCCCGCCCTTCGGCAGGGGGAGAGGCTTGGACGCACAGACCGCGACTGAAGGGGTCGAGCTGGGCCGGGTCTGGGTCGAACGGGCGGCCGTCGGCATCGAGTTGCTGGCGGTCGCCCAGATCGTGCTGATGATCGTCTACGCGACGGTCGTCTACGTCGTCGACCGCTACCTGCGGGGTCAGGACCAGCGCCGCGTCTTCAACGTCTACCGGACCCGGCTCGGGCAGGGGCTGCTGCTCGGGCTGGAGATCCTCGTCGCCGCCGACGTGGTGCGCACCGTGGCCCTCGCCCCGACCCTGCAGAACGTGCTGATCCTCGGCCTGCTGGTGGTGATCCGGACCTTCCTCAGCTGGTCGCTGGTGGTCGAGCTGGAGGGCCGCTGGCCGTGGCAGGGCTCGCACCGGCGGCAGGCCGAGGAGGCGTCGCCGGAGTCGTGACCCGGCCGGCGTCGTTGCCGCCGGACGCCCGGCGGCTCGCGGGCATCAGTCGCGCGGCGCGGCCGAATCGGCCGCGCCGCCTCGTCAGGGAGGGGGCAAGGATGCCGAGCGATCCCCTGCCGTCGTGGAACGACGGCGCGAGCAAGCGGGCGATCCTCGACTTCGTCGCCGCGGTGACGACCGAGGGCGGGCCGTCGTTCGTGGCCCCGGCCGACCGGGTCGCCGTCTTCGACAACGACGGCACGCTCTGGACCGAGCAGCCGATGTACGCGCAGGCGTTCTTCATCGCCGACCAGGTTCGGCGGCTGGCCCCGCGGCACCCGGAGTGGGCGACGGAGCAGCCGTTCGCCGCCCTGCTGAGCGGCGACCGGGCCGCGCTGGCCGGGACGGGCGAGGCCGGCCTCGGCCATCTCGTCGCCGCCGCCCACGCCGGGATGACGACCGACGAGTTCGACGCGCAGGCCGCGGCGTGGCTGGCGACGGCGACCAACCCGCGGACCGGGCACCGCTTCACCGAGTCGGTCTACCAGCCGCAGCTCGAGCTGCTGGCCCTGCTGCGGGTTAACGGGTTCAGGATCTTCGTCGTCTCCGGCGGCGGCATCGACCTGATGCGACTGTTCACGGAGGAGGTCTACGGCGTCCCGACGGACCGAGTCGTCGGCAGCAGCGGCAAGGTCGCGTACGCCTTGGAGAACGGGGTGCCGACGCTGACCAAGCTGCCGGAACTGGGGAGCCTCGACGACAAGGCGGGCAAGCCGGAGAACATCCGGCTGCACATCGGGAAGCGGCCGATCCTCGCCTTCGGCAACTCCGACGGCGACCAGGCGATGCTGGAGTTCACGACGATCGGGCACGCGCCGAGCCTCGGCCTGATCGTCCACCACGACGACGCGGCGCGCGAGGTCGCCTACGACCGCGACTCGGCGATCGGCAAGCTCGACACCGCGCTCGACGCCGCGCCGGGCTATGGCTGGGTGGTGGTCAGCATGAAGGACGACTGGAACCGCGTCTTCCCGTTCGCCGACTGAGCCGGGCCGGTCGCCGGCCAGCCGGGGACTCCCTCACCTCCCAGCCCCCTCTCCCGCGGCG
>JBDHWC010000179.1:0-5325 GCA_039809985.1 Thermomicrobiales bacterium | reverse complement strand
CCGCGGCACCCCCGGCCCCAACCGCTTCGGCCCGCCGACCCCGTAGACCCGCCCCTCGACCACGCCGACGGCCCGTCCCGGCACCGAGTCGGGCCGTTCGGTGTTCCTCGCGCCCACCGACCCGGCCCCCGCGCACCGCCCCCGGCCCCCGCACTCGCCCGAACCCGGGATTTCGCTGGCGACCGCGTCTGGGCCGATGCCAGTGCGGCCCGCCACGCTTCGCACTCACCCGAAGCCGGGATTGCCCTCGCGACCCGCCGCGCCCACGGTCAAGCGCCCTCGGTCACCCACACCATCGCGCCCGCCGGTGCGCGCCTCCCCAATCCCCAGCCCCCAATCCCAAATCCCCCGTCTCCTACGCCGTGTCCGCCGTCTCCACCCACCCCGCCAGCGTCCGCACGTACGCCGGCGGCAGCTCCCAGTAGCGTGCCGCCGCCAGCACCGCCGCCGCGTCCCCTTCCGGCACCAGCGACGACGCCGCCGCCTCGAACTCTCGTCCGTCGTCCGTCGTCGCCGTCGCTGACGGCGCGTCGCCCGCGTCGCCCGCGCCCGCCAGCAGGATGCCCCAGACCGGCGCGCCGTCCGCCCCCGGCACCCACGCCCGGGCCACGAACCGCGCCCCCGGCCACGCCGCCAGCACCACTCCCGGCGCCATCCCCGCCCCGCACACGAACCGGAACCTCGTGCCCGTCACCCCGTCCCCCTCCCGCATCGTCCCCGTCGCCCCATCACCCCATCACCCTATCACTCCGTCCCCCCACCTCGGCTTCCCGACTCCCCGACTCCCCGACTCCTCGACTCAGAACGCCGGCCCCCGTTCCCGCAGACCCCGCAGCGGCGGCTCGACCGGCGCATCCCGGGACATCAGCAGCACCCGGAACCGCCCCATCCCCCCCGGGTCGATCAGCCGGATCATCGCCGCCTGCGCCGCGACGTACTCCGCCGCCGTCGTTGCCGGGTCCCGCCCCAGCCCGACCAGCAAGTCGCCCATGTCGAGGCTCGCCAGCAGCGCCCCCTGCGTCGTCAGCCCGGCAAACGTCAGCCCCGCCGCCTCGCCCGCCTGCCGCAGCGCCCCGAAGTCGACGTGCGCCGTCAGGTCCGCCTCGCCGACCGCCGCGAACGGGTCGTCCGTCACCCGGTGCCCGCGGTGGGCCCGGACCGTCCCTTCCAGCCGGTGGCCGCGGTACAGCTCCGCCGTGTCGTACCCGTAGTCGACCACCAGCGCATAGCCGCGCCGCAGGCCAGCAGCAGCCGACGCCATCCACGCCGCCGCCGCCGGGCTCGCCTCGAACCGGTCCCCCTCCGCCAGCCGCACGCCGGCCCGCGCCAGCCGCCCCGCCGGGTCGAAGGCCGCCGCCGCCGGCGAGAGCGGCCCGGTCTCCTCGCCGAAGCCTTCTCCCCGCCGCACCACCCACCGCTCGCGCGGCTCGCCCCCCTGCCAGACCAGACGGTGCACCGGCAGCGCGTCCGGCACCTCGTTCGCCAGCAGGAACCCGTCCTCCGGCGGCAGCGCCCCCCCCGCCGCCGGCGGCTCCTCGCCCCGCACCAGCCCGCCGAAGCCGACCTCGGCCATCGCCGCCAGCGCCTGCGCCACCCGGTGCCGGTTCGGCTCGACCAGCCGGTAGTCGATCGCGTCGAGCAGGGCCGGGGCCTCCTGCGCGATCCCGACCAGGATGTCGTAGGCGAGGCCGCCGACCCCCGCCCCGTGCTCGCGCACCACGAAGCGACCCGGCCGCCCCAGCCGCTCCCACGCCTCGACCACCTGCCGCGACAGCGCGATCCCGAAGAACGGGTGCGTCTCCGGCGCGGTCAGGAAGTCGCCCCCTCGTCCCGGCCGCCGCGCCGCCGACAGGTAGTAGCCGTGCTCCGGGTGGTAGAGCGCGATGTCCATGAACCGGGCGAACGTGATCCGCCCCCCGGCCTCCGCGATCGCCGCCCGCACCGCCGCCACCGCCCCGGGGTTGCCGCCCTCCACGCCCGGCTCGCGGCCGGCGGCCGTCGGCTCCGGTCGATCCGGGAAGGGAGGCGGGGAGTCGCGCGGGTCCGTCATGCCCGGATTGTAGCGGCGGGCCTGCCCCGCCCCGCGTCCGTGCCCGCTCCGGCGGACGGCCCCGATAGAAGGGGGCCATCGAGTCGCAGCCGCGCCGCGGTGAACCAAGGGCAGGGGAGGGTGGCCCTTCCCTTCGCGCCAATCCTCCCCGACCTCCGTTCCCACCGCTGGGGCTGACACGGGCGGGCGTCCGTCGGGAAGCCGTCGCGTCGTCCGACCCGAGATTCCGGGGGAAGGCCAAGCCCTCCCCGGACCTCGTACGCTCTCCCGGTGTCGCCCGCCACTGGTGGGTAGTCCGCCCGGAGGCGATCGCGCCGCGGCAACTCGGGGGACTCGGGCGTCTGCACCTTCCCCACCAGGGTCTGGCCCTCCCCCGGGTCACTTGCTCCCCGGCTCCCATCGCCATGGGCAGAGGAGGCTGGGAGGTGAGGGCGGACCCGGCGACCCCGGCCGCGAGGTGCGGGTGCCACGTCCGAACGGATACCTCGCCCGGTCAGCCGCCGCGGGAGAGAGGACTGGGGGTGGGGGCGATCCCGGCGACCCCGGCTGCGAGGCACCCACGCCGCCGTCCCCGGACCATCCCCCTTGTCGACCGCCGCGACGAGATGGGCGACGAGTGGGCCCGGCCTGACGGCTCCCGCGCAGCCCGCGAGCAGGGGCCTCCGCTGCTGGCGGATGGTCCGGGAACGGACACCCGACATCCCCGCCGCCCCCCTGACACCCTCCGTCCGAGCCTGTACCCTTTCCCCGGCGGACGCGCCGCCGGCCGGGGCTTGCCCGCTGCGGCCTCGCGACGGGCGAGGGCCCGCCGACGATGCGCGGTGTCGCCGCCGCGCCGTCAGGAGCACGGCCATGTCCACCGGCACACCCCCCACCCGCCCGGCGCGGGCGCACGTCGTCGTCGTCGGCGGCGGCATCGCCGGCCTCGCCGCGGCCCGCCGCCTCGCCGCCCGGCCCGACACCGAAGTCACCCTGCTCGAGGCGGCCAATCGCCTCGGCGGCAAGATCGAGACCGAGCGCGCCGACGGCTTCCTGGTCGAGGCCGGCCCCGACTCCTTCCTCGCCGCCAAGCCGCGCGGGGCCGGCCTCTGCGTCGAGGCCGGCCTCGGCGACGATCTCATCGCCATCACCCCCCGCCCGCACCGGGCCCGCGTCCTCTCCCGCGGCGAGATGCACGAACTGCCGGAAGGGCTCTCCGGCCTCATTCCGACCAAGCTCACGCCCATCCTCCGCTCCGGCCTCCTCTCGCCGCGCGGCAAGGCCCGCCTCGCGGCCGACTGGGCCCTCCCGGCCCGCCGCGGCGACGCCGACGAGTCGCTCGGCGGCTTCGTCCGCCGCCGCCTCGGCGACGAGGCGTGGGAACGCCTCGTCGAGCCCCTGACCGCCGGCATCTTCGCCGGCGACGGCGACCGCCTCAGCCTCCTCGCCACCTACCCCCAGCTGCGCCGGGCCGAGCAGCAGCACGGCGGCCTCGCCCGTGGCGTCCTCGCCAACCGGCCCGCCCCGGCCGACGGCCCGCCGAAGCCGGTCTTCCAGACGCCCCGGGGCGGCCTCGGCGCGCTCGTCGCCGCCCTTGAGCGCCAGCTCTGCGCCGCCGGCGCCGACCTCCGGACCGGTGTCGCCGTCAGCGGCGTCGACCGCCGTCCCGGCGGCCGCGGCTGGGTCGTCCGCACCCGCGGCGGGGACGAGATCGCCGCCGACGCCGTCGTCGTCGCCACCCCCGCCTACGTCGCCGGCGACATCCTGCTCGCCGCGGACTCCGGCCTCGCCTTCGAGCTGCGGGCGATCCCGCACGCCTCCAGCGTCATCGTCAGCCTCGGCTACCGCCGCGCCGACCTCGCCGCCCCGCTCGACGCCCACGGCTACCTCGTGCCGCGGGTCGAGCGAATCCCCGTCCTCGCCTGCACCTTCACTTCCCAGAAGTGGGCCGGCCGCGCCCCGGACGACCACGTCCTGCTCCGCGTCTTCCTCGGCGGCTGGGGCCGCGACGAGATGATCGCCGGCCCCGACGACGCGCTCCTCGCCCTCGCCGTCGCCGAGGTCGCCCAGCGCCTCGGGGCGAGCGCCCCGCCCGTCCTCGCCCGGGTCCGCCGCTGGCACCACGGCATGCCGCAGTACGTCGTCGGCCACCTCGACCGCGTCGCCCGGATCGAGGCCGCCGCCGCCCGCCTCCCCGGCCTCGAACTGGCCGGCAACGCCTACCGCGGCGTCGGCGTCCCCGACTGCATCGCCTCCGGCGAGGCCGCCGCCGACCGCGTCGCGGCCCTGCTCGCCGCCCCCGGCCCGGCCCTCGTCCCGCCCGTCGCCCCGTCGGCCCGAGTCGCCGGCGTCGCCGACTAGCGCCGGTTGCGAACCGGCGCGTCCCGCGCAGCGGCTCCTGCCGAGGTCGGCGCCCGGCGTGGGTGCCGGAAAGCGGAATGACGGTCAAGCCGGCCCGGACTGCGCCCGCGCCGGCGCGGTCCGTCCGGCGATCACGGCCATGAGTCGGAAGCCACCTCGCCTTGGCGTGCCGAGACGGCGCTCGCTGAACGGGTACCAGATGCCAGTTGTGCGAACGGACGCCCTCCGCGCGCACGGGGGGGACGGCAGCGCCGCCTCGGCGTCCGGCCCGTCGACGGGCCAAGGTCACCCACGCATCTCGGCGCCGCCCGCTCGAACCGGACCCGCCATCACGGGACGCTAGCCCTCGCATGCGGGATGGCCCGCCCGGGGCGGCCCACGGCGGCCAAGAGGGAGCCAGACCCGCCGAACCGCCAGGCCCTGTCCTGAAGTCGTCGGACGGCAAGGGCGGCGACGCTCCGCGCCGGCCGGTTGCCCGCGCCAACCGCAGGCCCTCGATGCCGGAAGGAGGAACGCCGCTTCGGTGCTCGTCCGGCCGCGACGCCTGCGAGCCCGGCCGGATGGCGTCCGGCCGGGCTCGCGCCGCGTGGGAAGGGGAGGGATCGGGCCGGGGCGGTGGGGTGCGCCCCGGCCGGGGTTTCGGGGGACCCGGGCACCGGCGGCTCCGGGAGGGAGGATCGCGCCGGCCCGTGATGTCCTCGTAGTCCACCTCTTTTGTGGACAATGGAACTCTACGCCCGCCGCTTCCCGCTGTCAAGCCCGCCGGCCGGGCGCCGAAGCGCCCGCCGGGAAGCGGCCACCCGGGGTTCGGGCTCACACCATGACCGTTTGGACAACTGGCGGCCATGGGCCAGGCGTCGGCCCCGGGCCGGACCGGAAGAGGGTCGGACGAGGGCGACCGGGAGGGGTCGCCGACTGCCGCCGTCGACCGGAGC
>JBDHWC010000178.1:0-5390 GCA_039809985.1 Thermomicrobiales bacterium | reverse complement strand
CCCGCTCAGCGCCGCGTCGGCCGCAGGTAGTCGGGCCGGCCGCGGCGGCGGAAGTCGGGGGCGTCGACGACGACCTCGCGGGTGAGGTGGGTGTCGAGGAGGCGGGAGAGGACCCGCTCGTCGATCAGCTTGTGCTCCTGGTTGGAGGTGACGATGGTCGGCAGCCGCTCGTTGTAGCGGTGGTTGACGAGCTGGTACAGCTTCTCCCGCGCCCACGGCGTCGTGTTCTCGGTCCCGAGGTCGTCCAGCACCAGCAGGAACGCGCCGCGGATGGCCGCGAAGCGCTCGTCGTAGGCGACGCCGCGGCCGGGGTCGAAGGTGGCCCGCAGGTGGTCGAGCAGGTCGGGGACGACCGCGAAGAGGACGTTGGCGTTCTGCCGCCGGACCTCCTGCGCCACCGCGACGGCGAGGTGCGTCTTGCCGACGCCGACGCCGCCCCGCAGGTAGAGCCAGCCGTCCGGGTCGTGGGCGTAGGCGCGGGCGACCTCGAAGGCGTCCTCGGTCCCCGGCACGAGGTCGAAGTCGTCGAAGGTGTGCTGGGCGAACGCCTCGAGGTTGGAGAGGTTCCGCATCGACTCCAGCCGCTTCTCGGCCTGCTCGCGCATCTTGCACTCGCAGGCGATCAGGCGGCCGAAGTTCGGGTGGCCGACCGGCACGTCCTGGCGGACGTAGCCGGCGTCGTTGCAGAGCGGGCAGGCGGGGGCCGGCTCCGGCCGGCCGGCATGGCCGTTGGCGCGCCCGGGCGGCGCCGGGAACGCCGGCAGCACCTCGCCGATCCGCTTCATCGCCGCCCCTCCGCCGGCCCGCGCCCCGTCGTCGCCATGCTCCCTACCGTCCCCTCGGCTCGCGCCCAACCGTCGCCCACTGCTCGAGGATGCGCTGGACGTAGCGCCAGCTCCGCCGGTTGTAGGCGACCGCCTCGGCGATCGCGTCCTCGATCCACGCCTGCGGGTAGCTCTCGAGCGCCGTCACCAGCTGGTCCGCGATCAGCGGGGTGAGCAGCCCGATGTTCTGCTCGTAGAGGCGGAAGACGTTCGGCCGTTCCGGCACCACCGCCGGCACCTCGCCCGCCTGCCAGAGCGCCTCGGGCGGGGCGACCGCGCCGCGGGCCATCGCCGCGACGAGCCCGTGGTTGGCGGGGGTGTTGACATAGTACCAGAGCTGCCGTGCCGGCCCCCGCTCGGCGGCGAAGGCGAGCAGGCTGCCGCGGCCGACCGCGAGGTCGAGCCCCTGCGCGATCCGGGCGTCCGGCTCGCGCGGGCTGCCGCTCTGGCGGAGGGCGGAGCGCAGGGCGCGGTCGCGGACGACGGCGTCGCGGGCGACCGGCTGCTCGATCCCGCCCGCCTCCGCCGCCAGCCGGAAGACGGCCAGCGTCGCCTGCAGCTCGGCGAGGTCGGTGACGTGCGGCAGGACGTCGGTGAAGAAGGCGCTGGGGATGCAGACCGCCGGGTCGGTGGCGACGAGGAAGCCGCCGAAGCGGCGGCTCACCGGCGCACCGGGGCGGTCGCGCTAGCCGTCGGCACCGCGGTAGACCTCGAGGTCGGCGAAGCGGGCGGTGCGCTCGAAGAAGCGGAGGTTGACCGAGCCGACCGGGCCGTTGCGGTGCTTGGCGACGATGATCTCGGCGATGCCGCGCTTGTCGGAGTCCTCCTCGTACTTGTCCTCCCGGTAGATGAAGAGCACCACGTCGGCGTCTTGCTCGATGCTGTTGTGGACCACGATGTCGCCGGCGACGAAGTTGTGCAGGTCCTCGACGGTGAGGTCGAACACCTCCTCCTCGCCTTCCGGCTCGATCGCCGCGACCTCGTCCCAGTAGACGTCGCTGGTCGCCAGCGCCATCAGACGCTCGCTGGACACCGCCTGCGCCACGCGCCCCGCGCGCTCGCGGCCGAGGTTCGAGCGGTAGAGCGAACTGCCGCAGTACTGGCTGCCGATCGCCGCATGCATGGCCCGCGCCGTGATCCCGGCCTCGGCCGTGGCCGGTTGCACGATGGCGGACCGGGCCTCTCGCGGGATGGTGTCGCGGTTGGTGTTCGCCGCCCGTGCGGCCACGACCGGGTGCATCCGCCGTGCCTGGGCGGTCTTCTGCGTGCCGATCGCCCCGACCACGTCGAGGAACCGGGTGATCTCCTCGGCCCCGCTCACCCAAACTTGGTAGCCGCGCCGCGCGCTCCCGGCTTGGGGGACGACGCGCAGCGTCGCGTTGACGCCCAGCCGCAGGAGCAACGACTGGACGTCAAACGCCAAGCCTTCGCTGGTGGTCGCGTAGTAGACGCTTGACGCCCCGGTCTTCCCGGATTGGTGCACGCAACCGTCCGTCGACCAGAGATGCCGCAGGAAGAGGGCGATCGCGGCGTCCGTCTGGCGGAAGACGCGATCGGGCACGCGCTTCTCCCACGATCGCTTGTTGAAGGCCCCAAGGCCGTCGAGCCAGGCCGACACCGGATTCCGCCGACCATGCGTCAACGGCTCGGCGGCGGCGAGGAAGACTTGGAGCCAGTCGCGCTGGCGGACCACCCGCGGCGTCACGGCCGAGCCGAAGCAGCGCGCGGCAAGGTGCGCGACCGTCTCGGCGAGCACGGGATCGTTGGTCGTGTACTGGATGGCGTGCCTCGGCAGGGTGCAGCCGTCGCCGATGAGGTGGCCCAGCAGCGCGAGGTGGTCCGGCGACATCGGGTCGTCAGCCGTCGTGGCGGGAGGCAAGCGCCTCGGCAGCGCGATGCGCGTCCCGACGCCCAGCGCGTCGAGTCGTCGCCAGCCGTCGAAGGCGAGGAACTGGTGGTTCGCGGTCGCCCGGATCGTTCGGCCGAGGCGCGTGCGGAGGCGGAAGACCGGCTTGACCCCGGTGCTGAAGGCCCGGAGGACGTGCCGCCGCTCCAGTCGCCACGTCAACGGGTTGAGCGCCAGCACGTCGAACCCGCTCCGGCCGGCGAGGTCGCGAATCGGCACGGTGCCGCCGGTCGCCGGGAGGAAGACCGGGGTGTCGCCGGCGAGGCAGCCCGACTCCCGCAGGTCCGACAGCATCGGCCGGTGGTCGGCGCGGGTCTCGACGGCGCGGGAGAGCTGGGAGAGGGCGACGACGGGGATGTTCAGCTCGCGGGCGAGGCCTTTCAGGCCGCGCGAGATCTCGGAGATCTCCTGCACCCGGTTCTCGCTGCGGCGGCCGGTCATCAGCTGCAGGTAGTCGACGACGAGCAGGTCGAGGCCGTGCTCGGCCTGCAGGCGGCGCGCCTTGGAGCGGACGTCCATCACGCTCGCCGCCGCTTGGTCGTCGATGTAGACCCGGGCCTCGGCGAGGCGGCCGAAGGCGCGGGAGATGCGGTCCCACTCGGTGTCGTCGATCTGGCCGAGCCGCAGCCGGTGGGCGTCGACCCCGGTCTCCATCGCCAGCAGGCGCTGCACCAGCTGCTCGGCCGACATCTCGAGGCTGAAGACGCCGACCGTCTTGCCGTGGGCGATCGCCGCGCCGTGGGCGAGGCCGAGCGCGAGGCTCGTGTTGTGGACGACGATGTCGTTGGCGACGAAGTTCGCGCCGTCGGGCACCGTCAGGTCGTACACCCGCTGCTCGCCGATCTCCTCGATGGCGACGATCTCGTCCCAGTGGATGTCGGCGCTCGCGATCCGGCCCAGTTCCGGGTCGTCCAGCACGCGGGCGTACGCCGCCAGCCGGAGGGCGGGCAGCGAGCGCCGGAGGTGCGGGTTGGACGAGGGGTAGCCGGCGCGTCGGCCAAGCTCGGCGAGGCTCGGGCCTCGCTCGCGACAGCCGGCCACCACCCGACCCCAGACCTCGACCGGTGGATGCCCGAGATTGGACCGCCCGCCCGTCCGCTGGGCGAAGGCCCGCCGTCGCTTCTCGCCGACCCAGCCGATCTCGGCGTGGTAGCGGTCGACGGCGTCCGGCGCGGTGATCTCGACCCGCCACGAACACTCCGTCTTGCGCCATCGCTTGGCGACGATGCCGAATCGCAGCAGGGCGTGCTGCACATCCTCGGCCAGTCCCGGCGAGGCGACCGTGAACTCGATCCGCGGGTGGCCCGCCATCGGGCAGACCGTGCCGTCGCAACTGAAGAGGGCGCGGAGGAACGACGCCAGCGCCGACCGTTCCCAGCGCCAGGCCTCGGCAGGGAACCGCTTGGCGGTTGCTCCCTTGCCCCAGAGGCCGTGCTCGCGCAGCAGGGCGGTGACCGGGTTCGGCTCGGCTTTGCCGCGCCAGTCGGGGCGGACGGCGGCATAGGTGACCCGGTCCTGCCGGAGCCGGAGGCCGGGGAACCGCTCGCGGACGATCTGCCGGAAGTCGTCGACGATCTCGGGGTCGGCGTTCGAGAACTGCGGCGTGGTGCCGGTCAGTCCGCCCTCGGCCACGAAGTAGGCGAGCAGGCGGGGCAGCCACGGCGGTGGCGTCTCACGGCCGAAGACCGGGACCACCTTCGGCACGGCGATCCGGTCGCCGACGCGCAGCTCGACCACCGGCTGCCACCCGTCGGCCGTGAGGAACGGGTGGCGGTAGGTCGTCTCGACCTGCCGGCCGCTGCGGGTGGTCACCCGGAGGCAGGGCTTGGTGCCGCTGTCGACCCAGTCGCCGACCGGGGTCTGCCGCACCCGCCCTCGGTCGTCCAGGCCGAGGACCGTCGGCAGTCTGCGGGCGACGCACGCCGCGATCGTCAGCCGCTCCCCGGTCGCCGGGTCGACGACGAGCGTGTCGGCGGTCAGGCACTTCCCCATGCTCGGCCGGGCGGCGACGATGATGAGGTCGGAGCGTTGCAGGCCGCCGAGGAGCTGGTCGAGGTCGGCGAAGCCGGTGCCGACGCCGACCACCTCGCCCCGGTGCTGCTGCAGGTAGTCGATCTGGTCGAAGAAGCGGTCGAGCACGTCGGCGACGGCGACGAAGTCCTTCGTCTGCCGCTTCTGGGAGACCTCGAAGACGGCGCGCTCGGCCGCGTCGAGGGCGTCCTCGGTCTCGATCCCGTCGCGGTAGCCGATGGTGACGATCTGGGTGCCGGCGTCGATCAGGCGGCGCAGGGTGGCGGTCCGCTCGACGATCCGCCCGTAGTACTCGACGTGGACGGCGGTCGGCACGGCGCTGACGAGGGCGGAGAGGTAGGTCGCGCCGCCGACGGCCTCGAGCTGGTCGCGCCGCCCCAGCTCGTCGGTGAGGGTGACGACGTCGGTCGGCTCGCGCCGGTTGTAGAGGTCGAGGACGGCGCGGTAGACGGTGCCGTTGGCGGGGGCGTAGAAGTCCTCGGGCTTGACGAAGGCCGCGACCCGGATGATGGCGTCGCGGTCGATCAGGAGGCTGCCGAGCAGGCTCTGCTCGGCGTCGAGATTGTGCGGCGGCAGGCGTTCCAGCCCTGCCGCCGGGAGCGCCGTCTCCATCCCCCGCACCGCCCCTC
>JBDHWC010000177.1:0-5392 GCA_039809985.1 Thermomicrobiales bacterium | reverse complement strand
CCAGCGGCAGGCCGTCGAGCACGGCGCAGACCTCGGCGACGGCCGGCGCGTTCCCGGCGTCGAGGGCGAAGGCGGGGTCGTGGGCGCGGGCCCGCTCGACGAAGAGCGCGCCGGCGTCGGCGGCGAGCAGCCGCTCCGGGGTCGCGCCCGGCGGCGGCAGCGTCAGCGGCGGCACGTCGACGACGCGCTCGCCGGCGAGGCGGAGCCGGGCCCGGCTGGTGGCGAGGATCGCCGGGCCGGGAACGGCGAGGAGACGGGCGAGGCCGGGGGCGGCGGGCAGCAACTGCTCGAGGTTGTCGAGGAGGAGGAGCAGGCGGCGGTCGCGCAGGAAGTCGGCGATCTGCGCACCGCGCTCGACGCCGGCGACCTCGCGCAGGCCGAGGGCCTCGCCGACGGCGGGCAGCACGGCTTCCGGCCGGGTCACGGCGGCGAGCGGGACGAAGACGACGCCGTCCGGGAAGGCGGCCCGGGCCGCGGCCGCCGCCGCGGCGGCGAGGGCGAGCCGGGTCTTGCCGACGCCGCCGGGACCGGTCAGGGTGACGAGGCGGGCGGCGGGGTCGGCGAGGAGGGTGACCAGCCGCCCCAGCTCGGCCTCGCGGCCGACGAACGAGGTGGCGATCGTCGGCGGCTCGGCGAAGCCGCCGACGGCGCGATCGGCGCCGCGGGTCGGGCGCGGCTCGGCGCGGACGGCGGCAAGGCGGGCGAGTTCGGCGGCGTCGAAGCGGGGGACGGTGCCGTGGCGGGTGGCGGCGAGGTCGCCGGCGGCGACGAGGCGACGGACGGTGCGCTCGCTGACGCCGAGGAAGGCGGCGGCCTCGGCGATGGTGCGCGGGGCCGGTCCGGCGGCGGGGTCGGGCACGGGGTCCACCGAACGGGTGCTCCGCGGCGCGTGCCGGCGGGCGAGGCACCGCGCCGGGTTCCGGCGGACCCGGCGAGCATGGTCGTCGCGGGGAGTCTAGCCGACCGAGCGGACAGGGTGGACACGCCCTGCGCGGGCCGGGCGGGCGACCCGGCGGAAAACCCCGCAGGTTCTGCGGGGGCGCGGGGGAGGGGTGGCTGTTACGGTGGGTTCCGGTCCCGGCGGCGACCGTGGGCGGGGCGGCGGCTATTGTCCGACCTGCCTTGCCGAACAAGTCACCCGTCCCGTCCACGGTCGCCGCCGGTCCGACCGAGCACGGCCCGATCGCCGCCGACACGGCGTCACGGCGCCACCCGCCGGCCTTCTCCGGTCCGAGGCTCCCGGCCGCGGCCGTCGAGGAGTCCCCGTGCGGTCGGCGGTCGGGCCGCGGCGGAGTCGAGAACCCCGATCCTCATGAGATCCCGGGCGCGATCCGGCCCCCGGTGTTCGCCGCAGTCGGATTCGGCCCCCGAGTCGCCTGAACCAAGCCCGGCCCCAGCGTCCGATCTCGGTCTTCGCCTGATCACACTCGCCCTGACGACGGCTGCGATGCGGAGCGTGTCCGTGGTCGCGTCCGCGGCTTCGTCCCATCCGGGAAGCGAGGGGCTCTGGGCAAGGGGGAAGGGTCGGCTCGGAAGCGACACCCGCTCCTCGCGGCCGGGTTGGCCGGGACGGCCCTCAGCGCGGCCGCCCCTCGACGGAAGCGTCCCGTGCCAGACGCGGCAGCGGGGGGAGGGCGTTGCCCGGGCGAGAGGGCACCGTTGGGTTGCGGCGGCGCGGGCCCCTGCCGACAGACATCGCTCTGTGACGGGAGAGGGGTCGGGACGGGAGGAGGGACGGCGCGGTTCGGGCTTGGCGGCCCTGTTGACGTTGCGGTCGGCGCACCGGGGCGCGGGCCGGGGGCGCGATCGGCGCCGGGCCGTGAGGCGATGCCGAGTCGGCTGCGGGCGAGGGGTCGCGACGCTGCCGCTCGCGGGGGGTCGCATGCCTTGTTCTGGCGGCGTCTGGTAGCACGATTGGTACGCGCGGGGTATACGATCGGGTATCATGCGGCATCAGGTCGGCCCTGCCAGTCGCGGGACCGCCGTTCGCCAGCGGGACGCCAACGCGCAGCCCGGGGCCGCCGCGCAGCACGCGCGATTCGACCTGCCGGGACGGGCCCGCGGCCGAAGGGTCGGGGATGGGGAGGGGCTTCGTGCAGGACGGTCGCGCGCTTTCGCCCGCGTCGGGAACGGGCCGCCGGTCGCTCTTCTTCGTCGAGTACGGGCTGGGCCACAAGACACACCTCCGCTTCCTCCAAGAGCACTTGGAGCGCGACCCGCGCTTCAACCCGACGCTGATCAAGCTCTACTGGCTCGACCCGCTGGGCGACCTGCTGGCGCGGCTGTCGATCACGCCGCTGCGGGAGCGGGGGCTCGACTTCTGGACGTGGTGGGTCTTCCAGTTCAAGCGGCAGCAGGTGCGCTACCTGCTGCGGCGGTACGACCCGTCGATGCTGGACCTCGTCTACATCCACACCCAGACGGCGGCGACGTCGGTGCTCGACCTGCCGCGGAAGGTGCCGGCGGTGGTCTCGATCGACCTGACGTGGCGGCTGGCCTTCCAGGAGTCGCGCTACATCTCCTCGCCCTTCTTCAAGCCGACGCTCGACCTCGAGCGGCGGATCTACGAGCGGAGCGACATGGTGGTGTCGTTCTCCGACTGGGCGGCGAACTCGGTGATCGAGGACTACGGCATCCCGTCGTCGAAGGTGCGCGTGGTCCGCAACGGGGTGACGCTGCCGACGGCGAAGGCGGTCGCGGCGAACGGCAACGGCCACGCGAACGGCTTCTCCAACGGGAACGGGCACGCCAGCGGCAACGGCAACGGGCACGCCAACGGGAACGGGCACGCGAAGCGGCTGGTCGGACCGGACGGCGAGGAGCTGCTGCGACTCGGGTTCATCGGCAACGGTTTCACCCGGAAGGGGGGCGACATCCTGCTCCGGGTCCACCAGGAGTGGTTCGCCGACCAAGCGCACCTGACGATGGTGGCGGGCGACGTGCCGCGGTCGCGCAGCGCGCTGCGCAACGTGGAGATTCGCCAGCAGGTGCCGTGGGACGAACTGATGACGAGCGTCCTGCCGAGCTTCGACCTGTTCGTCTTCCCGACCCGCTGGGACTACTCGCCGTACGCGGTGATCGAGGCGATGACGGCGGGGGTGCCGGTGATCGCGACGCGGGTCGGGGCGATCCCCGAGATGGTCCGCGACGGGGTCGACGGGATGCTGATCGACGCGGGCAACGACGCGCCGCTGGTCGACCGGATGAACTGGGCGATCGAGCACCGGGCGAAACTGCCGGAGATGGGGGCGAGCGCGAGGGAGCGGGCCGCCGACAACTACGCGGCGGAGCGGAACTACCCGCAACTGCTCGACCTGCTGGCGGAGGTGGCCGGGAACCGGCCGGACCTCGGCTGAGCGCGGGGGCGGGCCGACGACGGCCCCCGCCCGTTCCACTCGACGTGTTGACCCCCGGCCGGATGCGGCCGGGGGTTTTGCGTCGGGGCGGGGCAGGACGGCCCGGCGTAGCGGGCGGGGCGAGACGACAGCGACACGAGCCTCGGAGGAGGGAGCGGCCCTCCCCTTTTCGCCTTCCCGCGGTTGGGGGCGGAGGGTCTGACAAGGGGTGGTGGTTCCCGTTGGGAAGCGGCCGCGCAGTGGCAATTGGGGATTCGGGGGGGCTTGGCCCTTCCCCGACCAATTTCACTCCCTCTCCCGCCGCCGCCTGACCGGGGGAGGCATCCGTCGGGAAGCGACAACTCGGGGTCGGCGCGAGGACTTGGACCTCCCCGAGCCCGCGGCTTCTCTTCTCCCGGTACGGGCCGAAAGCGGGGTTCCCCGTCGAATTGCGGCCGCACGGCGGCAATCCGGGGGTCCGGGGGAGGGCCAAGCCCTCCCCCGGGTCTGTGTCTCCCCTTCTCCCGCGGCGGAAGAGGGGGAGGTGTCCAACGGATGGCGGTATCCGCGTCTCGCGACCGGGCGCGCGGCTGCCGCTGTTGATCAGGCACCTCCCGTTGTCGGGGGCGGGGACGGGGCGAACGAGGACGGGCGGCACGAGCGAAGGAGGGCGTCGTTGGCAGTGAACGGAAGCGCGGGGCGCTGGCGGGACGAAGGGGCGTGGCCGGAGGGGGCGCTGGCGGAGGCGGACCGGGAGCGGTTCCGGCGGTACGCGGCGATGCTCGCCTTCTTCCGGGGCGAGCAGTGGGCGACGGCGCAGCGGCGGGGGGAGACGCGGCTGACGCTGAACTACGCGCGGGTGCTGGCGCGGAAGACGGCGGCCTACGTCTTCCCGGCCCCGGTCGCCTTCGGGGTGCCGGTGCCGGAGGGAGGCGGGGCCGACGAGGCGACGGCGAACCGGGCCGAGCGGCTGCTGGCGGCGACGCTGGCCGACCTCGACCTCGCCCAGCTCGACGGCGACCTGTGCGTCGAGGCGGCGGTGCTGGGCGACGCGGCGGTGAAGGTGACGTGGGACCCGCGGGCCGGTGCGCCGGCGGTCGCCCCGGTCGACCCGGCGACGCTGACGGCGCGGGTCGCGGCCGACGACCCGCGGCGGGCGACCGGCATGACGCAGGCCTACGCGCTGCCGGTCGCGGCGCTGCCGGGGATCGGGGTGACGGTTGACTCGGCGCGGCTGCCGCCGGGGCCGGCGGACGGCCGCGGGGCGGGGCCGGACGGCCCGTCGGTGGCGGTGGTCGAGGCGTGGACGGCCGAGCGGTGGCGGATGACCGTCGCCGGGCAGACGGTGCGGGACGAGCCGAACCCCTACGGCTGGCTGCCCTACGTGGTGCTGCCGAACGACCCGCGGCCGGGGGAGTTCTGGGGCGAGAGCGACCTGACCGACCTGCTCGACGTCTGCCGCGAGCTGAACGCCCGGATGAGCGGGCTGAGCCGGGTGCTGGAGGTCTCCGGCTCGCCGATCGCGGTGCTGGAGAACGTCGACGGCAGCGAGGGGATCACGGTCGGGCCGGGGGCGAAGTGGGAACTGCCGGAGGGGGCGCGGGCCTACTTGCTCGACCTCCTGTCCGGCGGCGGGGCGGGGCTGCACGCGCAGTACGTCGACCTCCTGCTGCGGGCGCTGCACGACCTGAGCGAGACGCCGCGGACGGCGTTCGGGGACGGCGGCCGCGACCTCTCCGGGGCGGCACTGGAGGTGGAGGTCCAGCCGCTGGTGCAGAAGGTGGGACGGAAGCGGCGGCAGTGGGAGGGCTTCTACCGGGCCCGCAACGCGCGGCTGCTCGACCTGCTGGAGCGGTTCGGCGGCGAGCCGCTGGCGGGGCTGCGGCGGACCGAGGCGATCTGGCCGCCGATCCTGCCGAGCGACGCGGGCGAGGCGGTCCGCAACGCGACGCAACTGGTCGCCAGCGGCATCCGCTCCCGTCGCAGCGCGGCGGCGGCGCTGGGCGAGGAGGACCCGGAGCGGGAGTGGGCGCGGGTGCTGGAGGAACGGAGTCGAG
>JBDHWC010000176.1:0-5472 GCA_039809985.1 Thermomicrobiales bacterium | reverse complement strand
GCCGAGGCCGATCGCGCAGGCGGCGGCCAGCAGCAGGCACCAGCGGGCGCGGGCGGTCAGCGGGTCGGGCACGGTTCCTCCGGCAGGTTCGGCGGCACGGCCCCGGCGGGGCGCGGCAACCGTACGCGCGACCCCGGCCGCCGGGCAACCGGCCCCGGCGCCGCGCCTTGCCTTGACAGCCGGACCGGGGCCTGCGCATCGTTCGCGCCATTCCCGCGCGGAGCATCGCGGGAACGGCCTCGGCCCGGTGCCGCACCGGATCCCGCGGGGCTCCACCGCCGTCGGCACGGGCCGGCGGCACCCGGCGGCGACGCCGCCGTCACAGCGCAGGTCGGCCCGCGCGGTCGGGGCCGGCAACGACACGGGAGGGCGTGGGGTGAACCTAGGCTGGCAGGAACTGACGGTGCTGCTCGTCATCGTGCTGATCATCTTCGGCGCGGGCCGGCTGCCGACGGTGATGCGCTCGTTCGGGCAAGGGGTCAAGGAGTTCCGGGCGGAGGCCGAGGGGGACGTCGCGCTGGCCGGCAGCGCCGCCGCCCCGGCCGGCACCCTGACCAACGCCGCGGTCAGCGAGCGCGACGCGATCTAGCGTCGGCGCGAACCTGAGACACCGCACGGCCGGCCGCCCTTCGCGGGGCGGCCGGTTCGCGTTCCCGGCCTCCCGCCGGACCGCCTCCGCCGGACCGGGCGCGCTGCGCCGCCCCGTCGCCCCCGCAGGCCTCCTTGCCCTTGGGAGGCCTGCGGCCGGGAAGCGGTCGCGAATCGGCAACCCGGAGGTCGGGGAAGGGCTTGGCCCTCCCCCGAGCCATGTTCTCCCCCTCTCCCGCCGCCGCGGCTGACAGGGGCAGGTGTCCGTTGGGAAGCCGCCGCGCAGCGGCAATTTGGGGGTGCGGGGGAGGGCTTGGCCCTCCCCCGATTCATTCGCTCCCCCTCTCCCGCCGCCGCGGGAGAGGGGGCTGGGGGGTGAGGGCGGTCCCGACGGGCCCGGTCGCGAGGTGCGGATGCCGCTGTCCCTTGGATACCTACCTCTGTCAGGCGGCAGCGGGAGAGGGCGGAAACAGCCTCAGGGGAGGGCCAAGCCCTCCCCCGAACCCCCAATTACCGCCTCGGGCGGGGACTGGGTGGTGAGGGCGCCTCCGGCGGGGGCCGCCGTGAGGGGCGAGCGCCGCTGTCGTTCGGGTGCCTTCCCCGAGGCGAGGATGACGCGATTGTTCAGGCACCGCTTCTTGTCTGGCTTGCCGCTCGGCTATGCTTCAGCGCCTGGCGGGAGCCGGGTGGCCAATGCACCGAGCACGAGGGTCCGATGACCGAACGCGTCGTGTGGCGGCCGCTCTTCCAGCAGACGATCGACGCCTTCCACGCCGGCGACCTCGACGCCGGGCAGGCGGCGTGCGACCGGGTGCTCGCCCTCGACGGCGTGCCGGCGGAGTACCGCGTGCACGCGGCCCGCAACGCCGTCTTCTACGCCCGGCCGCTGGCCGAGCTGGTGCCGGGCACCGCGATGACGCCGGTCGAGGTGGCGGTCCCGCCGGGCTGGTCGCGCTACAACCCGAGCCTTTGCGCCGACCCGGCCGGCGACGGCTTCCGGATGGTGCTCCGCTCGGCCAACTACACCGTCACCCCGCAACTCGACTACGCGACGGCCGACCCCGACGGCGTCTTCCGGACCGTCAACCGGCTGGTCGCGCTCGACCACGACCTGAACGTGACCGGGGTCGAGCTGATCGACGATCGCGAGGTGCTCGCCGGGGCCTTCGACTTCCCGGTCGCCGGGCTGGAGGACGCCCGCCTCTTCCCCGACGGCGACGGCTGGTCCGTGGTCGCCACCACCCGTCAGCAGAACCCGGACGGCTGGTGCCAGCAGCTGCTGGCCCGGCTCGACGGCGCGACCCTGCGCGAGCCGCGGCTGCTCAGCGCGCCCGGCCGGCACGAGAAGAACTGGATGCCGGTCGTCGGCGCGGCGGAGCCGACCTTCGTCTACCTCTGCCGGCCGACGACCGTGCTGCGGGCGACCGGCGGCGAGCCGCCGACCGTGGCCGTCGTCGAGCGGCCCGGCCCGCTCGTGGCCGAGCGGTTCCGGGGCGGCTCGCAGGCGGTTCCGTTCGACGGCGGCCACCTCTGCCTCGTGCACGAGACGGCGGACTTCGACGACGGCGTCCGCATCTACCTCCACCGGTTCGTCTGGTTCGACGCGGAGTGGGAGCTGGCCCGCTGCTCGCGGCCGTTCGTGCTCCGCGCCCGCGGGATCGAGTTCGCGGCCGGGCTGGCGGTCCGGGGCGGGGAGGCGGTCGTCGCCTTCGGCGAGGGGGACCGCGAGGCGTGGCTGGCGACCGTGCCGCTGGCGGGGGTCCGCTCGCTGTTGCTGGCGCCCGAGCCGGACGGCGTCGCGGTCGAGGAGGGGGCCGCGCCGGAGGACGAGGAAGCGATCGAGGAGGAGGACGAGCCGGCGGTCCCGGCCGACGAGGGGCTCGGCTACACGCCCTTCCCCGTCCTGCGGCCGAGCATCGTCTCGATCACCCTCGCCGGCAACAACGAGGCGATCGTCGGCGACGCGCTGCGCTCCGTCGTCGACTGGGTCGATGCCTGCCTGCTGCTCGACACCGGGATCACCGACCGGACGCTCGAGGTGGCGCGGGAGGTGGCGGGGGCGAAGCTGGTCGTCGAGCGCTTCCCGTGGGTCGACGACTTCGCGGCGGCGCGCAACGCCGCCCTCGCCGCCGCCGCCCGGCTCGGCCACGACTGGGCGGTGACCCTCGACACCGACGAGCGGATCGACCGGCGCGGCACCGACGTCCGGTCGGCGCTGGTCGCCACCCCGCACGACACCCTGATGGTCGCCCACGTCGGCGAGACCTACGAGAAGGAGCGCTTCTTCCGGCTGCCGGCCCGCGGCGAGTTCGTCGGCCCGACCCACGAGGCGTTCGTCAACCACGGCTGGCGCGGCAGTCTCCCCGGGCCTGTCTTCGACGAGGCGGGGAAGGACGACGCCGGCTACCGCCGCAAGTTCGAGCGCGACGTGGCGATCCTCGAGCGGCACACCGCCGCCCACCCGGACGACCCGCGCTGGTGGTACTACCTCGGCGACAGCCTCGCCAACCTCGGCCGGCACGAGGAGGCGATCGCCGCCTTCGAGCGCTGCTGGGCGCTGCGCGGCTGGGACGAGGAGGGGGCCTGGGCGATGTACCGGGCGGCCAACGCCTGGATCGCCCTCGACCGGCCGGAGAAGGCGGTCGAGGCCGCCGCCGCCGGCATGGCCCGCCACGCCGAGATGGCCGAGCTGCCGTGGCTGGCCGCCTACGCCGCCTGGCGGCAGGGCCAGCCGACGCAGGCCGTCCGCTGGGCCCGGATCGCCGCCGACCTCGGCGTGCCGTGGGGCCGCGGCCGGCCGGAGGCGCGAACCGGTTTCAAGCACCCGCCCGCCCTGTGGGAGGGGCCGTGGGACGTCCTTCGCTTCGCCCTGCGCGAGCTCGGCGACCACGCCGGCGCGGACGAGGCCGAGCGGCGCTACCACGAGGCGCTGGCCCGGCGCGGCGTGCCGGGGCACGGCCCCGCCACCGAGGGCGCCGAGGGCACGGACGACGAGGACGAGGAGCCGGACCCGGGGCCGCCGCTGACGCTGGAGCAGGTGCTGCGGGTCGGGCCGGGCGACTGGGAACTGCAGGGCGCGCTGCGCGGCAAGGCCGCCGACCTCGGCGACCCGCGGGTGCCGCTGCCGGACGGCGGCGAGGCCCCGGTCGAGGATGCCGCGCTCTGGCGCGAGACGCGCGACGACTGGCCGGCGCTGGCCTTCGGGGCGCGGCTCCTGATCGAGCCGGGACGGGAGCCGCAGGCTTGGGCGCTGCGCGGCGACGTCGGCGGCGAGGCGGTCGAGGCCGTCTGCCCGGACCCGCCGGAGGAGGAGCCGCGCCGCGTCATCGACCGCCTGCTCGCCCCGCTCGACCCGGCCGACTTCGACGCCGCCTGGCTGCACGCGCCGCGCGTCGTGAAGCGGGTCGCGCCGGTCCAGCGGGCCCTGGTCGAGGCGGCGCGGGTGGTGGACGACCAGTGCCTCGGCCCGCCGCCGGTCGCGCCGCGGGCGACGGTGGTCGTGCCGCTGCACCGGGAGCTCGGTTACCTGCCAGAGCAGGTCGCCCGCTTCGCCGCCGACCCGGCCATGGCCGGGGTCGAGCTGCTCTACGCCGTCGACGGCCCGGAGCACGCCGCCGCGGCGACCGAGCGGCTGGGCGTGCTCCACGCCGAGCGCGGCCTGGCGCTGCGGCTGCTAGTCACCAGCGCCAACGCCGGCTTCTCCCGCATCAACAACCTTGCCGCCGCCGCGGCGCGGGGGCCGCGCCTCGTCTTCCTCAACTCCGACGCCTGGCCGCAGGCGCCGGGGTGGCTCGACGCCTTGGTCGCGCCGCTGGCGGAGCCGGGGGTCGGGCTCGTCTCGCCGACCCTCTGGTACCCGGACGGCCGCTTCCAAGGGGGCGGCAACGCCTTCTCCCGCCGCGAGCACCCACCCTGCTGGAACTGGGCGATCCACGACCGGTCGGAGGCGGACCGCGCGGTGGAGGGCCTGCCGGGGGCCTGCCTCGCCGCCGACCGGACGTGGTTCCTGGCCCTCGGCGGCTTCGACGAGCGGATGGTCGCGGGCGAGTTCGACGACTGCGACCTGTCGCTGCTCAGCCTCCGGCTGGGGCTGGAGAACCGGCAGCTGGCCGGCGTCCACGTCACCCACGCCGAGTCGGCCAGCTACCGGCCGGGCGAGGCGCGGGTCCGCCGCTGGCTGCACAACGCCCGCGTCTTCAACGACACGTGGGGCCGGTTCCTCGACCTGCGCGAGGCGGGCTGGCCGGGCGACTACTTCGACGTGCTGGCGATGCTCCACCGCGTCCTGCGGCCGGAGGTCTACCTCGAGATCGGGGTCGAGTTCGGCCCGTCGCTGGCGCTCGCCCGGCGCACGGCGATCGGGGTCGACCCGGAGCCGCGCGTCGACGAGGCGGCGCTGCGGGCGATGCCCGACGCGACCCTCTTCCGGCAGACCAGCGACGCCTTCTTCGCCGACCACGACCGCCGCGACCTGCTCGGCGATCGGCGGGTCGGCCTCGCCTTCGTCGACGGGCTGCACCTCGCCGAGCAGGTGGTGCGCGACATTGCCAACGTCGAGCGGTGGATGGCGCCGGACGGGGTGGTCGCGATCCACGACGTCATCCCGCCCGACGCGGAGACGGCCCGCCGCCAGCGTCAGCAGCGGTGGTGGACGGGCGACGTCTGGAAGGTCGTCCCGCTGCTGCGGCGGCTGCGGCCCGACCTCCGGCTGCGGGTGGTCTCGCGCGAGGAGGCCCCGCCGAGCGGCCTGCTGCTGGTCGGCAACCTCGACCCCGGCAACGAGGCGCTGCACCGCCTCGCCGCCGAGGAGGTCGCCGCCCTGCAGGTCGACGACGACGGCACGGGGCTTGCCGCCTACCTCGCCGACCTCGAGACGACGCCGCT
>JBDHWC010000175.1:0-5506 GCA_039809985.1 Thermomicrobiales bacterium | reverse complement strand
GCGGATCAGCCCGAGCTGGCGCTGGCGGCCGGCGTCGCGGACGACGTCGAGCAGCGCGGCGTGCAGCGCGCGGCGGGAGGGCCAGGGCCGGGTCGCCCACGCCGCCTCGGCGATCCAGGGCGAGCCCTCGAACAGGCCGCCGAAGCGGGCGACGAACGCCTCGCGGTCGAGCGCGCCGACATCCTCGACCCGGAGCGGCGCGCGGTCGGTGGCCACCGCCGCCTCAGTCCAGGTAGCCGTAGGCCGGCAGGGTGAGGAAGGCGATGAACTCGTTCGGGACGACCAGCCGGTCGAGGATGTCGGCCGCGTCGCGGTAGCGCCCCTCGCCGAGGCCGCCGAGCTTCTGGATCTCCTCGCCGCGGACCCGCTCGTAGCGGCGGGCGGTGATCCGCTCGCCGTCGGCGGTGCTCGCGCCGTGGTGGAGCCACTGCCAGAGCTGGGCGCGGGAGATCTCGGCGGTGGCGGCGTCCTCCATCAGGTTGTTGATGGCGGCGGCCCCGGTGCCGAGCAGCCAGGCGTTGAGGTACTGGAGGGCGACGCTGACGTTGAGCCGCAGGCCGGCGTCGGTGATCTCGCCGCAGGGGACGACGAGGTTGGTCAGGTCGGCGGCGGTGGTGGCGACGTCGTCGCGCTGGCGCTCCCGCTGGTTCGGCCGGTCGCCGAGCACCGCGTCGAAGACCTCGGCCGCGACCGGGACGAGGCCGGGGTGGGCGACCCACGTGCCGTCGAAGCCGTCGCCCGCCTCGCGCTCCTTGTCCTCGCGCACCTTGGCGAAGGCGACCTCGTTCACCGCGGCGTCGCGACGGGAGGGGATGAAGGCGGCCATGCCGCCGATGGCGTGCGCGCCCCGCTTGTGGCAGGTCTTGACCAGCAGTTCGGTGTAGGCGCGCATGAAGGGGACGGTCATCGTGATCTGGGCCCGGTCGGGGAGGACGAGCTCGGTGCGGTCACGCAGGGTCTTGATCGCGCTGAAGATGTAGTCCCAGCGGCCGGCGTTGAGGCCGGCGGAGTGGTCGCGCAGTTCGTGCAGGATCTCCTCCATCTCGAAGGCGGCGGGGAGCGTCTCGATCAGCACGGTGGCGCGGACGGAGCCGCGCGGGATGGCGAGCGCGTCCTGGGCGGCGTTGAAGACGTCGTTCCAGAGGCGGGCCTCGAGGTGGCTCTGCAGTTTCGGCAGGTAGAAGTAGGGGCCGGAGCCGCGGGCGAGCAGCTCGGCGGCGTTGTGGAAGAAGTGGAGGCCGAAGTCGACGAGGCTGCCGCTCGCCTCCTCGCCGTCGACGAGGATGTGGCGTTCCGTCAGATGCCAGCCGCGAGGCCGGACCAGCAGGGTGGCGACGGTGTCGTTCAGCCGGTAGACGCGGCCGTCCGGGTTCTCGAACGAAATCTCGCGGCGGACCGCGTCGCGCAGGTTGACCTGGCCGTCGACGACGTTGTGCCACGTCGGGGAGGAGGCGTCCTCGAGGTCGGCCATGAAGCACTTCGCGCCGGAGTTGAGGGCGTTGATCACCATCTTCCGGTCGCACGGGCCGGTGATCTCGACCCGCCGGTCGGCGAGGTCGGCCGGGGCCGGCGCGACCTGCCATGCCGCGGCGCGGACGGCGGCGGTCTCCGAGAGGAAGTCGAGGCTGGCGCCCTCGTTGATCGCCTGCTGCCGTGCCTCGCGGGCGGTCAGCAGCCCGAGCCGGCGCGGGTTGAACGCGCGGTGCAGATCGGCGACGAAGGCGAGCGCCTGCGGCGTCAGCACCTCTTCGTACCGCGGCCCGTCCGGCCCGACGACCTCGACCCCGTCCACGCCGCTCGCCATCTCGCCCCTCGCTTCGCTGCGCCCCGTGCGCCGGGCGGCATCGTAGCGCACGGCTGCCCGGACGCGGGGGAGGCCCGTGGCGGTCGACTTCGACCGCCACGGGCCTCGGTTCGCGGAGCGCGGGGGGTGGGCGCGGCCTACGGCAGGTAGCTGAACGGGTTCACGTTCTGGCCGCTGACGTCGACGATGAAGTGGACGTGCGGGCCGGTCGAGTTGCCGCTGCTGCCGACCGCGCCGATCGTCTCGCCCTTGGCGACCTCCTGGCCGGGGGTCACGTAGTACTCGGACATGTGGCCGTAGACCGTCTCGAAGCCGTCGTTGTGGTTGATCTTGACGTACCAGCCGAGACCGCAGTCGCACCATCCGGCCTGCTCGACCGTGCCGCCGTCGGCCGCCTCGATCGGGCTGCCGTAGGGGGCGGCGAGGTCGAGGCCGTTGTGGAAGTTGCAGCCGGCGTAGGAGTTCCACGGCTCGAACCAGAACGGGGTGCAGCCGTAGCCCTGCGTCAGCGTGTAGCTCGCCAGCGGGTACATCAGCGACCCGGTGGCGACGCCGGGCGAGCCCAGGAACGAGCCCGGGGCCATGATCTTGGTCAGGCCGTCCGCCGGCGCGCCGGCCGGGGCGAGGAACCTGGCCGCCACGTAGCCGGTGACGGAGCCGTCGGTGACTTGGTACCAGCTCGAGCCGGTCGGGTCGGTGGTCGGCCCGCTCATCACTTGGACGACGCCCTCTTCCGGAATCTTGCCGACCTTCTCGGCGTCGTCCGCGCCGTCCGCCCGGACGTTCAGGTTGCCGCCGTCGGTGTCGGCGGCGGCGTAGGAGCCGGGCGCGAAGTAGGTCGCGGCGTCGGCGGTCTTGCCGGAGGCGTTCTGGGCGAGGTCGACCGCGCCGCTGCCGTCGTCGGCCGGCGCCTGCCACGTGTCGGCCGGGGCGGCCGCGACGCTGCCGTCGTCGGGGGCGAGGTAGTCACCGGAAACCCAGCCCTGCAGGCCGTCGACCGCCACCGGCCACCAGCGACTGCCGTCGACCCAGACGGTGTCGGCGGAGTCGATCCGGAGGCCGACGACGGTGCCGTAGGCGAGGGTCCGGATCTCTTGCCCGGTGGTGCCGGGCTGGGCCCGGAAGTTGACCCCGTCGGTGTCGGAGATGACCGCGTTCGGCCCCCAGAGGTCGCCGCCGCCCGAACCGGCGGCCGGCGCGTCCGACGACGTCGCGCCGCCGGCGGCGGAGGCGTCGCCGCCGGAGCCGTCGGGGGCCGGGAACTCGGCGGCGGGGTCGACCGCGCTGCCGTCGTCGGTGGCGACGAAGAAGCCGGCGACCCAGCCGTCGCCCTGATCGGTGCTGACGGGCCACCAGCGGGTCGCGCCGTCGGGGTCGAGGACCGTGTCGGCCTCGCCGATCCGGAGCGTGACGCCGGAGCCGTCCGGCAGGATGCCGAGCACCTCGCCGTCGTAGCCGGGGGCCGCCCGCAGGTTGGCCCCGACCTCGCTGTGGGCGATCCGGGCAGGCTCGTTGCCCATCGCCGCGGCCCGGCCGGGCGTCCCGACCGGGAGCGGCCACCAGCCCGCCCCGGAGAGGGCGAGCGTGAGCGCCACCGCCCCGAGCCGTCGCGCGGCGGACCTCCGTCGCTGCAACCGTGCCATCGCGTGCCTTCCCTCCTGCGGGCGCCCTCGCGGCCGGCGGTCGATGTCCCCGATTCGACCGGCGGCCGGGGGACGGCGTCCCCTCCGTGGCGAGGTGCGCGTTCGGACCTACGCTGACCGGGACCGATCGGACGCGCCGAGGCACGCCGACAGGACCATCGGGCGATCCGCGGGCGGATCGCGGCACGGGGTGGGTTGCTCGCAGCGGGGGGGCGGGCGGGACGGGCTCGTGGACCGGCCCGTCGCCGATCCGCTTCCGTTCGCAAACGACGATAGCATCGCGCGGAAGCCTCTGCAAGACAGTCGATCGTCCTGCCCCGCCGGCACGGATGCAGTTTTTCCGCAATGTGTGACTCATTGTCATCGGTCGGGCATGGGGCCGGTTTGACGGCGGTCACACCAGGCTCGGCCGGCCCGGTGGGGGCCTCTGCTATGATTCGCCGCTTGAGGCGGTCGGGACTGGCCGGGCGCTCGGTGGGAGCGCGCCCGGCGCCGCCGCCGGCGGCCCCGCCGGCGCGTCTGCTTGCCGGCGGGAGCGATTGGCTTCGAGAAGGGGACGTCCACGCGTGAAGGTCACGGTTGAGAAGCTGCCCGAGAGCCGCGTGCTGCTCGAGATCGCCGCGGACGAGGCCGAGTTCAGCAAGGCGATGGACCGCGCCTACCGGAAGGTGGCGACGCAGGTGGTGCTCCCCGGCTTCCGCAAGGGGAAGGCGCCGCGCGGCATGATCGAGCGCGCCTACGGCCGCGGCATCTTCCTTGAAGAGGCGAACCGGACCCTGATGAACGACCTCTACAAGCGGGCGGTCGACGAGCAGGAGCTCGTCCCCGTCGGCGACCCCGAGGTCGAGATGGTCGCGGACGAGCCGCTCGCCTTCAAGGTGACGATCCCGGTCTACCCGGAGGTCGACCCCGGCGACTACGCGGCGGTCCGGGTCGAGCCGGCCGACGCGGCGGTGGCCGACGAGGCGGTCGACGAGGTGATCGAGCAGCTGCGCAAGGCCAACAGCCCGTGGGTCGACCCGGAGCCGGAGGGGATGGCGCTCGGCGCCGACAAGGTGCTGGCCCCCAAGAGCCGGACCCCGCGCCCGGGCGACCAGATCACCATCGACTACGAGGTGACGCTCGGCGACGACGAGGCCGAGGCGCCGCAGAAGGACGTCGAGTTCGTCGTCGGCGAGAGCGGCTTGCTCGACGCGGTCGAGGCCGCGATCACCACGATGCGGGTCGGCGAGACCAAGCAGTTCGACGTCGACTTCGCGGAGGACGACGAGTCGGTCGAGGCGGGGCTGCGCGGCCGGACCCTCAACTACACCGTCACCCTCAACGGCCTGAAGGAGCGCGACCTGCTCGCGCTCGACGACGACTTCGCGAAGACCGCCGCCGACGTCGACACGCTCGCCGCGCTGCGGGAGCGGGTGACCGACAACCTGCACCGGGAGCGGACCCAGGCGGCCCGGGTCGAGACGCTGAACAAGGTCGTCGACGCGATGCTGGCCGGGGCCGCGTTCGCGGTGCCGGGGGCGATGGTCGACGAGGCGGCGGGAGAGGAATTGCGGGCGATGCGCCAGCGGCTGGCCCAGCGCGGCATCTCGCTGGAGGCCTACCTGCGGATGACCGAGCAGGACGAGGCGGGGCTGCGCGAGCAGCTGCGGCCGGAGGTCGAGAACCGGCTGCGCCGCTCGCTGCTGCTGCGCGAGATCGCCGACCGGGAGGGGATCGCGGTCGAGGACGCCGACCTCGACCAAGCGGTCTCCGAGATGGTCGCCAGCGTCGACCCGACCGCCAACCCGGAGCAGATGGCGCAGTTCTACCGGAGCGACTACGTGCGTGGCGCGCTGCGCAGCGACATCTTCGAGCGCAAGCTGTTCGACCGGCTGGTCGAGCTCGCGACCGAGGGGCGCGGCGCGGTCGTCAATGCCTGGGAGCCGAAGCCGGTGACGACGCCGGCCGGGGAGGCGGCGGCCGCCGACGAGGCCCCGGCCGCTGCCGAGACTCCGGCCGCCGAGGCGGCCACCGTCGGCGAGGCCGAGAACGAGTAGTCCCCCGCGCGGCCGGGGCG
>JBDHWC010000174.1:0-5509 GCA_039809985.1 Thermomicrobiales bacterium | reverse complement strand
CCCTACTCCCCGCCCGATTCCGGCCCGGCTCGCAGCAGGGCGACAGTGCCTAGGGTGCCGGCGACGACGGAGGCGAGAAGGATGCCGAATTTCGAGGCGGAGACTGCAGTCGGGTCGTCGAAGGCGAGGTCGGTGATGAACAGCGACATCGTGAAGCCGATGCCGCAGACCCACGCCATGCCGGAGACGTGCCGCCAGGCGACGCCGCGCGGCAGGTCGGCGAGGCCGAGACGCACCGCGGCCAGCGAGCCTCCGAAGATGCCGATCTGCTTGCCGACGACGAGGCCGAGCAGGACGCCGAGGGTGACGCGGTTCGACAGCGCGTCGGACAAGCTCGTGTCGAAGCGGACGCCGGCGTTGGCCAGTGCGAAGAGTGGCATGATCAGGAAGGCGACCCACGGGTGGAGCAGGTGCTCCAGCCGCTGCAGCGGGGCCTCGACGTCGGCGCAGGCGGCCTCCAGTTCCTGGACCGCGGCCTGACGCTCGGCGTTCTGCCGGATGTCGTCGTCGAGGTCTCCCGCCTCGGCGAAGTCGTTCAGGATCCGGTGCGCCTGGGCGAGGAAGGTGGCCGGGTCGATCCGGGTGGCGACCGGGATGGTCATCGCCAGCAGGACGCCGGCGATCGTGGCGTGGATCGACGACTCGAGGACCAGATACCAGAGCACCACGCCGAGCATGCCGTAGGGGAGGATCGAGCGGACACCGGCCCGGTTCAGCCCGAACAGGGCGAGGAGGACGACGGCGGCCAGCCCAACCAGCCGCCAGTCGATGCCGTTGTTGTAGAAGAGGGCGATGACCAGCACGCTGATCAGGTCGTCGACGATCGCGGCGGCGGTCAGGAAGAGTTTCAGCCCTGCCGGGGCGCGGCTGCCGATCAGGACCAGCACGCCGAGCGCGAAGGCGATGTCGGTCCCCATCGGGATGCCCCAGCCGCGGGCCTCCGGCGTGCCCCGGTTGAACGCGAGGTAGATGAGCGCGGGGACGATGACGCCGCCCCCGGCCGCGATGATCGGCAGGGCCGCCTTGCGGGCGGTGGAGAGCTCGCCGATCAGCACCTCGCGCTTGATCTCGAGGCCGACCACGAAGAAGAAGACCGCCATCAGGCCGTCGGCCACCCAGTGCGCGAGGGTCTCCTCGAGCGCGTGGCCGGTCGGCCCGATCGCCATCTTCGTGTTCCAGAACGCGAAGTAGCTGTCGCCCCAGCGGGAATTGGCCCAGACGATGGCCGTGACCGCCGCGAGGAAGAGGAGGACCCCGGACGCGGCCTCGGCGTGGAAGAATTCGCGGAACGGGAAGGACGTGCCCTCGTCCTCTGGTTCCGACCCGTCGGCCCGGGTCGCGGGACTGGTCGACAGGTTCGCCACGGTCTCCCCTCGACCGGTCGGGCCATCGGCGGCCGCGGCTGGCTGCCGGACACAGCGCGCGCGGCTGCGCCGCGCCGAAAACAGCATACCCGAGGCGCCCGGGGGAGTGGGGCCTCAGGTATGCCGGTGATGTGACGACAGGAAGGACGATTTGGTTCCGCCGACGAGGCCGGACGGATCGGCACTCTCGAGGAACCGGCGGGAGACGCGGGCGTGGCGGATTCGGAGGTCGACGCGGGACGCGACCGGGCGGGGCGCACCGACCCGGACAGCCGGGCGCGGACCCACCTCGCGAACGAGCGGACGTTCCTCGCGTGGCTGCGGACCGGCCTCGCGCTGATCGTGCTCGGGATCGGCGCGGCCCAGTTCGTCTCGCAGGAACGCCAGCTGGTGCCGGGCCTGCCGGTGGTGACGTCGGTGTCGGTCTTCCTGATCGCGGCCGGCGCGGCGCTGGTGGCGATGGGCAACGCGCGCTACCGGCAGGGCCGGGCCCGGATCGAGCAGGCCGCGTTCCGCCCGGCCGACCGCACCGTCGCGACCGCGACGGGCCTGATGTACGTGGTCGCCGCGGCCGGGGTGGTGCTGGTCCTGTTGCTGCGGCGCATCTGAGCGGCGCGGGCGCGTCGGCGTCGGCTCGGCTCCTCGCCGGCGGACGCTCGGGCCGGGCGGCCGCGTGTCGCTAGAACCCGCCGGTCAGCAGGTGGAGCAGGGAGAAGACGGCCCAGCCGCCGGCGACGCAGATCGGGATGGTGAGCACCCACGCGCCGATGATCCGGCCGGCGATGCCCCAGCGCACCGCCGAAGCCCGCTTCGTCGCGCCGACGCCGAGGATCGCCGCCGAGATGACCTGGGTGGTTGAGACCGGGATGCCGAGCCGGCTGGCGACCTCGATCACGGTGGCGGCGGCGGTCTCGGCCGCGAAGCCGTCGATCGGCCGCAGCTCGACGACCTTGAGGCCCATCGTCCGGATGATCCGCCAGCCGCCGGAGGCGGTGCCGAGCCCCATCGCGGTGGCCGAGGCGACGATGATCCAGAGCGGGATGTCCCAGTTGCTGCCGGTCCACCCTTGGTAGGCGGCGAGCGCCATCGTCAGCACGCCCATCGTCTTCTGCGCGTCGTTGCTGCCGTGGCTGTAGGCCATGTAGGCGGCGGAGACGATCTGGAGCCGGCCGAAGAGGCTGTTCACCTTCTGCGGCCGCGAGCGGGCGAAGGCCCAGAGCAGGACGGAGAGAAGGAGCAGCGCGCCGAGGAAGCCGAGCACCGGCGAGAAGACGAGGCCCCGCAGCACCTTCTCGACCCCGTCGACCACGATCGCCGACGGGCCGGCGGAGGCGATGCCCGCGCCGACGATCGAGAAGATGAGGGCGTGGCTGGAACTCGACGGGAGTCCCCACCGCCAGGTGACGAGGTTCCAGACGATCGCCGAGATGAGCGCCGCCGCGACCAACTGCTGGGTGGCCACCTCTGGCGGCACGATCCCCTTGCCGACCGTGGTCGCCACCGCGGTCCCGGTCAGCGCGCCGACGACGTTGAGCACGGCGGCCATCGTCACCGCCTGCCCGGGGGTGAGCACCCGGGTGGCGACCGAGGTGGCGATCGCGTTCGCGGTGTCGTGGAAGCCGTTGACGAAGTCGAAACCGAGGCCAAGGGCCACGATGACCAGGAAGACGGCCAGTCCGGGATCAACCATGCTTGAGGAGAATCCCCTCCAGCACGTCGGCCACGTCCTCCGCGCGATCGGTCGCGTTCTCGAGCAGCGAGAAGAGTTCCCGCCACTGGATGCGGCGGACGAGCTCGGGCACCTCGGTGACGTCGGCGTAGAGCCGGCCCAGCACGTCGCGCAGGGCGTCGTCCGCCTCGTTCTCCAGCCGGTGAATCTCCACCACGTAGCCGCGCACCGACTCGAGGTTCTTGCCAAGTTCTGGCAGGAGCTTCAGGGCTTGGGCGATGGCGCGGGCCTGCTCGCAGATGATGCGGGCGAAGAGCTGCGCGGTCTCGGACGGCTCGGTCAGCTGGTAGAGCCGGAGTCGCTCGGCGGCTTCCTCGAGGTCGTCGACGAAGTCGTCGATCTCGGCGGCGAGGCCTTGGATGTCCTCGCGGTCGAGCGGGGTGACGAAGGTGCTGTTGAGGGCGTTGAAGATGCTGTGGGTGATCTCGTCGCCGCGGTGCTCGAGGTCGTGCAGCTTGCGAATCTGGCGGCCTTGGTCACCCTCTTGCGCGATCACCGTCGCCAGCATGGTGGCGACCTCGACCGCATTTTCCGCAGCCGCGTCGAACAGCTCGAAGAACGCCTCGTTCTTCGGCAGGAACCGGGCGAAGACCATCCCTTCCTCCTCGTGCGCCCATTGTCGCAGAAACGGCCCGACCGGTGCCGGGGCCTGACCGGGGGAGGCCTCCGTTGCGAAGCGGTCGCGCCGCGACAACTTGGGGGTTCGGGGGAGGGCCAAGCCCTCCCTCAATCAATGGTTCCTCCTCTCCCGTCACCGCCTGACAGAGGGAGGTTTCCATCGGGGCGCGGCGATCCAGGGGTCCGGGGGAAGGCTTGGCCCGCCTCCGAATCATCTTTTCCCCTCTCCCGCCGCCTGACACGGGGAGGTCTCGGTCGGGAAGCGGCCGCGCCGCGACAAATGGGGGTTCGGGGGAGGGCATGACCCTTCTCCGATTCATGTTCTTCCCCTCTCCCGCCGCTGCCTGACAAGGGGAGGTATCCGTTGGACAGCGACTGGAAAGCCGCCGCGCAGCGGCAATCCGGGGTCCGGGGGAGGGCTTGGCCCTCCCCCGATTCATTGCTCCCCCTCTCCCGCCGCCGCGGGAGAGGGGGTTGGGGGGTGAGGGCCGTCCGGGCGAGCCCGGCCGCGAGGTGCGGCTGCCGCTATCGATCAGATACCTACCCTTGCCAGCCGCCGCGGGAATGAGGAGGCTGGGGGGTGAGGGCGGCCCCGGCGGGCCCGGTCGCGGAGCGCGGTTGCCACTTTTGACCGGATGCCTGCCCTTGCCACGTGCCGGGGGCGGCGACGCCTCACGGAAACCGCGGCCGGGTGGTTGGCCGGGACCGTCGGATTGGCCGCCAGCGCGCGAGTTGGCCTACCCTGACCCTGATCGAGCGGCTTGGTTGCGCCCGCTGCGCGCCGCCGCGAGGGAGAACGCGAGATGCTGACCCGCCGGAACCTGATCGCCGCCGCTGCGGGCGCGGTGGCGTCCCCGCTCCTCCTGCCGCGCCGTGATGCCCGTGCCGCCGCGTGGTTCTGGGTGCCGAGCTACGCGCAGGCGCGCAACCTGAGCTGCGAGTTCGCCGCCTGCGTGGCGTCCATGGCGGCATGGGGGACCTGGGCCTCGGAGTACCAGTTCGACGACCTGGTCGGCTGGTCGGAGAACCCGCACTGGGGGTACCGCGGCGACATCAACGGGCCGTGGGGTGGCACCGCCGACTACGGCGTCTACGCCGAGCCCCTTGCCCGGGCCCTGCCGAACTTCGGCTTCTGGGGCGACGTCTTCTACGCCGGCGGCGACTTCTCGGCCCTGACGTGGCGGCTCGACGCGGGCTACCCGACGGTGGTCTGGACCAGCGACCTCGGCAACACCGGCTGGACCGAGTGGACCGCGGACGGCACGCCCTACCTGCTGGTCCCGGGCCAGCACACGGTGGTGGCCCACGGTTACGACGACGGCGGGGTCAGCGTCATGGACCCCCAGTTCGGCCAGCAGAACTATTACGGATGGGGTGATTTCGGCTGGCGGTGGGGCGTCTTCGACGGGATGTCGATGGCGGTTCGCCCGCTCTGAAGGACGGCCGGGTCCGGCACGATGCTCCCAATTCCGACCGTATTTCCGGCTTCGGCTGCCGCGCCGCATTGACGCTGGTCGGCGGCGACTGGTACCCATGAGCAAGCGACCGGGGCGGCGACGGGATGGTGCCGCGCCGGCTCGCCGCGAAGGAGCCGGTCACCAAAGGGAGGGAGCGCGCCCGACGGCGCGCGGAACCCTCGGGGGAGGAACCCGACCCATGAAGACGGAGTGGATCGACGGCGTCGCCCGGGCGCTGGGCGAGGCGAAGACGCGGCGGCAGGCGCTGCGGGCGCTGGCCGGCGCGGCCGGGGTCGCCGGAGTCGTGGCAGCGGGCGGCCGGGTCGCGGCGGCGGGCAACT
>JBDHWC010000173.1:0-5542 GCA_039809985.1 Thermomicrobiales bacterium | reverse complement strand
CGGCGAGGAGGTCGGCGGCCTGCCGCACCTGCGCCGCCCCCGGCTGCGGCGGGCCCGCCCGGTACGCCTCCGGCGGCAGGACCGGGGCCGCGGCCGGGTCGCCCTCGTGGTAGGAGACGGGGGCGGGCAGGTCGAGGTGGACCGGCCCCGGACGGCCGTGCCACATCTCGCGGAAGGCCTGGCGGACGATCTCCGGGATCCGCTCCCAGACGAGGACGGGGGCACTGTGCTTGACGAACGGGCGGAACGTCGCGCCTTGGTCGTTCCCTTGGTAGACCTCCGGGCCGGAGGGGTAGCTGACCGCGGGGTACGCCTGGGCGGAGACGAGGACCATCGGGATGCCCTCGCTCAGCGCCGTCAGCGCGCCGGTGAACAGCGACCCCGCCCCCGGCCCGGGGTTTCCCATCACCACGCCGACCTGCCCGGTCTCCCGGTACAGCCCCTCGGCCATGTGGGCGCCGGCGATCTCGTCGTGGAACGTGACCTGCCGGATGCCGTGGTCGTCGAGCGCGGCGAGGATCGGGTCGAGCTCCGGCGACGGAAGCGAGAAGACGTGCCTGATCCCTTCGTTGGCGAGGGAGCGGGCCAGGAGCTCGCCCCCCGAGACGCGGGTCATGCCAGGTTCTCCGAGGGGTGCGGGCGGGTCGACCGGGCGGATCCCCGGCGGGGACGACGCCTTGGCAGCCGAGCGGGCGCGCCGCGGCGGCGGCGTGCCGCGGCTACTTGTTCTTGCACGTGTTGTTCTTGCACTTGAGGCCGCTCTTGCAGTCGTTGTTGCCGCAGCAGGTGTCGCCCTTCTTGCCCTTGTTGCCGTTCTTGTACTCGCACTTGCCCTTGTTGCTGCACTGCAGGCCCTTGCCGCAGTTCTTGTTCTTGTTGCAGCTCTTGCCCTCGCACTTGTTCCCCTCGGGCTCGACCGTGTCGGCCGACGCGCCGAGCGCCCGGGCGCCGAGGAGGCCGGCCCCGAGCGCCGCCGCGGTGCGCAGGGCGTTGCGCCGGGTCCGCTCCCCGGCGAGGGACTTGGTCAGGTCGTCGAACCGCTGGCTGTCCATTGGCGTCTGTTCCTTTCCCTGGCCGCGCCCGGCGCGGCGATCGCCACGATGCCGCCGGGCCTCCGGCGCGGGCGACGGACCTCGGAGCCTGTGCCGACGCCCGTCGCCCTTCCCGGCAGGTCCGGCCCGGACCGGGTTGGTGGTCTAGTTCCGCTTGTCCTTCCGGTGGTCCCGAAGGTCCTCCTTCTCGTCCCGGACATCCTTGCGGGCGTCCTTCAGGTCCGACGGGTCGCCGGTCTGGCGCGCCTCGCGCAGGTCCTGCTTCGCGTCCTGCAGGTCTTTCTGGTGCTCGTTCGTGTTCTTCGCCATGCCCTGTCGCTCCTTCGGCAATGCCCCCGCGGGGGCGGACCCGGCCGGCCGCCGGGCGGCGGCGACCGGTGCGGCGCGCGTCCGCAGGCTTCGTCCGCGCGCAGTCCCAGCCTGAGGCGCGACCGGCCGCGCGTCATGCACCGCGATGGTGAGTTGGCGGTGCAGTCGCCGGTCGGCAGCCGGGGCGCTCGGACGTGGGCCGTGTGCTAGATTCCGCGCTGCCGGGCGCGCCCGGCCCGTCGCCAGCGAGGGGTGACCACGACCGCCGGATGGCCAGCCAGGATCGGCGCGCCACGATCGTGCGCAGCAAGCTCAACCGGCCGCGCCTCTCGCCGCGGCACGTGCCCCGGGCTCGCCTCGTGGACCGGCTGGAGCTGCGCCGCGACCGGCGGCTGACCCTCGTCTGCGCCCCGGCCGGGTCCGGCAAGTCCACCTTGCTCAGCGAGTGGGCGTCGGCCTCCGAGCGTCGCGCCGCGTGGGTGTCGCTCGACGAGCACGACGCCGACCCGTGCGTCTTCGCCTCCTACCTGCTTGCCGCTGTCGGCAGCCTCTTCCCGGGCGTCGCCTTCGAGACGACGGACCTCGTCCGCGCTCCCGGGCCGGTGCCGCCCGAGGCGCTCGCGGCCAGCCTCGCCAACGACCTCGACCAGATCGCCGACGACTACCTGCTCCTGCTGGACGACTACCACCTCGTCGCCGGGCCCGAGATCGACGCGCTGCTGACCTCGCTGCTCCGCCATCCCCCCGGCGGGCTCCATCTCGCGGTCGCTTCCCGGGAGGAGCCGGCGTGGCCGCTGGCGGCCCACCGCGCAAAGGGCGACCTGCAGGAGATCCGGTTCGACGACCTGCGCCTCACCGACGAGGAGTCGGCCCGGTTCCTGCGCGCGTCGCTGCCCGAGGTCGCGGACGACGAACTCGTGGCGGCGATCCAGACCGAGGCCGACGGCTGGGCTGCGGGCGTCCAGCTCCTCGCCATGGCGTTCGAGGGGGCAAGTCGCGACCACGCCGCCCTGCTCGCCGGCCTCGGGCAGCACGACTCGGTCCACGACTACCTACTGGCCGAGGTGCTGGGGCGGCTGCCGACGGCCGACCAGGAGCGGCTGCTCCGCCTCGCCGTGGTCCGCCGCTTCGACGCCGCGCTCTGCGAGGAGCTCTGCCGCGGCACCGCCGTCGGGGATGCGCCCGGCTGGGGCGAGCGGTTCCTCCTCGACCTGCGCGAGCGCAACCCGTTCGTGGTCGGGCTCGACCCCCAGCAGCGCGTCTTCGCCTTCCACCACCTGATGCGCCGCTTCCTCCTCCGCCGGCTCGAGCAACTGCACGGCGAGGGGGCGGTCCACGACCTCAGCCGACGGGCCAGTGCCTGGCTGGCCGCGCGCGGAGCGGTCGACGAGGCGTTCGATCTCGCGCTCGCCGCCGGGGACGCGGCGATGGCCGGGGCGCTGGTCGCCGACCATCGCCTCGACCTGTACCACCTGGAGGACTTCGGGCGACTCGCCCAATGGCTCGGGCGGCTCCCCGCCGAGGTCCGCGTCAGCAACCCGGAACTGCTCCTCGCCGCGGCCCGGATCGCCACGGTCAACTGCCAGTACCCCGAGGCCGTCGCCCTGCTCGACCGCGCCGACGACCTGATGGCCACGGCGAGACTGTCGCCGGAGGACGCGGCGGTCGCCGTCGGCGAATGGCTGACCCTGCGCGGCGTGCTCGACTTCTGGCGCGGCGACGGCGAGGCGCTGATGCGGCACGCGCTGCGGGCGCGGGAACTGCTGCCCGAGCGCTGCACGCACCTGCGGGGCATGCTCCACATCGGCATCGCGTCCGCCCACCTCCTCCTCGGCCGCCCCGACGACGCCGCCGCCTACCTGGAGGCGCACCTCGCGCGAACGCCGCCCGACGCCAGCGCCTACGCCTCGCTGCTCCAGATGCAGTGCCACCTCGCCTGGCTCGACGGCCGCCTGACCGAGCTCGAGGCCACGGCGCGTCGCCTGCTGGCGGTCACCGACGACCTCGCCCTGCCCGACCAGCACGCGCTGGCCGAGCACTTCCTCGGCTGCGTGCGGTGGTCCCGGAACGACCTGCCGGCCGCGCGCGACCATTTCGCGGCGGCGGTCGACGCGCGGTTCACGATGCGGCTGAACTGGTGGTGCCACGCCTGCGGCGGCCTCGCGCTGACCCTCGACGCCCTCGGGAGACCGGACGAGGCGGCGCAGGTCCTGGCCGAGGCCCGCGCCTTCCTGCTCGACCGTCAGGCGGTCGGGCTCTCGCCGCTGGTCGCCGCCTACGAGGCCGAGCTGGCACGGCTGCGAGGGCGGGACGACACCGCGGCGGAGGCCACGGTCGACCGGGCCACGGCGGCCCGGACCGTGCTCGCCCTCGGCATCGTCGACCCGCCGCTCGTCCGGGCCCGCGCCCTCGTGCTCGACGGCGGCGACGCGCCGGCCGCGGACGACGCCATGGACATCCTGCGCGCCTGCCGGGATCGGCTCAAGAGTCGGCGGCTCGGCCGGGAGGCCGAGGCGCTCGACCTGCTCGCGGCCTACCGCCGGGGCGAGCACGACCGCGCGCTCGACCGACTCGACGGCCTGGTCGTCGACGCCGCGGCCGAGCGCGACGTGCGGCTCTTCGTCGACCTCGGCGAGCCGATGGCCCAGCTCCTGCGCCGGCTCGCGGCCCGTCCCCACACGGCGCGCGGCGTGACCCGGCTCGTCGCCGCCTTCGCCCCGGCCGGACGGGACGCCGCCGACCTCCAGGCCGGCCTGCCGGAGCCGCTCTCCGACCGCGAACTCGAGGTGCTGGCCGCCCTCGCCGGCCACAAGTCGAACAAGGAGATCGCCGACGATCTTTACATCGCGCCGAGCACCGTGAAGCGGCACACCCTGAACATCTACCGCAAGCTCGACGTCGGCGACCGGCGCAGCGCGGTCCGCCGGGCCGACCAGCTCGGCCTGCTGGCCGCCGTCCTCGCAACCGGCGTCCGCGACCCCTCCTGACCGGCGATGCTCGGGCGCGACCCGTCGCTCGACCGACCGCGGGGCAACGTCGCGCCGCCTCAGGCGACCGTCCGCTCGTGCGGGCGGCGGGGCGAATCGGGCGCGGCCAGCAGCGGCACGAGGTTCGGCTCCAGCCGGGCGGTCAGCTCCGACCATCGCGCCCGCTCGGCGGCGGGGTCCGACGCATCCTCCGGCCCGAGCTCCTCGAGCAGGGCGCGACGGTGCAGGTCGAACCCGACCCGGACCTGCTGCCCGTAGGCGACCGCCCCCTCGCAGATCGCGACGTAGAGCCCGCGCGCCAGCAGCACCGTCGCGACCGCGACGAGGAGCATCGCCGCCGGGTCGGTGCCGGTCGCGGCGAGGACCAGCGCCGCCGCCGCGACCCCGAGCAGCACGGCCGCCAGGTTCGCCATCGTGATGATCGGTGTCGCCGCCGCGTCGAGCGCCGCCCGGTACGGGGTCGGCGCGACGGCCAGCAGTCGCGGCCACCAGACCGGCCCCGGCATGCCGTAGGCTCGCCACGGGTACTGCTCGCTGGCCAGCAGGGCGTTGGCGAGGACCGTCGGGGCGATCTCCGGGCCGGTCGGGAACCAGTCGGCCACCCGTTCCGCGGCGCGGCGGGCCAGCAGTCCCTGCTCCCCCGCCGCCAGGCACTGCTCCAGCTGCGCCACGGCGGCCTGCCGCCGCTCCGTCTGGCGCACGATCCCCCGGACGACCAGTCGGCGCGGCCAGCCGAGCCCCTGGGCGACGCCGAGCACGATGCCGCGGGCCCCCATCAGCAAGGCGGCGACGACCGTCACCAGCAGGAGCAGCACCAGCGCCAGCAGGATCGCCCCGGTGCCGTCCAGCCCCTCCACGGCCGCGAGCAGCGTGTCGCCGCCGACCCGGGCCCCGGTGAGCAGGACGGCAGCCACCAGCCCGACGAACGCGGGCACCCAGTAGCGGACCAGGAACCGCTCGTCGACCGAGTCGGCCAGCTCGGACGCCAGCAATCCGTTCACGCGCACGCCCCCGGCGACCGCGCGAACGCCGCGGCGTCGCCCGAACCCGTCCGGCCCGAGCGCATCCGGGCCGTGTCCCCATCGTGACCCGGCGCGCCCCCGGCGGCGTCCACCCTTCCGGTGCACCGACGGTGCATTCCTCGGCCCGGCGAGGCCACGGGCGACCGACGCCCGACCACCGACCCGGCGCAGG
>JBDHWC010000172.1:0-5542 GCA_039809985.1 Thermomicrobiales bacterium | reverse complement strand
GGCCCCGCCGATGGACGCCGCCGCCGTCGTCCGCCGGGTCGTCCCCGCGGTCGTCACCGTCGTCAACGAGCAGGTGGCCGCCTCGGCCGGGGAACTCGGCGACGCCGCCGCGACCCCGGTCGCCGGCGCGGCCGGCGGCGACATCTCCGCCCCGATGCCGACCGGGGTCGGCAGCGGCTTCTTCGTCGACGACCAGGGGCACGTCGTCACCAACCAGCACGTGGTCGACGGGGGCGACACCTTCGAGGTCGTGCTGGCCGACGGCGAGGCCCGTCCGGCCACGCTGGTCGGCGCGGACCCGCTGAGCGACCTCGCGGTCCTGAAGGTCGACGGCGCGGTGCCGGCCGTCCTCGGCTTCGGCGACTCCGACGGCCTCGCGGTCGGCGAGAGCGTGCTCGCCGTCGGCTCGTCGCTCGGCGACTTCGGCGGCACCGTCACCGAGGGGATCGTCGGCGCGCTCGGCCGCGACCTGCCGTCGGTGCCGGGCAACGCCCCCTACAGCAACATGATCCAGCACGACGCGGCGATCAACCCCGGCAACTCCGGCGGCCCGCTGGTCGACGCCAACGGCGAGGTGGTCGGCGTCAACACCCTCGGCATCAACGAGGCGCCGGGGGCCGGGCCGGTGCAGGGCCTCTTCTTCGCGATCCCCGCCAGCAGCGCGCAGCGCGTCGTCGCCAGCCTGATCGCCGACGGCCGGGTCCGCTACCCCTACATCGGGGCCAGCCTGCGCGAGGTCAGCCCCGGCCTCGGCATCGCCGGCACCAAGCCGGGCGACTACGGGGCGGAGATCGTCGCCGTCGTCCCGAACGGCCCCGCCGCCGACGCCGGCATCCAGCCCCGCGACGTCCTGATCGGGATCGACGGGGTCATGATGGACCGCCAGACCGGCTTCACCGAGGCGCTCTTCGTCCACCGCCCGGGCGACGTGGTGACGATCACCCTCCTCCGCGGCGGTCAGCAGCAGACCGTCGACGTCACCCTCGGCGAGCGCCCGCCCGGCGTCTGAGCAACGGCCCGGCAGGGTTGCCTCGCTCCCCACGGCGGCTGCCGAGCGGCGGGTCGGCAAGGGGGCCTGATTGTTCGTGGTTTGCGCCCTTCGCGGCCGGGCCCGCCGGGACCGCCCTCGCCCCCCAACCCCCTCTCCCGCGGCGGCGGGAGAGGAGGAGAAACTGGATAGGGGGAGGGCCAAGCCCTCCCCCGGACCCCCGGGTTGCCGCGGCGCGGCCGCTTCCCATCGGACACCTCCCCCTGTCAGCGGGCGCGGGAAGAGGGGGAGCAAGTGATCTGGGGGGTGAGGGAGTCCCCCAAGCGCGTCGCCCCCCGCCAGCCGCCACCTACCCCGGCCAGTTCCCCCCGTCGACGTTCAGCGTCTGCTGGGTGACGTAGTCCGACTCGGCGGAGGCGAGGAAGACCGCCGCCCCGGTGACGTCCTCCGGCTGCTCGATCCGGCCGAGCGGGATCCCGGCCACCGCCCGTCGCTTCGGCTCGCCCGGCGGCAGCCCGGTCAGCGCCGCGAACTGACGGTCGACCTGCGCCCAGAAGGGCGTGTCGACGATCCCCGGCGCGATGCCGTTGACGTTGATCCGGTGCTCGGCCAAGGCCAGCGCCATCGACTGGGTCATGCTGATGACGCACGCCTTGCTGGCGCAGTAGGCGAGCACCAGCGCCTCGCCCCGCCGTCCCGCCTGCGAGGCGAGGTTGACGATCTTGCCGCCCCTCCCCTGCGCGATCATCTGCCGGGCCGCCGCCTGCGAGCACCAGAGCAGGCCCTTGCAGTTGACGTCGAAGACGAAGTCCCAGTCGGCGTCGGTGGTGTCGAGGAACGGCAGGATGCGGCCGACCCCGGCGTTGTTGACGAGGATGTCGAGGCCGCCGAAGGCCGCCACCGCCGCCTCCACCATCGCCGCCGCCTGCGCCGCGTCGCGGACGTCGACCGGCGTCGCGATCGCCTCGCCCCCCGCCGCCACGATCTCGCCCGCCACTGCCTCCGCCGCCCCGAGGTCGAGGTCGGCGACGACCACCCGCGCCCCCTCCGCGGCGTACCGCCGGGCGATCGCCCGCCCCATCCCGGAGCCCGCCCCGGTCACGATCGCCACCTTGCCCTGAAGACGCATCACCGCCACCTCCTCGTCATCCCGCCCTCCGCGCCGCGCCGGCCGCGGAAGCATCCCCTCCTCGACCCCGACCAGGGCGATGCCTGATCGACGACGGCACCCGCCCCTCCCGGCCGGTCGCGCCGGGACCGTCCCCACCCCCCGAACCCCCTCTCCCGCGGCGGCCTGACAGGGGGAGCAACGGGCTCAAGGGAGGGCCAAGCCTTCCCACGCGCCCCCGGCCTGTCCCCGCGCGACCGCCTCCCGGCCGATGCCCCCCTCGTCAGGCGGCGGGAGAGGGAGAGACGTTGGCCGGGGGAAGGCTGGGATGCACCCCGGACATCGGCTCTCCGGATTGCCGTTCCGCGGCCGCTCCCAGCCAGGAACCCCTCCCTGTCGGGCCGCTGCGGGAGGGGGAGATGCTAGCTCAGGGAAGGGCCGGGCACGTCCCCCGACTCCTCGATGGCCGCGATGCCGCCGCGCCCCGTCGGCTCCCCACTCGCGATGCTGGGGCGGAAGCGAAGAAGCCGCGGACTCGAGGGCTTGGCCCACCCCCAAACCCGGCTGCCGCCTCCCCACGGACACCCTCAGGGTCAGCAGCGGCGGAAGAGGAGGAGGTTCTTGCCCGGGGAGAGGCCGAACCCTCCCCGGAACCCCCGGTTGCCGTGGCGCGTCCGCCTCTCGGCAGCCCCCTTCACAGGCCGCGTCGGGGTCGGGGAAGTGTCTGGACCGGCGGAGGGTCGATCCGTCCCATGCCCCTGTCTTGCCGTGGCGTGGTCGCCTCCCGGCCACCCCCGCCCGCCAACCCCCAATCTCGAATCCCCAGTCCCCAGTCCCCCCGTCCCCTACACCCGGTACCGGTCCACCGTCTCCTGCCGCAGTCGGACGCCGAGGCCCGGGCGGTCGGGCAGGCGGACGGTTCCCTCGGGGGAGACCTCGATCGGCTCCTCGAACAGGTCGCTGCGGAGCGGGTTCGGGTTCTGGTCGAACTCGAGCAGGCCGGCGTTCGGCAGCGCCGCGATCAGGTGCATGTTCGCGATCGTGGCCACCGCCGACGAGAAGACGTGCGGCACCACCGGCAGCCCGTGGGCCTGCGCCAGCGCCGCCACCTTGCGCGTCTCGGTGATGCCGCCGGTCCACGTCACGTCCGGCTGCACGATGTCGACCGCGCGGCGGGCGATCAGCTCGCGGAACCCGGCCAGCCCGGTCTCGGTCTCGTAGCCGGCGACCGGCACCTCGAGCGCCCGCGCCACCTCGGCGCTGCCGGCGAGGTCCTCGGTCGACACCGGCTCCTCCAGCCAGCAGACGTCCTGGTCGGCGACGAGGCGCATGAAGCGGAGGGCGACGGAGGGAGTCCAGGCGTTGTTGGCGTCGATCGCCAGCCGCGTCCGCGGCCCGATCGCCCGCCGCGCCGCCCGCACCCGCTCGACGTCCTCCTCCAGGCTGACCGTCGCGTAGTCGCTGGCCCACATGTCCGGCAACGGGTTGAGCATCACCTCGGGGTTGCGCCCGACCTTGATCTTGACGGTGCGGAAGCCGCGCGCGGCGTAGCCGCCGACCTCCTCGGCCAACTGCCCCGGCCCCTTGCCGCCGGCGTAGAACCCGGCCGAGGCGTAGCAGTCGAGCGTGTCGCGGTAGCCGCCGAGCAGTCGGTGGAGCGGCGTCCCGGTCGCCTGCCCGATCAGGTCCCAGAGGGCGATGTCGACCCCGCTGATCGCCATCAGCAGCAGGCCGCGACTGCCGCGCTGGTGGCTGCGGCGCGCCATCCGGCTCCAGAGGCGCTCGACCGTGAACGGGTCCTCGCCGACCAGCGACGGCCGCAGGTCGTTGAGGACGACCGACTCGACGCTCTCCAGCGAGCCGCCGAAGGCCGCCGCCTCGCCGATGCCGACCCGGCCGTCGTCGGTGGCCACCTGCACGAGCAGCAGGTTCCGCTCCGGCATGTGGTGGATGGCGTCGGCCATCGGCGTCGGCACGGGGTAGCGCAGCCTGATCGTCGAGACGTCGGTGATCCGCACCGGTTGGCCCCCCTCGCGCCCGGTCGCCCCGCGCGCCCGCGGCGGCAGCTCCGGGCCGTCGCCCGATTCTTCGAGCGGCGGTCGCGGCTGTCAAGCGGGCCGGCGCGACGGGGCCCGGCCGGTCTGCGCGGTTCAGGAGCCACGTCGCGCCGCGGCCGGTGCGCTTGACGGCCACCCCGGCCTAGGTAGAATCGGCGCACGTTCCGGGACCGCGGCCGACGGGGCCTGCCGATCCCGGGGCCGAGGAGCGTGCGCCCCGCACTGGGCGCGCCGCCGGGGACGGGCACCGCGAGGGTGCGCCGCCGCCCGTGCCGAGGAGCAGCATCCGATGCAGCGTTCACTGAGCCGCCGGACGATCATCCGCATCGCCGGCGCCGGCGCGGCCGTGGCCGTCGTCGGCCGCAACCTGTCGGGCGTCGCCGTCGCCGCGCCGCCGCCGCTGGCGAAGAAGGACACCTACACGGTCGGCTTCGCCCAGACCGGCAGCAACAACCCGTGGCGGCTGGGCGAGACCAAGAGCATGCAGGACGAGGCCGCCAAGCGCGGCTACACCCTGATCGCGACCGACGCCAACGAGGACACCGCCAAGCAGATCGCCGACGTCGACTCGATCATCGCCCAGAAGCCGGACATCATCATCTTCCCGCCGCGCGAGACGCAGGCGCTCGCCCCGTCGGTGCTGAAGGCGAAGGCCGCCGGCATCCCGGTGATCCTGATCGACCGCGACGTCGACCACTCGATCGCCAAGCCGGGCGAGGACTACATCACCTTCATCGGCTCCGACTTCGTCGACCAGGGGCGGCGCGCCGCCGAGTGGCTGACGAAGACGATGGGGGGCAAGGCGAACATCATCCAGCTCGAGGGGACCACCGGCGCCGACCCGGCCATCCTGCGCAAGAAGGGCTTCGAGGACTACCTCGCCGGCAACTTCATGGGCACCCCGACCCCGGACGGCGCCTTCCCCGACATGAAGATCATCGCCTCGCAGACGGGCGACTTCCAGCGCGACAAAGGCCGCGCCGTGATGCAGACCCTGCTGCAGTCGAACCCCGACGTCAACGCCGTCTACGCCCACAACGACGAGATGGCGATCGGCGCGATCGCGGCGATCAAGGAGGCCGGCAAGGTCCCCGGCAAGGACATCATCATCGTCTCGATCGACGGCGAGAACGCGGCGATGGACGCCATCGTCGCCGGCGAGCTCGGCGCGTCGGTCGAGTCGAGCCCGTTCTTCGGCCCGATCGCCTTCAAGACGATGGACCAGTACATCGCCGGCGAGGAGATCCCGGCCTGGATCAAGGTCGAGGACCGCTTCTTCGACGCCAGCAACGCCAAGGAGTTCCAGGGCAAGCAGTTCTAGCCCGCGTCGCGCGTCCGACACGACGCGCCCCGGCGGGGGCGGCCGCGCGGCCGCCCCCGCCCGCGCCG
>JBDHWC010000171.1:0-5597 GCA_039809985.1 Thermomicrobiales bacterium | reverse complement strand
GGGGCGCGCCCGACCGGCGGCAGGTGGCCTGTCGCCGCTGCCGCGGGCTGGCGTTCGAGACGGCGGCGTTCCACGCGGCGGAGGTGGCGGCGGCCGGCGGCCTCGAGGCGTGGGTGGCGGCGACCTACGAGCGGCCGGAGGTCTGGGCGGCGCGGCTGCGGCTGGCGGCGGACTCGGCGGCGGCGCTCACGCGAGTGGTGGCTGGCGGCTGATGGCTGATGGCTGATGGCTGGCGGCTGGCGGCTGGCGGCTGGCGGCTGGCGGCTGAGGGGCGAACGTCGCGCCGCCACCGTCGGGTCTCCCCTCCCCGACTTCCCGACTTCTCGACTTCTCGACTTCTCGACTTCTCGACTTCTCGACTCAGGAGAACAGTCGCTCGGCGGCGGGGGCGTAGCGGGCGACCTTGGCGGGGTCGAGGGCGACGCCGAGGCCGGGGCGGTCGGGGATCGGGAGCATGCCGTCGGCGTCGAGGGCGAAGGGTTCGGCGAGGAGGCCGTCGAGGTAGGGGCTGCCGGCGATGTACTCGACGAGGTCGGCGTGGGGGAGGGCGGCGGCGAGCTGGAGGTCGGCGGCGAGGCCGAGGGCGGTGTTCCAGCCGTGGCCGACGTAGGCGACGCCGAACTCGTCGGCGAGCCACGCGATGCGCCGCTGCTCGCTGATGCCGCCGACCTTGGTGACGTCGGGCTGGACGATGTCGAGGGCGCGGCCGGTCAGCCACGGGGTGAAGGCCTGACGGCGGGTGAGGACCTCGCCGGCGGCGACCGGGACGGGGCTGCGCTGGCGGAGGTCGCGGTAGTCGTCGATGGCGTCGGGGCGGAGCGGCTCCTCGAACCAGGCGACGTCGTGGGCGGCGAGCATCTCGGCGGTGCGGGCGGCCCAGTTCAGGCCGTGGCCCCACCAGGCGTCGGAGGCGCCGGCGTCGACGAAGAGGCGGGCGTCGGGGCCGACGGCGGCGCGGGCGGCGCGGACGATCGCCTCGTCGAGGTCGGGGTCGGCGGTGCGGCCGAAGGGGCCCCAGCCGATCTTGAAGGCGCGGAAGCCCCTGGCGCGCCAGTCGGCGGCGACTTCGGCCATGCGGTCGGGCATTTCCATCAGCAGGGAGCAGTAGGGGGTGACGCGGGTGCGGTGGGTGCCGCCGAGGAGGCGGCCGACCGGCTGGCCGAGGGCTTGGCCGAGGATGTCCCAGAGGGCGATGTCGATGCCGCTGACGACGTGGGTGAGGGTGCCGCCGCGGCCCATCCAGAAAGTGTGCTGGCGGAGCTGCTCGCTGACGCGCTCCGGCTCGAGGGCGTTCTCGCCGACGAGGAGGGGGGCGAGGACGGCGAGGCCGGCCTCGACGAGGCCGCCGTTGGTGAAGACGCTGCCGTGGCCGGTGATGCCGGCGTCGGTGTGGACGGCGACGAGGGCGTGGACGGAGTCCTCCGGCCGGATCTCGCGCGACCAGCCGCCGGGGGGCGACTCGCCGAGGAGGGGGGCGGCGGCGACCGAGGTGACGGTGAGGCTGGAGAGAGGCACGGGGCGGGAACCTCCTGACGGGCCGGGGGTCAGCCCTCGTCGAGGGCGGCCGGCTTCATGCGGAGCGCGACGACGACGGCGAGGACGATCGAGGCGGCGAGGACGACGGTGACGAGGGCGTTGATCTCCTGCGTGAAGCCGACGCGCATCTTCGCCCAGAGCCGGAGCGGGAGCGTCATCTTGTCGCCGCTGAGGAAGACGGTGATCAGGGTCTCGTCGAAGGAGAGGGTGAGGGCGAGCAGCGCGCCGGTGACGATGGCCGAGAGGAGCTGCGGCAGCATCACGAAGCGGAAGGTCTGGAGGGGGCTCGCGCCGAGGTCGGCGGAGGCCTCGACGAGCGCCTTCGGCATCGCCTGGAGGCGGGTGCGGACGAGGCGGTAGGCGACGGCGAGGACGAAGACGGTGTGGCCGAGGGCGATGGTGGCGAGGCCGCGCGCGATGCCGAGCCGGGCGCAGGCGACGAGGAGGGAGAGGCCGGTGACGATCGGGGGGAGGAGGAAGGGGAGGTAGACGGCGAGCTCGAAGGGGACGACGCCAACCGCGCCGTCCCACTCGCTGTAGAGGGCGAAGGCGAGGGCGAGCAGGGTGGCGACGGTGACGGCGACGAGGGCGACGACGGCGGTGTTGCGCAGCGCGTCGCGGACGGTCTCGTCGGCCCAGACGGAGGCGTAGGGGGCGAGCGAGAAGCTGGCCCAGTCGATCCGGCCCTTCTCCAGCTTGACGACGGAGAAGAGGGCGTTGACGAAGACGGGGGCGTAGAGGACGAGCAGGACGAGGAGGGTGAAGACGCCGGCGGCGGCCTCGACCGCGCGCTCGCCCCGCCCCTTCACGCGAGCCCCCCGCCGCGGCGGGAGAGCGCGCCGGCGAGGACGATGACGACGAGGGCGGTGAGGAAGAGGACGGCGGCCATCGCCGCGCCGAGCGGCCAGTTGAAGGCGAGGCCGAACTGCGACCAGACGAGGCGGCCGAAGGTGAAGCCGGAGGTGCCGCCGACCATCTGGGGGGTGATGAAGTCGCCGAGGGCGAGGACGAAGGCGAAGAGGGCGCCGGCGACGGTGCCGGGGAGGGAGAGCGGCAGGACGACGTGGCGGAAGGTGCGCCACTGGCTCGCGCCGAGGTCGGTCGACGCCTCCAGCAGGCGGCCGGGGATCCGCTCGAGCGAGACGTAGACGGGGAGGACGACGAACGGGAGGTAGATGACCGTCATCGTCAGGAGCACGGCGCGCTGGTTGAAGAGGAAGGCCTTGCTGGGGGTCTCGAGGAGGTGGAGGCTGAGGAGGGCCTGGTTGAGGAGGCCGTTGAGGCCGAGGGCGGAGCGGACGGTGTAGAGCTTGACGATGTACGACATGAAGAGGGGGAGCACGGTGAGGAGGAGGAGGAGGTTGCGGCCGGGGCCCTGCCTGCGCCAGACGAACCAGGCGACCGGGTAGCCGACGAGGAGGGTGAGAAGGGCGACCTGCGTGCAGAGGACGAGGGAGCCGACGTAGGTCGAGACGTAGGTCGGGTTGGCGAAGAACGCGCGGTAGTTGTCGAGGCTGGCGTCGGCGACGATCCGGTTGTCCTCGACCCGGTAGAGGGAGAGGACGAGGAAGGCGAGGATCGGGGCGACGACGGTCGCCGCCGGGACGACGGCGACGGCGGCGAAGAGGAGCCAGCGGCGGGCCGGGCTCACCCGGCGACCTCGTAGCGGGCGACGACCTCGGGGCGGAGCTCGACGCCGAGGCCGGGCTTGGTCGGGAGGGGGATGGTGCCGTCCGGCAGGAGAACGAGGTCCTCGTCGGCGAGCTCGCGGCGGAGCCGCTCGTGGCAGAGCTGGGGCGGCAGGTACTCGATGAACTCGCAGTGGTCGGTGACGAAGGCGAGGTGGGCGGTGGCGGAGATGGAGATGCCGGTCTTCCAGCAGTGGGGGACGATGGTGCGGCCGCGGGCCTTGGCCATGTCGCAGACGATCCTGGCCTCGCCGAGGCCGCCGACGCGGCCGACGTCGGGCTGGGCGACCTGGACGCCGCCGACGTCGAGCAGCTCCTCGAACTCGAAGCGGGTGGCGAGCCACTCGCCGTAGGCGATCGGCATCGGGGCCTGCTCGGCGAGGGTGGCGATCTCGCGCAGGTTGTCGGTCCAGAGCGGGGTCTCGAGGAAGCGGAGGTCGAACCCGGCCCAGTCGCGGACGACGGCGAGGCAGGTGGCGGCGTCCTCCCAGAGGTACTGGACGTCGACCATCAGGGTGACGTCGGGGCCGATCGCCTCGCGGACGGCGGCGAGCACCTCGGTGTGGCGGTCCCACGGCTCGCGCATCCCGTCGTGGGCGTAGGGGCCGTTCATGGTGACCTCGGTCTTGACGGCGCGGAAGCCGAGGCCGACGGCGCGCTCGGCGGAGGCGCAGAGGGCGTCGCGGTAGGCCTCGAAGGTCTTGCCGGCGGGCTGGAGCGAGGCGTAGGGGACGATGCGGTCGCGGGTCGCGCCGCCGAGGAGGGCGTGCACCGGGAGGCCGAGGGCCTTGCCGCAGAGGTCCCAGAGGGCCATCTCGACCGCGCCGAGGGCGTGGACGAGCATGCCGCGCCGCCCGTTCATGGCGGTGGCGACGTAGACGTCGCGCCAGATCTCGCCGATGGCGAAGGGGTCGCGGCCGAGCAGCAGGTCGCGCATGGCGCGGCCCATGGTGTGGGTGCCGGGGGCCTCGACGCAGGCCTTGGCCATCCAAGGGTTGGCGTCGCACTCGCCGACGCCGGTGACGCCGCCGTCGGTGCGGACGACGACGACGAAGCTGTCCTGGGCGGAGGAGGTGAAGCCGGGGTCGAAGTCGGGGGCGAGGAGGGCGTGGCAGTCGACGCCGGTGATGCGGAGCCGGGGCGGGTCGGCAGGGAGGAGAGGGGAGACGACGGGGAGGGGCATCGGCGGCATCCGGGGGGCGGGCCGGGGCCGGCGGGTGCCGGCCCCGGCGCGGTGTCGGGCGGGAGGGCCTAGCTGGCCTTGACCTCGTTCCAGATCTGGACGCGCTTGTCGAAGTCCTCGGGGGTCTGCAGCCAGGAGAGGCGGTCGCCGTAGGTCATGCCGGCCTTCTCGTTGGCGTCGGCGTTGGTGGTGTTGCCGTAGGCGAGCTTGTCGGAGAGGACCGCGCCGACCTTGGGGTCGAGGGTGGCGTTGATCCACTGGTAGGCGAGGTCGAGGTTCTTGGCGCCGGCGCTGACGACCCAGTTGTCGAGCCAGCCGATGGCCTTCTCCTTGGGGATGGCGATCTTGGCGTTGACGCCCTTCTTCTGGAGGGCGGCGGCCTGCGGCTCGCCCATCGAGAACATGTACTTGATCTTGTTCTGCTCGAAGATGTTGACGCCCTCGTCGAAGCCGGCGAAGTAGGTAAGGAGGAGCTTCTTCTGCTCGATCAGCTTCTGCTTGACCTGCTCGAACTGCTCGTCGGTGAGCTTGTAGGGGTCGGGCAGGCCGAGGACGAGGGCGGCGAGGACGATCGAGTTGTTGGCGTCGTCGAGGGCGATCATCTGCTGGTCGTTGGCGGGGTCCCACATCACCAGCCACGAGTCGGGGGTGTCGACCTGGTCGGCGTCGTAGACGAGGGGGAGCGAGCCCCAGGCGAAGGGCGCGCCGTAGCGTTTGCCGTCGCGCATGACGGCGGGGACGTCCTTGAAGGCGGCGTCGAGGTTGGCGAGGTTGGGGAGCTTGGCCTCGTCGAGCGGCTGGATCAGGCCGCCGTCGATGTAGCGCTCGAAGGCGGAGGTGTCGAAGGCGACGACGTCGAAGTCGGCCCCCTTGGAGCCCTGCATCTTGGCGAACATCTCGTCGACGGAACCGGTGTAGACGACGTTGACGGTCGCGCCGGTGGCCTGCTTGAACGGGTCGAGCCACTCCGGCTCGGCGTAGCCCTCCCAGGTGAGGATCCGCAGTTCCTTGTCCTGCGCGCCGACGAGGCGCGGGGCAGCGAGGGTCAGGCTGGCGGCGGCGATGCCGCCGACGAGCCGGCGGCGCGAGCAGCTCCCGGTGACGGTCATGGCACGACTCCCGTTCTCGGGTGCGGCCCCGCGGCGGGGCCGGCGGGACGCCGGGCACCGGAAGGCCCGGGCCGGCGGGGC
>JBDHWC010000170.1:0-5597 GCA_039809985.1 Thermomicrobiales bacterium | reverse complement strand
CCGGCGACCGGCAGCGGCGGCAGGCAATCCGGCTGCTGCGCTTGGCCCAGGTGGTCGCCGGCACGGTCGGCCCCGAGCCGGGCGGCGTGCGCTGCGCCGGGGCCGACGCCGCCCAGTTGCGGCTGGGGATCGACCGGGCGCTCTCCCCGCGCGAGCGCGAGGTGCTCGCGCTCCTCGCCCACGGTCTGACCGACCGTGAGATCGCCGCCCGGCTCGGCATCAGCCGGCGCACGGCGACCACCCACTCCGGGCACGTGCTGAGCAAGCTGAAGCTGCCGAACCGGGCGGCGGCCGCCTCCCTCGCCGTGAAGGCGGGACTGGCCTGACCCGGGCCGGCGGAGGCGCTGCCGGCCGGTCGGAACCCGCCGAGCGCCATTCGCCGCCAACCGGCGTGCTACGCTTCGTGCACGATGCCCGGCATGGCGGAACCGCCGCCCCGAGCCCGGGACCGGAGTGGCAGCCAGCGTGTCGCGGCCGGGCACAAGCACCGCCCCCCTCCCCGCCGGGCCGACCCTGCCGCCGGGGACGCCGAGCGCGCCCGTCGTCGCCTTCGCCAACCAGAAGGGAGGCGTCGGCAAGACCACCTCCGCCGTCAACGCCGCCGTCTCCCTCTCGCGGCGCGGCCACCGCGTGCTGCTGGTCGACATCGACCCGCAGGGGAACGCCACCTCGTCCCTCGGCGTCGACAAGGCCGGGCTCGCCGCCTCCGTCTACGAGATGCTGGTGGAGGACGCGCCGCTGGCCGAGGCCGTCGTCGCCGAGGCCCGTCCGCTGCTCGACCTGCTGCCGGCCACCGCCCGCCTCGCCGGGGCCGAGATCGAGCTGGTCGACCTGCCGCAGCGGGAGCACCGGTTGCGGCGGGCCCTCGCCCCTGCCGTCGACGAGCACGACGTGGTGATCATCGACTGCCCGCCGTCGCTCGGCCTGCTCACGGTGAACGCGCTGACCGCGGCCCGCTCGGTGATCGTGCCGATCCAGTGCGAGTTCCTGGCGCTGGAGGGCCTCGGCCAGCTGATCACCACCATCGACCTCGTCAAGCGCCAGCTCAACCCGCCGCTCGACGTCACCGGCGTCCTGATGACGATGTACGACGCGCGGACCCGCCTCTCCAGCCACGTGGTCGAGGAGGTCCGCCGCTACTTCCCGCACCGCATCTTCCGCGACGTCGTCCCCCGCTCGGTGCGCCTCGCCGAGGCGCCCAGCTACGGACAGGCGATCGTCGAGTACGACCCCGTCTCGCGCGGGGCCGCCGCCTACGAAACGTTCGTCGACGAGATGGCCGAGCGCCTGCGCCTCGGCCCGCCCCCACCCCACCGGACCCGTCACGCCGACACGCACGCAGTCGAGAGGAGTTGCCCATGATCCTGGCCGAGGGAGCCCGCGCCGCAGCCGTGAGCGAGCACGGCACCTACGCCCCCGTCGCCAACGGCCGGGTTCGGTCCGACAAGTTCGCCGGCCTCGGCCTGACCTTCGACGACGTGCTGCTCGTCCCTGCCGCCTCCTCCGTCCTGCCGACCGAGGTCGACACCGGGGCCCGCCTGACCCCCAGCATCCGGCTGGCGATCCCGATCCTCTCCGCGGCGATGGACACCGTCACCGAGGCGCGGATGGCGATCGCCCTCGCCCGCGAGGGGGGGATCGGCGTCGTCCATCGCAACCTGCCGATCGAGGAGCAGGTGGCCGAGGTCGACAAGGTGAAGCGCTCGGAGTCGGGGATGATCGTCGAGCCGGTCACCCTGCGGCCCGACGCGCTGGTCCGCGACGCGCTGGCGATGATGGAGCACTACCACATCTCCGGCGTCCCGATCACCGAGCCGAACGGCCGGCTGGTCGGCATCCTGACCAACCGCGACCTCCGCTTCGTCGACAACGTCGACCAGCCGGTGAGCGAGGTGATGACCCGCGAAAACCTCGTCACCGCGCCGCAGGGCACCACCCTCGACGAGGCGAGCGCGATCCTCCACCGGCACCGGGTCGAGAAGCTCCCGGTCGTCGACGGCAACGGGATGCTGACCGGCCTGATCACCGTCAAAGACATCCAGAAGAAGATCCAGTTCCCGCACGCGACCAAGGACAGCCACGGCCGGCTGCGGGTCGCCGCCGCGGTCGGGGTCGGCGCGGACGCCCTGGAGCGCTCGGACGCGCTGGTCGAGAAGAACGTCGACCTCCTCGTCGTCGACACCGCCCACGGCCACGCCAAGTCGGTCCTCGGCATGGTCCGCCAGCTGAAGACGCGGCACGCGGTCGAGGTGATGGCCGGCAACATCGCCACCGCCGCCGCCGCCGAGGCGCTGATCGACGCCGGGGCGGACGCGGTCAAGGTCGGGGTCGGCCCCGGCTCGATCTGCACCACCCGCGTCGTCGCCGGCGTCGGCGTGCCGCAGGTCACCGCCATCCTCGAGTGCGTCCGGGCCGCCGCCCCGCGCGACGTGCCGGTGGTCGCCGACGGCGGCGTCCAGTACTCCGGCGACATCGCCAAGGCGATCGCCGCCGGGGCCGACGCGGTGATGCTCGGCAGCCTCTTCGCCGGCACCGACGAGAGCCCGGGCGAGGTCGTCCTCTACCAGGGCGAGCGGTACAAGGAATACCGCGGCATGGGCTCGATCGGGGCGATGAAATCGCGCTCCTACAGCAAGGACCGCTACTTCCAAGAGGGGGTCGGCAACCTGCAGAAGCTGGTGCCGGAGGGGATCGAGGGGCGCGTCGCCTACAAGGGCCCGCTCGGCCACCTCGTCTACCAGCTGGTCGGCGGCCTCCGCTCGGCGATGGGCTACGTCGGCGCGGCCGACATCCCCGCCATGCAGCGCGACACCCAGTTCGTCCAGATCACCGCCGCCGGCCTGCGCGAGAGCCACCCGCACGACGTGGTGGTCACCCGCGAGGCCCCCAACTACCGGATCGGGGGGTAGGCGGGACGGCCAAGCGCCGCCGGCACGCGGCGTCGGGAACGAGGGGGGAGGGACGATGGGGGCGCTGACGGGCCGCTCGGCCTTGGTCACCGGCGCGGGGATGGGGATCGGCGAGGGGATCGCCCGCCAGCTGGCCATGGACGGCGCGAACGTCGCCGTCCACTACGCCGGCAGCGCGGCCGGCGCGGAGGCGACCGCCGAGGCGATCCGCCGCCTCGGCCGCCGCTCGGTCGCGCTGCAGGGGGACCTGCGGCACGTCGCCGACTGCGAGCGGGTGGTCGACGCCGCGGTCGCGGCGCTCGGCGGCCTCGACATCCTCGTCAACAACGCCGGGGTGACCCGCGACCAGCCGATCGAGGCGACGACCGAGGCGCTCTACGACGAGATGTTCGACCTCAACATGAAGGGCACCTTCTTCTGCGCCCGACGCGCCCTGCCCCACCTCGAGGCGGGCGGCAAGGGCGCGATCCTGAACGTCACCTCGGTCCACGGCGCGGGCGGCTTCGCCAACCACGCCGCCTACGCCGCGACCAAGGGGGCGATCATCGCCTTCACCCGGACGCTGGCGATCGAGCTCGCGCCGCGGCACGTCCGCGTCAACGCGATCGGCCCCGGCATCATCGAGGTGCCGCGCTACTTCGACATCGAGGGCTACACGACCGAGTTCGGCCACACCCTCGTGCCGTGGGGGCGCGTCGGCACCCCGGCCGACATCGGCCGGGCGGCGTCGTTCCTCGTCTCCGACGCCGCCGGCTTCGTCACCGGCCAGACGCTCTTCGTCGACGGCGGCACCACCGCCCGGATGGGGCTCTGGTGGGAGCACGGCCCGTCGGACCCGGCCGAGTGATCCCCGGCGAGCGCACCAACCTGCGGGCGATGGAGCGGTCTGACGTGCCCGCGGTCCACCGCTGGCTGAACGCCCCGGAGGCGCGCCGCGGCTGGGGCGACTCGGTCGCGGCCGTCTCGCAGCAGGAAGTCGCGCGGCGGGTGGAAGGGTGGCTGGCCGAGGAGGCAACCCGCAACCGGCCGGCCGCCTTCGTGGTCGAGACCCTCGCCGGCGAGCCGGTCGGTCTGGTCGTCGTCGCCGACGACCGGCCCGAGGCGCGCTCGGTCGAGCTCTCGCTGCTGCTCGACCCCGCGCACTGGGGCCACGGCTACGGCTCCGACGCGCTGGGGACGATCCTCGACGCCTGCTTCAGCGCCTGGAACCTGCACCGCGTCACCCTGCACTGCGAGGCGGGCAACGACCGGGCGCGGCGGCTCTACGCCAAGCTCGGGTTCGAGGAGGAAGGCACCATGCGCGAGGCCGCGTTCATCGACGGCGCATATGCCGACGTGCTCGTCCTCGGCCTGCTCGCCGAGACATGGAACGCTCCCGACCGGGAAGCCGAGGCTCGGCCGTGACCGCCGCCGCAGCCGCCCAGGATCCCGGCGAACTGTTCGACGTCCTCCATGCCGACGGCACCCCGACCGGCCGGCGGAAAGCGCGCGCCGCCGTCCACCGCGACGGCGACTGGCACCGCTCGCTGCACGTCTGGGTCGCCGGCGACGTCGGCGATGGGCCGTTCCTCACGTTCCAGCGCCGGAGCCCGCTCAAGGACACGTGGCCGAACCGGCTCGACGCCACGGTCGGCGGCCACTTCCGGGCCGGGGAGTCGCTCGCCGACGCGCTGCGCGAGACCGAGGAGGAGATCGGCGTGCCCGTCCTGCTCGACCAGCTGCGTCCGCTCGGCGTTCGCGTCTGCGTCAACGAGGCCGCGCCGGCATCCAACGACCACGAGTTGCAGGAGGTCTTCCTGCTGCGCGACGACCGACCGCTGACCATGTTCCGGCCCCACCCGGTCGAGCTCGCCGCCCTCGTCCGCTTCTCCCTCGCCGACCTGCTGCCCCTGCTCGCGGGCGAGCGCGACGCGGCCCCCGGCGAGACGCTGCGCCCCGGCGACACCGTAACGACCCTCGCCACCTACGGGTCCGCCGACTTCATCCCCGGCATCGACCGCTACTTCTTCCGGGTCGCCGTCGCCGCCGACGCCGTCCTCCGCGGCGCGCGCTGGGCGGCGGTCTAGCCGGCAATGACCGCCCCGGGCGTTTCGCCCCGGGCCGCGGTCGGCCCGAAGCGGGCGACCAACCCGCCCGCCCTGTCGAATTCGGGCGACGCCGTTCGACCATCTGTCGGTGAACGGTCCCGGCGCGGACGGCGCGGCCGGGACGGATGACGACGCGAAGGAGCGACGGCGCGATGCGGGTGATGGTGATCGTCAAGGCGAGCCCGGAGTCCGAGGCCGGCGAGATGCCGGACGAGCAAGTTCTGGCCGAGATGGGCGCGTTCAACGAGGAACTGGTGAAGGCCGGGATCATGGTCAGCGGCGACGGGCTGAAGGCCAGTTCGCACGGTGCCCGGGTCCGCTTCTCCGGCACCGACCGGATGGTCGTCGACGGGCCGTTCGCCGAGACGAAGGACCTGATCGCCGGCTACTGGGTCTGGGAGGTGCCGTCGATGGCGGAGGCCATCGCGTGGGTCAAGCGCTGCCCGAACCCGATGCCGGGCGAGTCGGAGATCGAGATTCGCCCCTTCGTCACGGCCGAGGACTTCGGCGAGGCGTTCACCCCCGAACTGCAAGAGCAGGAGGACCGCCTGCGGCAGCAGGTGGCGGCGCAGCACGGGCAGTAGCGCTCCCGGCCGGGCTC
>JBDHWC010000169.1:0-5639 GCA_039809985.1 Thermomicrobiales bacterium | reverse complement strand
CGCCGTCGCGCCGACCGCGGCCCCGGCGCCGTCCGACGCGGCTGCCGCGCCAGCGCCGGCGACGCTGCCGGCCGGGGCGGAGCCGATCCTCGCCTCCGACGGCGTGATGCCGACCGCGGCCCCGGCGGACGCGGCCCCGGCCGCGACCGGCGCCGGCGGGGCGGCCGCCGCGGCGGCCCCGGCCGCGGCGCAGGCGGCGCCGACGCCGCGGCCGCCCGCGCCGCCCGACCCCGGCACCGGCCTCAGCACGATCTACGAGAAGGGGCCGAACGACCGGCTGCAGGTGGCGCTGACCTTCGACGCCGGGGCCGACACCGGCTACGCGTCGCAGATCCTCGACTTCCTCGACCAGCAGGGGATCAAGGCGACCTTCGGCATGACCGGCCTCTGGGCGCAGGCGAACCCGGACCTCGTCCGCCGGATGGTCGCCGACGGCCACCAGCTGATCAACCACACGTGGGACCACGCCTCGATGACCGGGGCGAACACCAACATGCCGCCGATGACCGCCGACGAACTGGCGCAGGAGCTCGGCTCGACCGAGGACCTCGTCCGCCAGATCACCGGCGGCTACGAGATGAAGCCGTACTTCCGGCCGCCCTACGGCGACTACGACGAGGACTCGCTGCGGCTGCTGGAGCAGGACGGCTACACGGCGACGATCTGGTGGACCTGCGACACCCGCGGCTGGGCCGGCTGGTCGGCCGACAAGATCGTGGGGTACTGCACCACCGACGTGCTGCCGCACGAGATCGTCCTGATGCACGTCGGGGCGGCGGCGGCGGGCGACTTCGAGGCGCTGCCGGGACTGGTCGACTGGTTCCGCCAGCACGGCTACGCCTTCGTCACCGTCGAGCAGATGCTGCAACCGTAGCGCGTCTCTGGCAGAATGGGGGCCGCACGGGCAGGGGGCCGCGGGGGCGGCCGGGGGAGTCGGGCCGGGATGCCGGACGCGGCGCGCCCGGCTATTGACCGGCCACGGACGGTTCGGTAACGTTCGGCACCGGGCGGCGCGGGTGCAGCGCGCGGCCTGACGACGCATCCCGGACCGGGGGTCGGGGGCGAGGCGGGGGTTCGAGGATGCGAGGGGACGGAGGAGTCCGCGGCTGGCTTCAGGCTTGGGCGCGGCCACGGGCCGGCCGGGCGCGGCGGTTCGCGCCGCTGGCGGCGGTGGCCCTGCTGACGCTTGGCGTGCTCGCCGGCTGCGGCGGCAACCAGCCGTACTCGACGATCGCGCCGCAGACGGCGAAGGCCGACGACATCCAGTGGCTCTACGCGCTGACCTTCTGGCTGGCGCTGGCCGTCTTCATCGCGGTGCAGGCGGCGATCGTCTACGCGGTGATCCGCTTCCGGCGCACGGACGACCACCTGCCGGTGCAGGTCCACGGCTCCAAGCGGCTGGAGATCGCGTGGACCATCGCCCCGGCGGTGATCCTGCTCCTCGTCTTCATCCCGACGGCGCAGGTCATCTACAAGCACGCCAACGCCATCGGCACCGCCGACTTCCGGGTCGACGTGGTCGGCAAGCAGTGGTGGTGGGAGATCACCTACCCGGACATCCCGGCGAACGAGGCGGACGCGGCGGCGGGGCCGCTGATCACCGCCAACGAGGTGATCCTGCCGCTCGGGGCGGACGTCGTCTTCGACCTGCAGACCAACAACGTGATCCACTCCTTCTGGGTGCCGCAGCTGAGCGGCAAGCTCGACCTGATCCCCGGCCACGAGAACCTGATGGAGTTCAAGGCGACGACCCTCGGCGACTTCTACGGCGAGTGCGCCGAGTACTGCGGGGCGTCGCACGCGTGGATGCGGTTCAAGGTCAAGGTGGTGCCGCAGGCGGACTTCGACGCCTGGGTGAAGGCGTGGCGGACGCCGCCGGCCTTCGACGCCAACCCGGAGACGCCGGACGTGGCCGAGGCGCCGAAGTCGTTCGGGGTCTGCCTCGTCTGCCACAACATCAACGGCACCAACGCCAAGATCGCCAAGACCGGCATCACCTCGAACCCGTTCGGGATCGGGGCCGGGCCGAACCTGACCCTGCTCGGCTGCCGCGACACGATCGCCGCCGGCCTGCTGGTCAACACCGAGGCGAACGTGGAGACGTGGCTGAAGCACACCGACGAGGTGAAGGCCGGCGTCTACATGCCGAACTACTACACCGCGGGCCAGATCGACGACGCCAAGGTCACCGAGCTGGCCAAGTACCTCGAATCGCTGAAGCCGGCAGGGGGGTGTCCGGCGGCGCAGCCGGTCGGCGGCGTGATCGCCCCCGCGGCGACGCCCGTCCCCTAGCGGCGCGGGCAGCACACGGACCGGACGGGAGCAGGAGCGAGGAACCATGGCGTCGGTAGCGATTCCGCAGACGGGGACGGTCGTGGTCCCCGAGCGCAAGAAGGCGTCGGACACCGGCCTCTGGAGCTGGCTGACGACGATCGACCACAAGCGGATCGGCATCCTCTACGGGGCGTTCGCGTTCTTCTTCTTCCTGCTGGGCGGCCTCGAGGCGCTCGTCATCCGGGTGCAGCTGATGCACCCTGACAACGCCGTCGTCAGCCCGCAGAAGTACAACGAACTCTTCACGATGCACGGCACGACGATGATCTTCCTCGCGCTGATGCCGCTCGCCTCGGCCTTCTTCAACTACGTCATGCCGTTGCAGATCGGCGCGCGCGACGTCGCCTTCCCGCGGCTGAACGCCTTCAGTCTCTGGACCTTCCTCGCCGGGGCGCTGATCCTCAACCTGCCGATGATCGTCTCGCTCCCCGGCACCTTCCTCGAGATCGTCGACGGCGCGCTCCGCTCGGTCGGGATCACCAGCCTCACCGCCGTCGCCAATTGGGCCAACGGCATCCCGGGGGCCAACCTCGTGCCGGACCAGGGGTGGTACGGCTACGCGCCGCTGACCGGGCTGCTGTTCAGCGGCCAGCAGATCGACTTCTGGGCGGTGGGCCTGCTGACCCTCGGCACCGCCTCGCTCGCCGCCTCGTTCAACTTCATCGTCACCGTCATCAACCTGCGCTGCCCCGGCATGACGATGCTGCGGATGCCGATCTTCACGTGGACGACGCTGATCGTCTCCGTCCTGCTGATCATGGCCCTGCCGGCGATCACGATCGCCCTCATCCTCGTCGTCTTCGACCGCTACGTCGGCACCCACTTCTTCGCCGCCTACAACCTGGTCGAAGGGACGCTGGTGACCACCGGCGGCGACCCGCTCCTGTGGCAGCACCTCTTCTGGATCTTCGGCCACCCCGAGGTCTACATCCTCGTCCTGCCGGCCTTCGGCATCATCTCCGAGATCATCCCGGTCTTCAGCCGGAAGCCGCTGTTCGGCTACGCGGTGATGGCCTACGCGACCGCCGCCATCGCCTTCCTCGGCTTCGGCGTCTGGGCCCACCACATGTTCACCACCGGCCTCGGGCCGACCCCCGACGCCGTCTTCGGCGCCAGCACGATGCTGATCGCGATCCCGACCGGCGTGAAGATCCTGAACTGGACGGCGACGATGTGGGGCGGCTCGATCCGCTTCACGACGGCGATGCTCTTCGCCGTCGGCCTCGTCTCCCAGTTCGTCATCGGCGGCCTCTCCGGCGTCATGCACGCCGTCGTCCCGGTCGACACCCAGCACAACGACAGCTACTTCGTCATCGCCCACTTCCACTACGTCCTCTTCGGCGGCAGCATGTTCGGCTTCTTCGCCGGCCTCTACTACTGGTGGCCGAAGATCACCGGCCGCCTGCTCGACGAGAAGCTGGGCCGGGCCCACTTCTGGCTGACCTTCGCCGCCTTCAACCTGACCTTCTTCCCGATGCACTTCCTCGGCCTCGCCGGCATGCCGCGCCGCTACGCCACCTACGGGCCGGACAGCGGCTGGTGGCTGTGGAACGTGGTCGCCACCGTCGGCGCGCTCCTGATCGGGCTCTCCGCCCTCGTCTTCCTCCACAACGTCACCAAGACGATGCGCAAGCCGCGCTTCGCCCCGGACAACCCGTGGGACGCCGCGACGCTGGAGTGGGCGACCTCCTCGCCGCCGCCGCCGTACAACTTCCGCGAGATCCCGACCGTCACCAACCGCGACCCGCTGTGGGCCGCCAAGTACGGCGACCACATGGACCACCACGAGGAGCGCGAGATCGACGTCCACTTCGCCGGGCGCGAGATCGGCACCGTCCAGGCGCCGGACGAGGCGGAGCACGAGCAGCACGCCCGGGCGTCGGCGGCGGTCGCCGTCCGCGAGGCGGCCGCCGAGGAGGACGGGCACGGCGTCCACATGCCGAACCCGTCGTTCTACCCGCTGCTGGCCTCCCTCGGCCTGCTGCTGATCTCGCTCGGCGCGCTGCTCGACCTGTCGTGGAGCATCCACTTGGTGGGCGGCCTGCTGGCGATCCCGTACATCTCGCTGCTGGGCGGCCTGATGCTGTTCGGCGCGGTCTACGGCTGGGCGTTCGAGCCCGCGAGCTAGGGGACGGGGAGCGTCGCCGCGGCCGGGGCCGCGCGAACGAGGAGCGGATCAGTGGCAGCGACGGCGATCGAACTCGAAACCGCCCACGGCGCGGGGCACGGAGGCGGCCAGGACCACGGCCACGCCGGCGTGCCGCCGACCAGCACCGGCCTCGACAGCCGGAAGCTGCTGATGTGGGTCTTCCTGACCTCGGACACCATGTTCTTCGGGGCGCTGATCGCGACCTACATGACCTACCGCGGCCGCTCGGAAGCGCTGGCGATGCCGCCGTACCCGCAGCAGATCTTCGACATCCCCTACACCTCGGTCAGCGCCTTCGTCCTCCTGATGAGCTCGCTGACGATGGTGCTGGCCCTGGCCGCGATCCAGAAGGGGAACCACCGCGGGCTGCGGGTCTGGCTGGCCGCCACCGCGCTGCTCGGCGCGATCTTCGTCGGCGGCCAGGTCTTCGAGTTCACGACCTTCTTCCGCGAGGGGCTGACCCTGCAGAAGAACATGTTCGGCGCGACCTTCTTCGTCCTCACCGGCTTCCACGGGGCGCACGTCACGATCGGCGTCCTCTGGCTCGTCTCGCTCCTGCTCGTCTCGCTGCGGGGCGGCGTCGGCCAGAGCCACGCCATGAACGTCGAGGTCGCCGGCCTCTACTGGCACTTCGTCGACATCGTCTGGATCGTCATCTTCGTGCTGGTCTACCTGCTGCCGTACCCGGCCGTCAGCGAGGCGCCCGAGGGGGCGATGCGGCTGGTCGACGCGGGCACCCGGCTGTTGCACGCGCTGCCGTTCTAGGGCGAGCGAGGGGAGAGCATGGCAACGGACGTCGCCTACGTCGAGGCCGACGAGGCCCACCACCCCGGGTCGAGCGTCTACGTCAGGGTCGCGATCGTCCTCGCGATCGTGACGGCGCTGGAGGTCGCGGTCTACTACATCCCGTCGCTGCACGGGGTGATGGTGCCGCTCCTGCTCGCCCTGTCGACGATCAAGTTCCTCTTCGTCGTCAGCTTCTTCATGCACCTCAAGTTCGACGACAAGCTGCTGCGCACGATGTTCGGCGCCGGCATGCTCGTCTCGCTGGCGGTCTACATCGCGATGATCTCGATGACGACCGTCAACTACCACGTGCCGAACCTCGCCCCGCCGGCCGAGGCCGCCGGCGAGGCCGCGCTCGCCGCCTCCGAGG
>JBDHWC010000168.1:0-5671 GCA_039809985.1 Thermomicrobiales bacterium | reverse complement strand
GCGCGTCGCGCCGCCGCGGCCGCGGAGACGGTCCGGAGCTCCCCCGCCGCCCGGTTTGACGACCGGCTGGACACCGAGCGGTTGTTCCGGCGGCACGGGCGCGGTTCGCGACGGCAGCGGGCACCGCCGCGGCGTCCCCTAGAATGTCGGCGGCTGCCGGGCGACGTGGGCCGGCGAAGGGAAGGAGGGCGCGATGGCTGCCGTGCCGTCGCTCTCGTTGACCGAGACCGTGCTGCGCCTCGGGCTCGCCACGCTGCTCGGGGCGCTGGTCGGCTTGGAGCGGGAACGGCTGGAGCGCGCCGCCGGGCTGCGGACCCACGCCATCGTGGCGCTCGCCTCGGCCCTGGTCATGCTCGTCTCCACCTACGGCTTCGACAACGTGCTGGGGCCCGGCCAGTTCGTCGCCTTCGACCCCAGCCGGGTCGCGGCGCAGGTCGTCAGCGGGGTCGGCTTCCTCGGCGCGGGCGTGATCATCTTCCGCAAGAGCGTGATCCGCGGCCTGACCACCGCCGCCAGCGTCTGGGCGGTGGCCGGGATCGGCCTCGCCTGCGGCGGCCGCCTCTTCGCCCCGGCCGGGGTGGCGACTGGGTTGCTCCTCTTCCTCCAGTTCGGCCTGCGGCCGGTGGAGCAGAAGGTCTTCTCCCACCACCGCGAGCACCGGCTCGAGCTCCGCGTCCGGCGCGGGGCGGGCCGGCTGGCGACGATCGAGACCGCGGTGGCGCAGGCCGGGGTGCGGATCGAGAGCCTGCGGGTGCAACCGGCCCGCGGCGGCGAGGACCGGGTCGAGATCACCCTCGGCGCGGCCCCCGACGGCAGGGTGACCGGTCTGCTTGACCTGCTGCGCGACTTGGACGGCACCCGCCTCGTCACGTTCTCCAAGGGACCGACCGGCACGGGCAAGGCGTCGGACCAGACGGCCGAGGCGGACGAGGAGTGACCTCGCGCACGGGCCGCCGACGGCCCGGACGATCCGGGCCGCCGGCCGTGCCTGCCTACCCGGCGGTCAGTTCGTCGCGCAGCGCGCTGGCGGCGCGGAGGACGACCGCCCCGATCGTGCTGGTCGGGTTCACTGCCGCCCCGGTCGGCAGCACGCTGCCGTCCATCACGTAGAGGTTCGGCACGTCCCACGCCCGCAGCGCCGGGTCGACCACCGAGGTGGCCGGGTCGGTGCCCATCCGGCAAGTGCCGAGCAGGTGCCACGCCGGCGGCGTGTAGCGGCCCGCGGCGTCGGTGAACGGGTTGGCCCTCACCTCCCACGCGCCGCAGGCCTCCGCCAGTTCGACCGCGCGGGCGACCGCGAAGTCCATCAGCCGCCGGTCGTTGTCGCAGAGCCGGTACGTGATCCGCGGCGCGGGCAGGCCGTCGCCGTCGACCAGCGTGTCGGAGAGGGTGACCCGGTTCTCCGCCAGCGGCAGGTCGTCGCCGACGAGGAGGAAGGCGATGCCGTGCCCGAAGTGGCGGCGGAACCACGCGTGGTGGTCGGCCCCCCACGGCGGCACGTTGCCGGAGTGGGAGCCGTTGGCCTGGAAGCCCGCGCCGTTCATCCGGACGACGTGGATCGTGAAGCCGTTGACGAAGCCGCGGGCCGGGTCGGTCTCGGCGAACTCCTCGCAGATCAGCGCGCCGGAGATCGCCCCCTTGTGGATCTCGGTCTCGTCGTCGACCCACGCCTCGACCATCGCCAGCCCGTGGTGCATCAGGTTGCGCCCGACCTGGCCGCTGGAGTTGGCGAGGCCGTCCGGGTGGCGCTCGTCGGCGGAGAGGAGCAGCAGCCGCGCCGTGCCGACGCCGTTGGCGGCGAGGATCACGGTCCCCGCCGGCTGCAGGTGCGTCGCCCCGGTGTTCCGGTCGCGGTAGAGCGCGCCGACGGCCCGCCCGTCGTCGCCGACGACGACGCGGTGGACCCGGGCGAAGGGGCGGAGGTCGGCCCCGGCCGCCAGCGCCCGCGGCCAGACCGTGACCGACGCGTCGTGGATCGAGCCGCGGGGGCAGCCCGACTGGCACGCCCCGCAGTTGTTGCAGGGGAGCCGACCGCCGTAGGGCTGGGAGATGATCGCGTCCGGGAACGGCCAATAGTGCCAGCCGAGGCGCTCGAAGCCGCGGGCCGCCACCCGGCTCAGCGGCGCGACGTCGATCGGCGGCGTCTGGAACGGCTCCCGCGGCGGCATCGCCGGGTCGCCGAGCAGGCCGCTGGCACCCCCGATCCGGTCGTGGGCCTCGTACCACGGCGCGAGGTCCTCGTAGGTGATCGGCCAGTCAGGGGCGAGGCCGTGCTCCGTCCCCTTCCGGAAGTCGGACGGGCGGAACCGCGGCCACGCCGCGGTGTAGACCACGGTCGAGCCGCCGACGCCGTTCCACATCAGCGTCTGCTCGTCGCGGCTGTCGACCGGGTAGTCCTCGCCCCGGTGGCGGGCGTTGGGCGCGGTGTTCCAGAGCGTCGACCGCTGCCACTCCCAGTCGGGCGAGGCGTGGGGATGGTCCTCCGGACGGACCCAGCCCCCCTGCTCGAGGCAGACGACCCGCAGCCCGGCCTCCGCCAGCGTCATCGAGGCCAGTGCCCCGCCGAGCCCCGCCCCGACCACCAGCACGTCCGCCGGCGGGTGGACGACCGCGGCCCCGTGCCCGCCGTCGCGGCTCATCGGGCCGCGCCGTCCGCGGGCAGCGCCACCCGCGACACGTCCTCGGTTCGCTTGTACCAGCCGCGCGGCGTGGTCGGCACCGTCTCCCCGGGGACGGCACGGAACGCGGGCAGCGCGTAGCCGAGCGGCTGCGGCGCGTCGTTGTAGACGTGGCCGAGCGAGCGGATCGCCCGCACCACCAGCAGGCTGGCGTAGTAGGCGAAGGTCAGGATCGAGCGCGCCTCGTGGAAGAGGGCCGGGTCGGCGGCCTCGAGGCGACGCACGGCCGCGACCCGCCCCTCCGGCGCGAGGTCGGCGAAGCCGTCGCCGAGGCCGGCGGCGAGGCGGTCGATGCCGTCCGGCCCGAGCCGCCAGCGGAGCCGGTCGAGCAGCAGGCCGTGCGCCCCGGCCTGCGTCGCCGAGGGGAACAGGTCGTCGCCGGGGAGGAGGGTCTCGGCGAAGGCGGCGACGGTCGCGGCGGTGGCCGCCGGTGCCGGCCCGCTCATCGCCCCGTCTCCGCCGCCGGCCGGTGCTCGTCGGCCGAGGAGCCCTCGAACACCTCGTAGGGCGAGGGGGTCGGCCACTGCGGCCAGAGCGGCACCAGCATGATGCCGGCGACGACGACCAGTTGCAGTGTCTCGTCGCCGGTGTTGTGGACCCGGTGGATCGCGCCCGGCCGGTTCAGCACGGCGCAGCCGGGGGAGATCGGGTGGCGCTCGCCGTCTGACTCCAGCTCGCCGCTGCCGCGGACGACGTAGTAGACCTCCTCGCACTTGTGGCGGTGCAGCGGCGAGTGGTGGCCGGGGTCGATCTCGACCAGCCCGAGGCAGAGCGTGCTGGCGTCGAACCCGGTCTCCGGGTAGATCAGCTTCAGGTCGCGCACGGCCCCGCCCGACTGCTGCATCGGCGAGCCGTCGAGGAACTGCTCCGGCTTGATCACCACCCGCGCGCCCGGCTGGCTCGTCATCGGTCCTCCCTCTCCGCGCCGGCGGCCGGCGCGGCAAGCTACTTCACGGCGCCGCTGGTCAGCCCCTCGATCATCCACCGCTGGAAGAAGAGGGCGACGGCGTAGACCGGGACCATCCCGGTCAGCGAGGCGGCCGCCATCTGCCCGAACTGGACGAGGCGGTCGCCCTGGAAGAGGGCGATCCCGACCGGCAGCGTCTGCGTCTCCGGCCGGTAGGTCGTCACCACGGCGAAGAGGAACTCGTTGTAGGCGAGGATCATGCAGATGATCGCCGCCGCGGCAATCCCCGGCGCGATCAGCGGCAGGACGATCCGCCAGAGCGTCTCCAGCTGGCCCGCCCCGTCGACCGCGGCGGCCTCCTCGATCTCCCGCGGCACGCCGCGGACGAAGCTGTCGAGCAGCCAGACGGCGACCGGCACCGCCGCCAGCCCGTTCAGGAGGGCCAGCCCCGGCAGCGTGTCGATCAGCCCCAGCCACTTCAACAGGTAGAAGAGCGGCAGCACGGCGACCACCGGCGGGGCCATGTAGGTCGAGAGGAGGAGCGTGTAGAGCGCTTTGCCGCCCGTCCCGTGGCGCACCATGGCGTAGGTGGCCGGCACCGCCAGCAGCATCGTCAGCACCGCGCTGAGGACGGCGACCACCACCGAGTTGCGCAGGTAGAGGAGGACCGGGGCCGCCGCGTAGGCCTCCGACCAGTTCTCCCACGCGAGGCGGGAGGGCAGCAGCCGACCGCTCAGCACCTCCGGCTGCGGCTTGACCGAGACGAGGGCGAGGTAGACGATCGGGAAGAGGAAGAAGACGAGCACCAGCCCGACCGCCACCCGGCGCAGCGCGCCCGCCCGGTCGGGCAGCGCGGCGACGGCGGCGCGGGCCTCGCCCGGCGCGGCGCGCTCCCCGGCCCCGGTCGGGGCGGCGAGGTCGGCGCTCATCCGAACTGCCTCAGCACGCGGTCGCGCAGCAGCACCACCGGCAGGGTGACCACCCCGACGAAGAGCCCGAAGAGCATCGTCAGCGCCGCCGCGTAGCCGACGTCGAACTTCTCGAAGCCGGTCCGGTAGATGAGGTAGGAGCCGACCGTGGTCGAGAAGCCGGGGCCGCCCTGCGTCAGCGCGTAGACGAGGTCGAACAGCTTGAACGCGCCGATCATCCGCAGCAGCCCGATCGCTGCCAGCGCCGGCAGCAGCAGCGGCAGCGTCACCGACCAGAAGGCCCGCCACTCCGACGCGCCGTCGACCAGCGCGGCGTGGCGGACCTCCTCCGACTGGGTCTGCAGCGCCGCGTAGGTGAGGAGGACGACGAACGGCGTCCACTGCCACGCGTCGGCGAGGCCGATCGCCGGCATCGCCCACGTCGCCGAGCCGAGGACCGAGACAGGCTGGTCGGCGAGGCCGGTGCGGGTCAGGATCGTGTTCAGGAGGCCGCCGACCGGACTCAGGATCAATCGCCAGGCGACGGCGACCATGATCGGCGGCGTCATCAGCGGCAGCAGGAGGAGGGTTCGCACCACGTGGCCGCGGCGCAGGCTCGACTGCAGCAGCAGGGCGACCGTCACCCCGGCGACCAGCTCCGCCAAGGTGACCGGCAGCGCGAAGGCGGCCGAGCGCGCCAGCGACCAGAGGAAGGTCTGGTCGTGGGCCGCCTTGCCGTAGTTGGCCAGCCCGACCCACGCCTGGAACGGCTTGCCGAGCAGCGACTTGGAGAACGAGAGCACCGTCAGGTAGAGCACCGGGTAGACGGCGAAGGCGAGCAGCCCGACCACCATGGGCAGCACCATCAGGCGCGGCCCCGCGCCCGGGCCGAACGTCCGGGTCCGCCCGGTTGCGACCGTCGCCATCGACACCCCCTCCGGGACGCGCCGGCCCGCGACCGCCGACGGGTCGGCGACCGCGGGCCGCGGGCCGCTACCCCGCGAGGATCTGCTCCCAGGCCGCCTGCGCGTCGGCCGTCGCCGTCTTGGCGTCCTTCGCGCCTTGCAGCATCAGCGCCAGCTCGTCGGCGAGCGCCTGCATCAGGTCGGGCGACTGCGGGATGGTCGGCCAAGCGAACGCGCCGGAGAGGGCGGCGGCGGCCGCCTTCTGCACCCTAG
>JBDHWC010000167.1:0-5687 GCA_039809985.1 Thermomicrobiales bacterium | reverse complement strand
CGCGGGCGGCGTTCGATGCGCGGCTGGCCGACGCGCTGGCCGCGCACGCCGCCGACCTCGTCGTGCTGGCCGGCTGGATGCTGCTCCTCGGGCCGGGCTTCCTCGACCGGTTCCCGGGCCGGGTGCTCAACGTTCACCCGGCCCTGCTGCCGGACGACGCCGGGCCGACGGTCGGCAGCAGCGCGGGGCCGCTGCCGGCGCTGCGGGGGGCGCACGCCGTCCGCGACGCCCTGCGGGCCGGGCTGCCGGTGACCGGGGCGACGGTCCACGTCGTGACGCCGCGGTGCGACGTGGGGCCGGTGCTGGCCCGCGAGGAGGTCGCGGTCCTGCCGGGCGACGACGAGGCGACGCTGCACGCGCGGATCAAGGCGGTCGAGCACCGGCTGCTGCCGGCGGCGGTGCGGAACGTGCTGGAGGAACTGGCCGAGCGGCCGGGATCGTCCCGGGCGGCGGCGGGCGGAGGGATCGGGTGAGCGACGAGGCGATCGAGCGGGTGCCGGGCGACGCGCCGGTGGTGATCGTGATGGGGTCGGCCAGCGACCGGGCGCACGGCGACACGATCGCCCGCGCCCTCGCCGGGTTCGGGATCGACAGCGAGATCCGGATCGCCTCGGCCCACAAGGTGACGCGGTACCTCGTCGACCTGCTCGACGCCTATGAGGCGTCGGGGGTGCCGCGGGTCTGGATCACCATCGCCGGCCGGTCGAACGCGCTCTCCGGGGTGGTCGACGCCAACGTCAGCGGGCCGGTGATCGCCTGCCCGCCGGCGAGCGACAAGTTCGGCGGCATGGACATCCTCTCCACCCTGCGGATGCCGGGCGGGGTCGCCCCGCTGCTGGTGCTGGAGCCGGAGGCGGCGGCGCTGGCGGCGGCGAAGATCCTCGGGGTCGGCGACCCGGCGCTGGCGGCGACGGTCGACGCCTACCACGAGACGCTGCGGGAGCGCGCGCTGGAGGCCGATCTCGACGCCGAGTAGGCGGCCGACCGGGGGCGGCAGGGCACGGCGGAACGGGGCCGATCGGCTATCCTTGGCCTTCCCGCGCCCCGGGCCGGAGCATCGCGCTCCCGGCCGCCGGTACTCGCGCGCGGTCGGGTCAGGGTGAGCGCCGGTGGCCGAGCAACCGCTCTTCCGCAAAGTGCTGATCGCGAACCGCGGCGAGATCGCGCTGCGGATTCTGCGTGCCTGCCACGACCTCGGGGTGCCGGCGGTCGTCGCCTACAGCGAGGCCGACCGGGACTCGCTGGCGGTGCGGTTCGCCGGCGAGACGGTCTGCATCGGGCCGGCGGCGGTCAGCAAGTCGTACAACAACATCCCGGCCATCGTCAGCGCGGCGCTGGTCACCGGCTGCGACGCGCTGCACCCCGGCTACGGGTTCCTCGCCGAGAACGCCTACCTCGCCGACATCTGCCAGCAGGTGGGGGTCACGTTCATCGGGCCGCGGCCCGAGGTGATCGAGCGGATGGGGAACAAGGCCGAGGCCCGGCGGGCGATGGGCGAGGCGGGCGTGCCGCTGGTTCCCGGCACGGACGGCCCGGTCGAGAACCTCGGGGCGGCACGCCAGTTCGCCCGCCGGGTCGGCTTCCCGGTGATCGTCAAGGCGGTCGCCGGCGGCGGCGGCCGCGGCATGCGGCTGGCGCACGACGACGCCGAGCTGACCCGCGCCTTCCCGCTGGCGCAGGCCGAGGCCGAGGCGGCGTTCGGGGACGGCAACGTCTACCTCGAGCGCTACCTCGAGCGACCGCGGCACGTCGAGGTGCAGGTGCTCGCCGACCAGCACGGCAACGTCCTCGTCGTCGGCGACCGCGACTGCTCGATCCAGCGACGGCACCAGAAGATGGTCGAGGAGGCCCCGGCCCCGAACCTGCCGCGGAAGACGCGCGAGACGCTGCACCGGGCGGCGCTGAAGGGGACCAAGGCGGTCCGCTACACCAACGCCGGCACGCTCGAGTTCCTCGTCGACGGCGAAGGCAACGCCTACTTCATGGAGATGAACACCCGGATCCAGGTCGAGCACCCGGTGACCGAGGCGGTGACCGGGATCGACCTCGTGGCGTGGCAGATCCGGATCGCCGCCGGCCAGCGCCTGACCGTCGGCGAGCGCGACGTCGAGCCGCGCGGCCACGCCATCGAGATGCGGGTCACCGCCGAGGACGCCGACCGCGACTTCGCGCCGGGCGTCGGCACGGTCGACCAGTACGTCGCGCCGGGCGGGCCGGGGGTCCGGATGGACAGCCACCTCTACGCCGGCTACACCGTGCCGCCCTACTACGACTCCCTGCTCGCCAAGGTGGTCGTCTGGGGCCGCGACCGGGACGAGGCGATCGCCCGGATGGACCGGGCCCTGGCCGAGACGGTGATCACCGGGGTGCCGAACACGGCCGCGTTCGGTCGCCGCCTGATGGCGCTCGAGGCGTTCCGCCGGGCCGAGCTCGACACCGGCTTCCTCGCGACCCATGCCGAGGCGCTGCTGCCGGAGCCGGTGGGCGGCTAGGCGGGCGCGTGCCGCAGAACGGGAGCCGACCGCTCGCGGTCGGCAGCGAGGGAACACGATGACGGAGTGGCGGCGAGTCGATCCGGCGGGCGACGGCGGGGGTCGGCCGGTGCCGGGCGGTCCGCGCCACCAGAGCCGGATCCACGCTCTGCAGGTGCTTTTCGAGGTCGACCTCACCGACCACGGGGTCGAGGAGACGCTGGACCACCTGGTCGAGGAGGAGCCGGTGACGCCGGACGTGGCCGAGCGGGCCGGCCGCCTCGTGCGCGGGGTGCGCGAGCACCTCGGCGACATCGACGCCCGGATCGCGGCGGCGGCCCCGGCCTTCCCGGTCGCCCAGTTGTCGGCGATCGACCGGAACGTGCTGCGGCTGGCGACCTACGAACTGCTGCACGAGCCGGACGTGCCGACCGGCTCGGCGATCAACGAGGCGGTCGAACTGGCGAAGCGGTTCGGGGGCGACAACTCCGGCCGGTTCGTCAACGGCGCGCTGGGAACCATCCTGGCCGGGATCCCGTCTCGCCAGCAGGCCAAGGCCGCGCCGAAACGACGGCGGCGGAAGCGGCCGGAGGCGGCGGGCTGAAAAGTGGTTGCGCCCTAGGGGGTCGTGTATCATCGGCCCGTTGTCGCAGCGGGAGGACCGGCATGCCGGTCTCGGCGCGGCGTTGCCGGGAAGGCGACGGCCGTCGCCGCGGCAGCCATCGACCAGGCCCGAATGGGGCGGGCCGGGGCAGACGGAGGGATGAGGGTGGCAACGGTACTCGAGCGGGTGCAGAGCATCGTCGCGGAGCGCCTCGGGGTCGACCAGGACCGGGTGGTCCCGGAAGCGGAGTTCATCGGCGACCTGAACGCCGACTCCCTCGACCTGGTCGAGGTGATCATGGCGCTGGAGCAGGAGTTTGACGTCGAGATCAGCGACGAGGACGCGGAGGGCATCCGCACCGTCGGCGACGCGGTCACCTACATCAACGAGCACGGCGGCTAGCGGGCGCGTCGGCGCGACGGCCGGGGACGGCCGGGCGGCGGCGGGCGGCGGGCGGGCCGAGCACGGGGTGGCGGGGGGCCGCAGGGCCGGACCGCCCCGGCGACGGGGCATGCGACACTCCGAGACCACGGGAGACGGAACCTGATGTCCCGCGCACTGAAGCCGTCCGGCCACCTGCCGGCGAAGCTGCACAAACCGAAGGCCCCGAAGCTGCCGAAGCTTCCGGATCCGGACGCGCCCGACGTCTTCGAGGAGATGACCCTCCTCGAGCACATGGAGGAACTGCGCGACCGGATCGTCAAGACGGTGATCGCGATCGGCATCACCTTCATCTTCGGCCTCTTCCTCGCGGTGCCGTTCCTCCACTACCTGAAGCAGGCCGCCAACGCCGAGCGCGGCTTCCAGGTCCTGAGCCCGACCGAGCCGATCACCCTCTACATGAAGGTGGCGCTCTACATCGCCATCGCCTTCGCGATGCCGATGATCGTCTGGCAGTTCGTCGGCTTCCTGGCCCCCGGCCTGACGAACAAGGAGAAGCGGATCCTCCTCTCGTCGATGCCGTTCGTGGCCCTCCTCTTCTTCGCCGGGGCCGGCTACGCCTTCTTCGTGGCCGCGCCGCGCGCCCTCTGGTTCCTCTCCAACATCTTCAGCGACCTGATCGACTGGTCCCCCCAAGGCGAGGAGGTGGTCAGTTTCTACCTGACCTTGATGGTCGGCATCGGCTTGGCCTTCGAGTTACCCGTGATCATGTTCATCCTCGCCAAGCTGGGCATCGTCACGCCCCAGAAGATGCGGGCGTGGCGCAAGTACGCGTTCATGATCATCATCATCGTCGCGGCGGTGATCACCCCGACCACCGACCCGTTCAACATGTCGCTCGTCGCCGGCCCGCTCATCCTCCTCTACGAGCTCGGCATCCTCGTCTCCTACGCCTTCGCCCGGAAGTCGACCCGGGACCTGCCGCCCCCCGCCTCGACCTAGGCGCGGGGGCAGGTCGAACGCGGACGCGCCGCCGGGGCCGGGGCCATCTGGCCCCGGCCCCGCCCGCGGGCGGAACCTGGCCCGCTCAGTCCGGCGCTCGCGCCGGGCGGGCCGCGGCCTCGTCCGCCGGCCGGACCGCGACGGTCCGCTCGTTCCGGTAGGTGACGAGGCCGGGGCCGCCCCCCTTGATCTTGCGGACGTGCTTCCGCTTGGCGACGTCGACCTCGACCGTGCCGGCGGCGCGGGCGGCGCTGTACCACGCCGCGAGCCGGGCCGCGATCTCCACCGTGCCCGGCTGCTCCTCGGCCCCGGGCACCCGCCAGCGGATGACCACGTGGGAGCCGGCGACGCCGCGGGCATGCAGCCACGTGTCGTCCGGGCCGGCGATCTCGAACGTGACGATCTCGTTCTGGTGGCCGGTCTGGCCGACGAACACCTCGTTCCCCTCGTCGTCCGTCAGGAACGGGCGGGGCCGGCGGGGCGGGCCCGGCTTGCGGCGCGGCTTGGCCCCGGGCGGCGGCCCGGCGTGCGCCTCCCACTCGGCGGCGAGCGCCTCCAGTTCGGCGAAGCCCGCGGCTTGGCGAATCTGGACGGCGAGCTGGTCGAGGTACGCCAGCGCGTGGTCGACCTCCGACTCGAGCCCGGGCAGCTGGGCGGCGGCCCCCTGCGCCTTCCGGTACTGCTCGAAGTAGCCTTGGGCGGTTTCCTTCGGCCCGATCGTCGGGTCGAGCGGGATCGACTCCCCCTCGACCTCCAGCGTCGTCTGGCCCGGCTCGATCTGCCAGAGCCACGCGTAGATCGTCTCGCCCCAGCGGCGGAGACGGTCGCCGTCGGCGGCCCGAGCCTGCTGCTGCGCCATGGCCGACCGGCGGCGCTCCTGCCGCTCCCGCTCCCGGCCGACCGCCGCGAGCAGGCGTTCCCGGCGCTGGGCGTGGCGGACGGGGCCGGTCGCGTCGGACTCGGCGGCGGCCAGCTCGGCGGCGCGGGAGATCGTGGCTACCGGCTCTTCCCGCAGCGTCACCGCGAGGTGGGCCATCGGCACGGCGGCGAAGGCGACGACCTCGCCGGGCACGTCGTCCTCCGCCGCGGCCGGTTCGATCGGCAGGCGGTAGACGCGGGGGGACCACGCCGAGGTCAGCAGCGGCTCGACGAGGTGCCGCGTCTCGCGGGCGAGGTCGGCGGCGCGCCCGGGCTGCAGGTCGCCGACGCGCGCCTCGGCGTCGCCCGCG
>JBDHWC010000166.1:0-5744 GCA_039809985.1 Thermomicrobiales bacterium | reverse complement strand
ATCTTGTTCGGGCGACGGTCGCCGTCGCCCGAACAGGTCAGGGTCGTGTCGCTGCCCGCCTTGCTGGCGTTCGGCGTTGGGATCAACGCCGGCACCTTGCCCTGCGCCGCGAACGGCGACTTGCCGAGGATCACCGTCGCCTCGGCCTCGGTCATCGTCCCCGCCAGCACCTGCGCCCGCAGCAACCGGACGCTCCCCTCGTTCGGCCGGTCGTTGGCGGTCGGCGTCGGCCACAAGCCAGCCCCGGACGATCTCCGGGGTGAGGGTCCAGAGGTCGTCGTGGACGGGGACGCCGGGGAAGTTCTCGGCGAGGACGCCTCGGCACCACGGGTCGATCTCGCACATCCCGGCGATGCGCCACCCGGCCCAGCGACCGGCGAGTTCCATGCCGCCGATCCCGGAGCAGACCCCCACGACTCGCACTCGTCACCCTCCCCGCTCACCCCTCGCCCCCTCCCTTCGCCGCCGCCAGATCGGCCAGCACCGCCGCGAAGTCGGCCCTGAGGAGGTCGCGGTCGCGCCGGAGCAACTCCGCGTCCCCCTGTCCGTCCAGAACACCCGCTCTCGTCAACGGAAACGCCCCGCCACGCGACGGAAGCCCCCGCCCCGGTACGTCGGAGCCTTGCGCCGATCCCGGCGCGTCCTGCGGCCCGGAATCGCGTCGCGCCGGGACCGGCTCCCCAGCCGACGGCGGCAGCGGCAGGAACGGGGCGATGACCCGGGCGAGGTGCTCGGCCGCGATCTCCTCCTCGCGGCGGAACGCCGTGCGGGCGAACTGGCAGGCCTCGTTCTCGGACCACATCTCGGCCAGTTGCTCGACCACGTCGTACTGTCGGTGGAGCACGCAGTGGATCAGCTCGTGGACCAGATGCTCCCGCTGATCCTCCGGCGACGCGCCGAAAAACTCGGGCCACGCCAGCCGCACCGTCGCCGTGTCCTGCGTCTCCATCACGTTGACCGAGGCCCATGCCCCGGCCTCTGCCGTGTTGCGGTGCAGCTCGACCACCCAGTCGGTCAGGCGCAGCCGGTTGGCGAGATCCCGCAGGTACGCGCGGTAGGCGGCATGCGTCGCGTCGTTCACCGCCCGCCCCCCTTGCCCTCGAACCCCGCCAGCGTCATCGGCATCAGCACCGCCAGCGCCTCCCGCCCGTCCCGCTTCCGCACCCCCCGCAGCGTCACCGCCCGGTCGTGCCCCCGGACCACGACCTCCACGCAGTCGTTGTCCGCCCCGAACGCCACCATCGCCTTGCACAGCCCCTCCAGCAGCCGGGCGCTGACCGCGAACCGCGCCACCGGCTCCTCGTTCGGCACCACGCACGCCCAGTCCGGGAACGTCGCGTCGATCAGCGGCACCGTCATCTGGCCGCCGCCGCCCCGCACCGCCGCCACCACCGCCCCGCCCGCCCCGTCCGCCGTCACGCTGGCGCAGTCGTCGCCCTTCAGGCCCAAGCCCTTGACCGCCGCCTCCAGCGCCTTCGCCGGCACCAGCAGCGGCGGCGCGTCCGGGTACGGCGGCCCCGGCAGATCGACGGCCATGAGGCGGAACCCGTCGGCGCAGACCGCCCTGCCCTGCCCCAGCCGCACGCCGGCGAGGGCCGGACGCGCGTCGTCCTTCGCCGCCGCCGCGACCACCGCGAGGGCCGCCTTGTCGATCAGCACGCTCACGACGCCACCCCCGTCCCGACCGGCAGCGACGCCTGCACGCTGCCGGTTCGCTTCCACCGCTGGTAGTGGGCGTTGCACCAGCCCCGGGCCTCCACCGCCCGCCCGCAGCCCGGCACCTTGCAGATGCCGGACAGGGCCGACGCCCGCGACTCCCGGCCGTAGTGGTACGCGCAGAGGCCGCGGGCGTTGTGCCGCTTGCCGCAGCCCGGCACCGAACAGAGCCGCGGCGTCGCCAACGGCGTCCGCCCCCCGCGGTTCCGGGCCGCCTCGGCGTCGTCCTCCGGGTCGGCCGCCAGCCGCAGCACGGGCCAGTCGCCACCCTCCGGCCGCCACTGCCCGGCCAGCAGCGCGACCCGCCGCCCGCCCGCCAGCAGCACCAGCGCGTTGCCCGTTTCCGGCACCCGGCCCAGCCACAGCCCGACCGTCCCCGGCGGCACCGCGCAGTCGTTGGCGCCGACCTCGATCCGGTCCCCTGTCGCCATCGCGCTCACGCCCATGCCCATGCCTCCCACCCCTCCTCGGCCCGCGGCCGGCGGCGCAGCGGCTTGGCGAGGGGGTCGACGCTGGCGACCACCCACCCCTGCCGGCAGCCGCGGCAGGGAATCACCGTGAACCCCCGATCCGGGTCGTCCCGGTGCAGCCGCCGCGCCGCCAGCCGGGCCTCGGCCTTGTGGTGCCACGGGAAGTGCTTCTTGCGCGCGCAGTTGGCCGCGTCGTGCCCGCTCACCGCCCCACCTCCACCCGGCACCGCGCCTTGAGGTCGTCGATCAGTTCCCACTGCCGTTCCAGCCGGGCGGTGAGCTGGGCCACCGGCCGCGACCCGAGGGCGAACCCCGCCGCGAACGCCGCCGCCACCGCGACCACCGCCACCCCGAGCAACCAGAGCATGCCGAACCTCCTCTCAGCCGACCCGGGCCAGCCGCTTGGCCCGGTTCCAGATGCGGACCACCTCGCGGTGCCGCCGCAGCCGCTTCGCCTGCTCCCCCGCCGTCCGGCCCGGCACCCGCCGCGCCCCGTTGCGGCACCCCGCGTGCAGGTCGCCGGGGGTGCAGCCGAAGACGCGGGCCAGCCGCTCGAGCATCTCCGGCGACGGCTGCCGGCTGCCGGACTCCAGCCGCGAGACCGTGGAGTGGTTGATCCCGGCGACGCGGGCCAGTTGCCCCTGCGTGAGGCGGTGCATGAGCCGCCGCGTCTGGAGCCGGAAGCCGAAGGCGGGGTCGTCGCTGGTGGGGATCACTTGCCGCCCTCCCGCATCCGGCTCGGGTCGCCCAGTCGGTCGCAGACCGCCTCGTACTCGCGCAGCAGACGCTCCCAGAAGTCCTCCCACCGCTCCACGTCCTGCGCCGAGGCGAGGGCGGCGTCGATCCGGGCGTAGCCGTCGTGCAGGCGTTGCTCCAGCGTCGCGGCCCGCTCGGCGTCGTTGACCAGCGTGTCCACTAGCGTCCTCCCAGCCGCTTGTTGGCGGCGTCGTAGCGTTCGGGGTCGTAGGCCTCGGCGTAGGTCACGGGCTGCCCGTTCGGCAGGGTGCGCACCGGCCCGAACGGGCCCTGCCGGTGCCGCTCCTCCTCGACCAGCGCGTCGGCCAGCCGGAGCAGCACGGCCCAGAGGGGGTCCGCGCCCTGAACGGGGGAGAGCGTCCGCAGCAGGGCGAACCGCTCGGCCCCGGTCGTGTGCTGCCGCACGTCGGCGAGCGAGGCGCGGCCGGCGGCCCAGTCCTCGGCCACCTCCCGGGTCCAGCCGACCTTCGCGAAGGCGGCGGCCGGCGGCGAGGGGAAGGCGTCCAGCGCGCGCCTCACGACGCCACCCCGGGGTTCAGCGCGACCACCATCGGCCGCTCGATCCGCGCGGCCCCGTCCGGGGCGGGGTCGAAGACGGTCCGGCGTGCGGCGGCGGTGGCCTCGGCGTAGGCGGCGAGGAAGGCGTCGCGGTCCTTGTCGAGCCGGCTGCTCTGGCCGAGGGTGTACGCGCCGCCGACCGCCTTCAGGGCCTGCCGCACCAGCGGGTGCCGGCCGCCCTCGGGCCGGACCATGGCCTGCTCCCACGCCGCCCACGGCTCCGGCGCGCCGAGGGCCGCCCGCCGGACGAGGCCGTCGATGTCGGCCGGGGCGGGGAACCACCGCTCGGTGCGCAGCCACTCCCGGGCGGCGGCGAGGGCGGCGTCGTAGGGGCAGTCGGCCAGCACGAGGTGCCAGCCCGAGACCATCGCGTCGGTGTCCCCGACCGTGGCGTTGCGGTTCTGGAGCGAGGCACTGAGCATGAACACGATCTTGGCGGTCTCGTTCCGGTTCACGAACCGTCTCCTTCCGCGATCAGTTCCCGCAGCCGGTGCAGGTGCGCCGACTGCCCGTTCGAGCGGACCAGCGGTGTCGGCGGCGGGGCGTCCTCCCACCGCCGCCCCTTGAGCCAGCGCACGGCGTAGGGGGCGTAGGTGCCGGCGGCGAACCCGTCGTCGGCCTTGGCCCGCTGCACCCCGGCCAGCACTTCGCCGAGGAGGGCGTCGTCCGGGGCGAGCCGCCGCCACTCGGCGACCGCGTTCTTGCGGTCGGCCTTGCGGGGGTAGGCGTCCCAGAACAGCGCGAACCCCGGCGGGTCGTCGCTCGCCGCGCCGCGCTGGCGCGGAAGCGAGCGAAGCGAGCCGTTCGTGTCTGTCTCTGTCTCTGTCTCTGTATCTGTATCTGTATCTATGGCGTGACATCGCGTGACATCGCGTGACGAGGGCGTGACATCCGCGTGACACGGCGTGACATCGCGTGACAGGGGCGTGACATCGCGTGACGAGGGCGTGACATCGCGTGACGCCCGGCTGCGCCGCTGCCGCTCGGCGGCGGCTTCCCGCTGGTCGCTCGGCTTGTCGTGCTGGCGGCGGTCCCACCCCGCGAAGCGCAGCGTCCCGTCGTGGTCGGCGAGGATGCCGAGGCGGCAGAGGAGGGCGACGGTCTCGGCCAGCAAGGCCTCGTCGCCGCCCGCGCACTCCACCGCCAGCAGGAAGCGGTCGCAGGCGACGACGCCCCGCTCATCCTGCTCCCCGGCGTAGCAGAGGAGGTTGAACCAGACCCGGTGCTGCGCGTCGGTCAGCATCCGGAGCTTGTTGTCGGTCCTCGCCTCCGAGTAGAGCCTGAACCACATCATCGCCGCGACCCCTCCCCGCGCCCGTCGCCTAGAACGGGATGGCGGCCAGCGTCCCCTCGGCCGCCGACTCCCAGTCGTCCGGCGGCTGCTGCCCGTCGCCGGCGTCGCGCACCGTGCCGTCGATCCGCCACCCCTTCGCGACCAAGGCGTCGACCTTGGACTGGTTGGCGTCCCTGTGGCCGGTGAGGGATTGCAGGGCGGTGATGACGTCCATCGCCTGGTACTTGGTCATCCGCTCCGGCAGGTCGGTGCCGACCCACTCGATGAGCTTCAGGCGCTTGACGTTCTCGGGCCACGGCAGCCGCTCGACGAGGGAGCGGACGTAGTTCTGCTGGCCGTCGCTGGCCGGGTTCTGGATGCTGGCGACGGGGCCGGAGGACGGGGCGACGGTGACGCGCCCGACCGGGGTCGGCGGCGGCGGCACGGATCGTGCCGGGGCGGCGGCAGCGCGGGTGGCGACGGGCGCGTCGGAGAGCGAGGGGGTGCCGTCGGCTCGCTCGCCGATGTCGAAGTCGTCGCAGGCGGCGGTTCCGTAGCCGAGGGCGGCGAGGGCCCGGCCCAAGGCCTTCGTCTCGGCCTTTTCCACGTAGTCACGGAAGTCGGCCTTGGTCTCGGAGCCGATGCCGGTGGCCTGCCGCAGGGTCTCGCGGACGATGCCGCCGTAGGAGGTTTGCGTCTCGATGCGGTCGCCGAGGATGGTGACGGAGGCGGTGACGCAGCAGAACTCGGGCGTCAGCTCGTGGATGTCGGTGTGGATGTGGTAGTGCGGGTGCTCGGCATGGAGCCAGCGCAGGCGGTCCTTGACTTGCAGGTACGCCTTGCCTTGGAGGTTGACGAGGTACTCGTTCGGGTCGAAGTCGCTCATGGGGGTGGCTCCTCGGGCGTTCGGCGGCGAGGTCAGGCGGCGCGGCGGTCGGGCCGCGCCTGCTGCCACCGCTCGGCGCGGCGGG
>JBDHWC010000165.1:0-5769 GCA_039809985.1 Thermomicrobiales bacterium | reverse complement strand
CCCGCGCTCCGGGAACGGGACGAAGCGGCGGGGCCCGGAGCCGCCTCGGACGGTGGGACGGGGCCGGAACGTGTTATGGTCTGTGCGGACCCGGGCACCCCGCCCACCGGGGTCGGACGCGCGCAGGCGGCGCTCAGCAACGGGTCGGCTCCCGGTCCGGCTCAAGGGAGACGCGGTTCCATGCGGTCACGAATGCGGGCGCGAGGGCTGGCCACGGCCGGACTCGCCGCGATGCTGCTGATCGGCCCGGCGCTGGCCGTCCATGCCGGGCCGAGCGGCGACGTGGTCGGGAACGGGCACTACTGGCCGTTCAAGAAGACGCCGGTGACGATCACCTTCGGCGACAACCTCGACAGCAAGTGGGAAGGCTACTTCGACGACTCGCTGCGCCGCTGGAACAAGTCGGACGTGATCAAGGGCAAGTCGACCCGCGGGTCGACCAACGGCACCGACTGCGCGCCGAAGGACGGCACGGTGCAGGTCTGCAACGCCGCCTACGGGCAGAACAAGGGCTGGCTTGGCCTGACGCAGATCCGGTTCAACAAGAGCAAGATCACCTCGGTCACGGTGCAGTTCAACGACAGTTTCTTCAGTTCCGGCAGCAAGTACAACGACCCGCGGGCGAAGCAGCACACGGCCTGCCACGAGATGGGGCACGCGATCGGCCTCGGCCACGAGAACACCAAGAGCTGCATGAACGACTCCGACAGCGCGATCTTCGACAACACGAAGCCGATCAACCGGGACTTCAAGGAACTCAGGAAGATTTACAGCGACAAGAACCGGAAGAAGACTACCAAGAAGGACCAGCAGAACAAGCGCGGCTCGACGGCCCCCGCCGGCGACGGCACGGGCATCCTGACGCTCGAGCAGCGGGAGACGACCGCGACGACGACGCTGCCCGACGGCAGCACGCTGGTGACGATCACGACCTGGGCGGACTGACCCGGACCTCTCGCGCCGACCGCACGGGGAGGGCAACGCGCCCTCCCCGTGGTCATTGCAGTCGCAGTTCCCCGTCCCGGACCACCACCCGCCCGTCGACCTCGACCCGGCCTCCCCTCCGCAGGTCAAGGACGATGTCCCAGTGGAGGGCGGAGGCGTTGCGGCCGCCGCACTCGGCGTAGGCCCGGCCGAGCGCGAGATGGACCGTGCCGGCGATCTTCTCGTCGAGCAGGATGTCGCCGGTGAGGCGGCTGAGGCCGGGGTTGACGCCGATCCCGAACTCGCCGGCCCGGCGGGCGCCGGGGTCCATCGCCAGCAGTTCGCGCAGGAGCGGCTCGTTGGCGGCGGCGGTCGCCTCGACCACCTCGCCGCCGCGGAAGACGAGCCGCAGGCCGTCGAACCGCGCGCCCGCGAAGTGGGCCGGGTCGGGCGGGGCGAAGACGCCCTCGACGCTGGTCTCGACCGGCGCGGTGTAGAGCTCGCCGTCCGGCAGGTTGATCCGGCCGTCGCCGACCACCCAGCGCCGGCCCGCGACGGAGAAGGCGAGGTCGGTGCCGGGCGCGACGACCCGGACCCGCTCGGCCCCGGCGAGCCGGTCGGCCATCGCCTGCCAGCGCGCGCCCTCTTCCGGCCACGGGCGGAGGGCGGCGCTCCAGAAGGCGTCCTCCACTTCGGTCAAGGGCAGGCCGGCGGCGGTGGCGAAGGCCTCGTTCGGCAGGCGGACGATGGTCCAGCGGGTGGTGGCGGTGCGCAGGGCCGAGAGCTCGCCCATCGCCTGTCGCAGCCGGGCGATGGGCTCGGCGGGGAGGCCGGCGAACTCGTGCGGGTTGCGCCCGCCGCGCAGGGCGACCACCACGTCGGCCCACGCCAGCGCCTGCCGCTCCAGTTCGGCGGGGGCGGCGAGGAGCTCGGCGGCGGCGAAGCGAAGCAGGTTGCGCTGGAGGAGGACGGAGCCGAACTGGACCTGCGCGTCCGCGCCGGCCCGCAGCGCGGCCTCGTGCACGGCGAGGGCGAGCGGGAAGGTCTCCGGCTCGAGCATGGCGACGAGGACGCGGTCGCCGGGCCGCACCCCGGTTGACCAGCCGACGAGCGTCTCGGCCAGTTGGCGGTGGCGCGGGTCGGTCACGGCCGGTGGGCCTCGGGCGCGGCGGTCATCCGGGGAGGCCGTTCTCGCGGGTGACGTTGGCGTACCAGCGGCCGCTCCGCTTGATCGTCCGCTTCTGGGTGGCGAAGTCGACGCGGACGAGCCCGAACCGGCGGCGGTACCCCTCGGCCCACTCGAAGTTGTCGAGCAGCGACCAGACGAAGTAGCCCTTCAGCGGTGCGCCCTCCTCGATCGCGCCGAGGCAGGCGAGCAGGTGCTCGTGCAGGTAGCGCTCGCGCAGCGGGTCGTCGACCTGGCCGTCGACGACGGTGTCGTCGTAGGCCGCGCCGTTCTCCAGCACGTAGAGGGCGGCCGGGGCGTAGTCGCGGTGGAGGCGGGTCAGCAGGTGGCGCAGACCGTCCGGGGTCACCTCCCAACCGGCGGCAGTGGTCGGGACGCCCGGCGGCTGCGCGGGGACGACGCCGAGCGGATCCGCGCCCGGCGCGTGCCGGACGACCAGCCGGGTGTAGTAGTTGACGCCGAGGAAGTCGATCGGCCGCGAGATGCGGGCCATGTCGTCCGGCGCGATCTCCGGCAGTTGGCCGTCGAAGCGGCGCAGGATGTCGTCCGGGTAGCGGCCCTTGAAGAGCGGGTCGAGGAACGAGCGGTTGGCGTAGACGTCGGCGAGCTCGGCGGCCTCGAGGTCGGCGTTGCTGTCGGTCAGGGGGTGGACGTCGGTCAGGTTGAGGACGATCCCGGCCTGGTCGCCCGGCCCCATCTCGCCGCGGAGGGCCTCGAGGCCCTCGGCGTGGGCCAGCATCACGTGGTGGCCAGCGGCGAGGGCGTTCGGCACCCCGCGCAGGCCGGGGGCGTGCCAGCCGAGGTAGTGGCCGAAGAGGGTCAGGATCAGCGGCTCGTTGATCGTCGCCCAGTGGTGGACGCCAGAGCCGAGGGCGCGGGCGACGACGTGGGCGTACTCCCCGAAGCGGCGGGCGGTGTCGCGGGAGCGCCAGCCGCCGGCATCCTGCAAGGCTTGCGGCAGGTCCCAGTGGTGGAGGGTCGGCCACGGCTCGATGCCGGCGGCGTGGAGGGCGTCGATCAGGCGGCGGTAGTGGTCGAGGCCCGCCTCGTTCGGCTTGCCGCGGCCCTCGGGGAGAATGCGCGGCCACGCGATCGAGAAGCGGTACGCGCCGAGGCCGAGTTCGCGCATCAGCCCGAGGTCTTCCGGCCAGCGGCGGTAGTGGTCGCAGGCGACGTCGCCGGTGTCGCCGTTGGCGATCTTGCCGGGCGTGTGGCTGAAGGTGTCCCAGATCGAGACGCCGCGGCCGCCCTCGCGCACGGCACCCTCGACTTGGTAGGCGGAGGTCGACGCGCCCCAGACGAAGCCGGGCGGGAACATGGCGTCGGCGCGGGGCATGGGGCGGCTCCTTCGGCGGCGGTCGGACAGCGGCACCGGGGCATTGTCGCCGGTTCGGCCGTCGCGCGGCGGTGCGGAGACCGGCTGAGTCAGGTCTTCGCGGCGCGCCTCGCCGCGCTCTTCTCGGCGGCGATGGCGGCGACACGGCGGAGGTCGACCTTGCCGATGCCGGCGAGGGGGAGCGCCTCCACCTCGATGAAGTCGCGCGGCGACGGCAGCGAGATGGGGGGCAGGCCGTGCGCGGCGAGTGCCTTGACGAGGTCGGCGGGCGATTGTGCCATCGGGGCGTGGAGGACGACGATCCGCTCGCCGGTGGCGACATCGGGGACACCGGCGACGGCGGCGCGGGGGGTGCCGTCCTCCTCGGAGCCGAGGATCTCCTGCAGCGCCTCCTCGATCGGGGCGAAGGGGACCATCTCGCCGCCGATCTTGGCGAAGCGGCTGACCCGGCCGACGATGGTGATGAAGCCGTCGTCGTCGACGGTGGCGACGTCGCCGGTGCGGTACCAGCCGTCGCGGATCACGGCGGCGGTCGCCTCCGGCCGGTTCAGGTAGCCGAGCATCACGTTCGGGCCGGTCACCCAGAGCATCCCGCGCTCGTTCGGGCCGAGCGGCGTGTCGTTCTCGAGGTCGGTGACGCGGATGCGGACGCCCGGGGCGGCCCGGCCGACCGAACCCTCGCGCGCGCCGAACGCCTGCGCCCCGACCGCCCGGTTGAGCGGGATGTTGGCGGCGACCAGCGGCGACAGTTCGGTCGCGCCGTAGCCTTGGCCGGGCCGGATGCCGAAGCGGGCCTCGAACTCGTCGGCGACGTGGGGGGAGAGCGGCTCGCCGCCGACGAGGGCAACGTCGACCGACGCGAAGTCGTCCTTCGGCGCGCGGTGCATCCACGAGCGGAGGAAGGTCGGGGTGCCGAGCAGGATGGTGACCTTCTGTTCGCGGCAGAGCTTGCCGACCGCCCGCCCCTCCAGCGGGTTGGGGTGGTAGGCGCCGGCGGCGTCGTTGGCGAGCGCGGTCCAGAAGGTGATCGTGAAGCCGAAGGCGTGGAAGAAGGGGAGGACGCCGAGCAGCACGTCGGAGGGGCGGAGGTGGATGATCTCGTTGACCATCTCGACGTTCGCGCCGACGTTGCCCCACGAGAGCACCGCCCCCTTCGGGTCGCCGGTGGTGCCGGAGGTGAAGACGACGGCCAGCGGGTCGTCGCGCCGGATCGCCCCGAAGCCGACCGCGCGCTCCAGCACCGGCAGCGGCGCGGCGACGGCGAGGAGGGCGGCGGTCGCCTTGTCCTTGGCGGTCGCCTCCGGCGCGAGGTCCTCCAGCAGGATCATCGGCACGTCGAGCGTGAACGGCAGGCGGTCGAGGAACCGGCGGCTGGTGACGACGTGCCGCAGGCCGGCCAGCTCGGCGCAGCGGTTGACCGTCGCCCCGGTCAGCGAGTAGTTCAGGTTGACCAGCGTTCGCCGGTCGAACGCCAGCGCGAGGTTGGTGACCGCGGCGGCGACGGTCGGCGGCAGCATGACGCCGACCCGCGCCTCGTCGTCGGCGAGGTGGCGGCGGAGGATCGCGCGGAGGGCGAGGGCCCGGGTCAGGGTCTCGACCCCGTTCAGCGACGCGCCGGTGGAGTCGACGAGCTTCACCCGCCGACGCCGCTTGCGGCAGGCGCGGACCACCTTGCGGAGCAGTGCGGCTCCGTCGTCGGGATCGGCAGGTCTCGTCATCTCGGCCTCCGTCGTCGTCGACGTCGCCGGCGCGCCGGCCGGGCAGGTCGGGGATGGCGGCTCAGCGGACGGCGTGGTCGCCGCGGACGAGCAGGACCGGAACCGGGGCGTGGCGGACGATCCGCTCGGCGACGTGGCCGATCTGCCAGCGCTGGCCGCCGCCGCCGCCGTGGGTGGTCAGCACCACGAGGTCGCCGGGGCAGAGCGCGGCGAGCACCTCCGTCGCCGGCTCCCCGGCGCGCAGGTCGACCACCGTGCCCGCGTCCTCGGCGGCGACGGCCTCGAGATGGTCTCGGTGGGCCGCCTCGTCCGCGTCCGGCTCGACGACGCCGACGGCCAGCAGCGGGCGGTCGCCGGCGAGGTGGCGGGCGATCGGGACGGCCCGGGTGGCGACCGGGGAGCCGTCGAGCGGCACGACCAGCCGTTCGACGCGCAGCGGGTCGGCCCCGGCCGCGCCGGCGCGGACCACCAGCGTCGGCACCGGCGCGTGGCGCGAGACGCGGTCGGCGACGCTGCCGAAGAAGCGGCGACCGCCCGCGCCGCCGCCGCCGCCGGGCAGCACCACGAGGTCGGCGTCGGCGGCGGCGGTGACGATCTCCTCGGCC
>JBDHWC010000164.1:0-5784 GCA_039809985.1 Thermomicrobiales bacterium | reverse complement strand
CGCGGACGGCGAGGGGCGGCGACAGCGGTTCGCGTGTCGGCGGCCCGCTCACGTCGCGGTCTCGAGCGGAACCGGGTGGCGGAGGTCGTCGTCGACCATCGCCGCGATCCGGTTGCCGAGGCGGACGCTGTAGTTGGTGCCGCGGTCCTCCGGGTAGATCTGCGACGTGTTGGCGAGGTAGAGGCCGGGCAGGCCGGTTCGGTGGTCGGGGATGCGACGGCTGTAGTGGAGCGGGATGATCGGCTGCGCGGCCCGCTCCCGGAAGACCCACGATCGCTCGATCCACTCTCGCCTGAAGGCCGGGTTGACCCGTTGCAGGAACGGGAGGTAGGTGGTGATCAGTTCGCTGTCGGTCAGTTCCCAGTAGGGGTCGTCCGTTTCGAGGTACTTGCTCAGGTAGACGTAGTGGCGGTTGCCGTAGTCGGCGGCCGGCAGGAAGTTGGTGTGCTCGATGATGCCGGTGAACGGCAGGTCGCTGTCGGCGATGTTGAGCCAGTAGATGTCGGAGAGGGGTTGGCTGAGACACAGCAGGACGACCAGCGCCGCCTCGTAGCGGTTGCCGCTCAGTTTGTCGCGGTAGGTCGCGGGCAGGTCGGGCACCAGCCGGGCGAGGACGGGTGACGGCGTGGTCACCACCACCGCGTCGAACGGGAGCGTCTCCGAGCCGACGCGGGCGTTCCACGTGCCGTCCGGGGCGGGGTCGAGCCGGTCGGGGCCGGTGCCGGTGACGACCTCGACCCCGGCGGCGCGGCAGGCGTCGGCGAGGACGTCGATCAGGACGTTGAAGCTGCCGCGAATGTAGCCGAGCTTTTCCTGGTCGAGCGGCGTCTTGCGGGACGTGGTCCGCAGCCAGATCTTGCCCCAGAACCAGACCATCGCCACGTCGGCGTGGTGGCGGCCGAACTTGGCCCGCAGTTGGGCCCCGAGCGTGCGGTCGTAGGCGCGGTCGCCGAGGGCGCGGCGCAGCCACTGCTCGGCGGTGACCCGCTCGAACGGCTTCCAGTCGCGGACCTGCTGCAGGTAGGCGGTGACGACGCCAAGCCGAACCCGGTCGCGGAAGGGGATGAAGCCGAGCCGGAGGACGTCGACCGCGCCGTTGAGCGGCCAGATGCGGCCGTCGGCGAAGTAGCCGACGTTGGAGGGGAGCCAGGCGAGATGGTCGCCGATGCCGAGTTCCTCGATCAGGGCGACGATGTCGCGGTCGCTCTGGAAGAGGTGATGGTAGAACTTCTCGAGGAAGATGCCGTCGTCGACCTCGAAGGCGACGGCTTGGCCGCCGACCTGCGCGGCCCGCTCCCAGAGGGTGACGGCGTATCCGGCCTGGGCGAGCCGAAGGGCCGCTGTCAGCCCGGCCATGCCGCCGCCGACGACACCGATGCGCTGCTGGTCCGGGGTCATGCCGCCTCTCGTCGCGTGGCCGTTCGTCCTGCCCAAGATAGCGAGTTCGGCCCGGGTCGGCCAGAAGCGAAGCGCCCCCCTCGCCGAGCGGGCGAGGGGGGCGCCCGGTGCGCGCCGGCGACCGCCTACCGCAGGAAGAGCGGGGCGAGCACCAGCGTGATCGTCGCCAGCAGCTTGATCAGGACGTGCAGCGACGGGCCGGCGGTGTCCTTCCACGGGTCGCCGACCGTGTCGCCGACGACGGCGGCGGCGTGGGGCGCGCTGCCCTTGCCGAGCACGTTGCCGGCGGCGTCCTTCAGGTAGCCGGCCTCGATCATCTTCTTGGCGTTGTCCCACGCGCCGCCGCCGTTGTTGAGGACGTTGGCGAGGAGGACGCCGCTGATGGTGCCGATCATCAGCATGCCGGCGGCGGCTTCCCAGCCGAGGATGACGCCGACGAGGATCGGCACGGCGACGGCGAGGACGCCGGGCAGCACCATCTCGCGCAGCGAGGCCTGGACGGAGATGTCGACGCACTTCTCGTAGTCGGGGCGGGAGGTGCCGGCCATGATCCCCGGGTCTTGCCGGAACTGGCGACGGACCTCGGCGATCATGTCGCCGGCGGCGCGGCTGACCGCCCGCATCGCCAGCGAGGCGAAGACGTAGACCAGCATCGCGCCGAGCAGGCCGCCGACGAAGACCTTCGGGTTGGCGAGGTTGACGACGTCGGCCGCGACCGCCGAGCCGCCGAAGCGCTGCACTTCCTGCAGGAAGGCGGAGAAGAGGAGGAAGGCGGCGAGGGCGGCGGTGCCGACCGCGTAGCCCTTGGTCAGGGCCTTGGTGGTGTTGCCGGCCGAGTCGAGGGCGTCGGTGACGTCGCGGACGCTGTCCGGCTGGTTGCTCATCTCGACGACGCCGCCGGCGTTGTCGGTGATCGGGCCGAAGGTGTCCATCGCCAGCACGTAGGCGGCGGTCATCAGCATCCCCATCGTCGCGACGGCGGTGCCGAAGATGCCGTTGGAGTGCGGGAAGAGGCCCTCGGTGACCGGGAAAGCGACCCGCTCGCCGAGGAAGTAGGCGACCAGCAGCGCCGCGCCGATGGTGATCGCCGGCAGGCCGGTCGTCTCGAAGCCGACCGAGATGCCGGAGATGATGTTGGTCGCCGGGCCGGTCTCGGACGACTTCATGATCGACTGCACCGGCCGGAAGCGGCCGCTGGTGTAGTACTGCGTGATGTAGACGAAGAGGAGCGAGGTGACGATCCCGACCAGGCCGCAGAGCGCGTACTCGAGTTTGCCGACCGGCAGGATCCAGTACGACGCGACGATGACCAGCACGGCGGAAAGGCCGGCGGAAACGTAGAAGCCCTTGTTCAGCTGGTCCATCGGGTCGCCGACGTTGGCGCCCGGCTTGACCGAGAGCATCCCGATCAGGGAGGCGATCAGGCCGAAGGCGGGGACCACCAGCGGGAAGAAGAGGAAGCCGATCTCGCGGCCCGTCGGGTCGCCGCCGGCAGCGAGGAAGAGCCCCGCGCCGAGAACCATCGCGCCGATCATCTCGGCGATCGACGACTCGAAGATGTCGGCGCCACGGCCCGCGCAGTCGCCAACGTTGTCGCCGACGAGGTCCGCGACGACGGCCGGGTTGCGCGGGTCGTCCTCGGGGATGCCGGCCTCGACCTTGCCGACGAGGTCCGCGCCGACGTCGGCGGCCTTGGTGTAGATGCCGCCGCCGAGCTGGGCGAAGAGGGCGACGAACGACGCGCCGAAGGCGAGGCCGACGATCCAGAACGGGGTTTCCGCCACCGCCGGAATCGCGCTGTCGGCCGGCACGAACTGCAGCACGACCCAGTAGACGCTGAGCACGCCGAGCAGGCCGAGGGAGACGACGAGGAAGCCGGAGACCGCGCCGCCGCGGAGGGCGACGGTCAGCGCTTCGCCGAGGCTGCGGCGGGCGGCCGACGCGGTCCGAACGTTGGAGCGGACCGCGACGTACATCCCGATCCACCCGGCGAGGGCGGAGAGGCCCGCGCCGACGAGGAACGCGACCGCGGTGATGACGCCGCGGGTGGCGTTGTGCTCGAGGAAGCCGACCAGGAGGCCGATGACGACGGCGACGATGATCGCGAGCCGGGCGATCGTGCCGTACTGACGCTTCAGGTAGGCGATCGCGCCCTCGTAGATGCGGTCGGCGACGTCCTGCATCTCCGCGGTGCCGCGATCGCGCGAGAAGACGTTCTGCGCGAGCCAGCCGGCGAAGAGGACGCCGATGATGCCGATCACGAGGACGACCAGCGAGAGCTGCGTCCGTTCGTCCAAGGTGCCTTCCCTTCCCAACCTGTTTGACCGTCCCGATGCGGCGGTCTTGCCCGGCCGGGTCAGGGTCGCACCTCGCCCAGCCCGCCCCGACGCGGCGAACTGGGTGGAACGAGGGTCACGGAACGCCGCCCGGAAGGGCGCGTGCCAACGCGACACGTGACAAACCGGCCAGCGGATTTCCGCCGACTCACGGCGGGGGAGTGTACCACGACCGACCCACCGGCCCGGGCATTCCCGGCCGTCGCGGGGGCTGATCGGAAGCTAGCGGCTCGGGGCCGCGTTGGCGTCCGGCGTGCGGCGGAAGATGCGCCCGAAGAAGCGCTGGATCTCGCCGTTCTCCCACGCGACCAACAGCTGGCTGGCGTTGAAGATCGAGGAGAAGGTGCCGCTGACGACCCCGATCAGCAGGGTGAGGACGAAGGTGCGGGTCGACGCGCCGCCGAAGAGGAAGAGGGCGAGCAGCGTCAGGGCGACGGTGAGCGAGGTGTTCAGCGAGCGGACGACCGTCTGCGCCAGCGAGTAGTCGACCACCTCCTCGAAGCTCGGGTCGGAGTGCTGGGCGAGGTTCTCGCGGATCCGGTCGAAGACGACGATGGTGTCGTGGACCGAGAAGCCGATCACGGTCAGGAGCGCGGTGACGAAGAGGGCGTCGATCTCGATGCCGAAGAGGACGCCGAAGATCGAGAAGAGGCCGAGCACGACGAGGACGTCGTGCAGCATGGCCACGATGGCGCAGGAGCCGTAGAGCAGCGAGTTCTGGGTGTTGCGGAAGGCGTAGGCGATGTAGGCGAGGATGCCGACCGAGGCGAGGACGATCGCCTGCAGGGCGCGCTTGCGGATTTCGGAGGAGATCGCGCCGCCGACGCTGGCGAACTCGAGCTCGGTGAACGGCCCGATCTGCTGGGTGATCTGGTTGGCGATCTGGTGCTTCTCGGCCGAGCCTTCGGTGATCTCCTTGGTCCGGATCAGGTAGGCGTGCGCGCCCTCGTTGCCGACCGACTGGATCGCGGCCTCGCCGAAGCCGTTCTCCTCGAAGACCTTTGCAATCTGCTCGGTGTCGACGTCGTGGCTGAACTGCATGGTCCAGACCGTGCCGCCGGTGAAGTCGATGCCCTGCTTCAGCCCGAAGAGAGCAAGCGAGACGAGGCCGGGCAGGATCACCAGCAGCGAGAGGGCGAACCACGTGTAGCGCTTGCTGACGAGGTGGGTGAGCAGGTGGCGCATCGGTCGGCGTTCCCTCGGAGTTCGCGGTCGGTCGGGTCCGGCGGCGCGGCAGTTAGTCGGCGGGAGCGACGCTCGGCGCGCCGTCCGGCTCGTGCTTGACCGAACCCCACCACCAGAGGTCGTGGGCGAAGCCCGCGCCGACGATCAGGCGGAGCAGGGTGCGGGTGACGGTGATCGCGGTGAACATCGAGACGACGACGCCGATGAACAGCGTGATCGCGAAGCCGGTGATGATCGAGGTGCCAGTGAAGTTGCCGAAGAAGTAGAGGATGACGGTGGTGATCATGGTCGAGACGTTGGAGTCCCGGATCGACGGCCAGGCGTGGTCGAAGCCCGCCTCGACCGCGCTGGCGAGCGGCCGGCCGAGACGCAGTTCGTCCTTGATTCGGGCGAAGATGAGGACGTTGGCATCGACCGCCATGCCGATCGAGAGGATGAAGCCGGCGATGCCGGCGAGCGTCATCGTCACCGGGATCAGCTTGAAGAGGGCGAAGGTGATCGACGAGTAGATCAGGAGCGCGACCACCGAGATGACGCCCGGCAGCCGGTAGTAGAGGATCATGAAGAGGGCGACGGTGCAGAGGCCGATCAGGCCGGCCAGCACGCTGCGGTCGATCGAGTCCTGGCCGAGGGTCGGGCCGACGGTGCGGCTCTGGACCACCTGCAGCGGCACGGCCAGCGCGCCGGCCTTCAGCTGGATGACGAGGCTGTTCACCTCGGCGGGGGGCACGCCCTCGATCACTCCGCTGTTGGAGATCGCGCCGTTGATCGTCGGCGAGGAGATCACCTGCTTGTCGATCACGATCGACATCGGCTGGCCGAGGTGCTGGCTGGTGAACTCGAAGAAGCGCTTCGAGGCGTCGCC
>JBDHWC010000163.1:0-5887 GCA_039809985.1 Thermomicrobiales bacterium | reverse complement strand
ACGGCGTCATCGCCGCCAAGGCGGCCCGGATGCGCTGCGTCGCCGTCCCCGACCCCCACCTCGTCGACGACCGCCGCCTCCTCGCCGCGGACGCCACCTTGCCGACCCTGCTCGACTTCGACGCCGGGGTGCTGCGCGGCTGGCTGGAGGCGTGGGCCGAGGGCGCGCGGGTCGACTGATCGGCATCATCCGTCACCCCCCGGATCGCCGATCCCCCGTATGATTGGGGTGTTCCTCTCCCCGGCGCCGAAGGAGCCCCAGCCATGGTCCAGATGATCGAGCGAACCCCGGCTTCCGACATCCCCCCCGGCGACGGCGGCCTCGGGCCGGACGACTACGCGACCCTCGAGGCGATCGAGCGGCGGCTGCTCTGGCTCTCGACCCAGATCATCCACCACGCCAACGCGGTCCGGCCGAACCCGGAGAAGTCGAAGGTCGGCGGCCACCAGGCGTCGTCCGCCTCGGTGGCGACGATCATCACCGCGCTCTACTTCCGGTTCCTGCGGGCCGGCGACCGGGTCAGCATCAAGCCGCACGCCTCGCCCATCTTCCACGCCGCGCAGTACCTGCTCGGCCGGCTCGACCGCGCCTACCTGCCGACCCTGCGCGAGTACGGCGGCCTGCAGGCCTACCCGAGCCGGACCAAGGATCCCGACCGGGTCGACTTCAGCACCGGCTCGGTCGGCCTCGGCGCGGTCGCCCCGGTCTACGCCTCGCTCTCCGCCGAGTACGCCGAGACCCACTGGGGCAAGGTCTCGTCCGACCGCTTCATTTCGCTGATCGGCGACGCCGAGCTGGACGAGGGCAACGTCTGGGAGACGGTCGCCGAGGAGGCGATCCGCGGCCTCGGCAACGTGATCTGGATCATCGACCTCAACCGGCAGAGCCTCGACCGGGTGATCCCCGGCGTCCGCGCCGCCCGCCTGAAGGCGCTCTTCGCCGGCGCGGGCTGGCGCGTCTTCGAGGCGAAGTACGGCACCCGGCTGCGGGCGGCGATGAGCAGCCCCGGCGGCGAGGCGCTGCGCCGGCGCATCGACGAGATGTCGAACGAGGAGTACCAGAGCCTGATCCGGCTGCACGACGGCGCGGAACTGCGCCGCCGCCTCGCCGACGTCCCTGACCCGGCCGAGCAGGCCGACATCCTGCGCAGTGTCGAGGCGGTGCCTGACGACGCGCTGAACCGCGTCGTCTCCAACCTCGCCGGCCACGACCTGCCCCGCCTGCTCGAGGTGCTGGGCGAGGCGGACGCCGTCGCCGACGCGCCGTCGGTCGTCTTCGCCTACACGATCAAGGGCTACGGCCTGCCGATGGCGGGCGACCCGCTCAACCACTCCCAGCTCCTCGCCCAGCGCCAGATGGACGACCTGCGCGAGCAGTTCGGCATCCCGGAGGACGACCTCTGGGCCGCCTTCGCGCCCGACAGCCGCGAGGGCCTCTGGTGCGCCGAGCGCGCCGAGGCGCTGGCCCAGCCGACCCCGGCCGTCGCGCCGCTGGTGCCGGCCGGCGCGGTGCCGGAGCGCCTCGACGTCGCCCAGCCCGCCTCGACCTCGACCCAGGAGGCGCTCGGCCGCATCCTCGACCGCCTCGCCGACGTGCCCGAGGTGGGCGAGCGGATCATCACCCTCTCGCCCGACGTGGCAACCAGCACCCACCTCGCCGGCTGGATCAACAAGGTCGGCGTCTTCGCCACCGAGCCGTCGGCCGAGTACGACGCCGGCAGCGGCCCGAGCATGGTCCGCTGGCGGCCGGGGCCGGAGGGGCGGCACATCGAGCTCGGCATCTCGGAGATGAACCTCTTCTCCGCCCTCGGCCAGTTCGGCCTCTCCTACGAGCTGACCGGCCAGCACCTGCTGCCCGTCGGCACCGTCTACGACCCCTTCGTCTGCCGCGGTCTCGACGCCCTCGTCTACGGGCTCTACAACGGCGCGAAGATGGTCTTCGCCGGCACCCCGGCCGGCGTCTCGCTCAGCCCGGAAGGCGGGGCGCACCAGTCGACGGTGACGATCTCGCTCGGGATCGAACTGCCGACGCTCGTCTTCTACGAGCCGGCCTTCGCCAAGGAGGTCGAGTGGGCCTTCCTCGAGGCGCTGCGCCAGTGCTGCGACCGCGAGCACGGGCTTTCGACCTACCTCCGGCTCAGCACCAAGCCGATCGACCAGACCCTGATGCGGGAGGCGCTGGAGCGTCTCGGCGAGGCCGAGGCGCGGCGGCAGACGCTGCTCGGCGGCTACCGGCTGGTCGACCGCGCGGTCGCCGTTCCCGACCTGCCGGTCCGCGACGCAGTCCAGATCGCGACCGGCGGCATCATGGTGCCGGAGGCGGTCGCCGCCGCCCGCCGGCTCCACGCCGAGGGGGTCGCCGCCAACGTGATCAACGTCACCAGCGCCGAGCGGCTCTTCGACCAGCTGCGGACGGCCCGCCGCGTTCAGCTCGACAACGCCCGCCGCCCGCTCGACCTCGGCCACCTCGGGACGCTCCTGCCGGAAGCCGAGCGCCGCGCCCCGATCGTCACCGTCCAAGACGGCGCGTCGCACTCGCTGGCGTTCCTCGGCAGCGTCCACGGCGTGCCGGTGGTCCCGCTCGGGGTCGATGACTTCGGCCAGTCCGGCTCCCGCGCCGCGCTCTACCACAAGCACGGCATCGACGCCGACCAGATCGTCAACGCCGCCATGCTCGCGCTGGAGCTGGCCGAGGAGGAGCGGTAGGCCTCTTCACCACCGGCGCGACGAGCGGGCGGGGCCGGTCGGCCCCGCCCACTCGCGTTGTCGTGCGGTGCTCAAATGCTGGGCGCGTCCGCAGGTCGCGGCTTCCAGACTCGGACCCGACCCAACGGGCCGCACTGCGCTAGCTCGCCATCGCCCCCGGCAGCCCGCCCGGGCCGGTCCAGACGGGAGGCGGCTCGACCGCGCCGGGCCCCGGCCCGGCGAACCCTTGGTAGGAGCCGCGCAGCAACTGGCGGACCAGCAGCACGAACGCGTCGTCGTCGCGGTCGCCGCCGAGCCAGACCGTCATCCCGCGCCGGCCGGCGACGCCGCCGAGCCGGATCGCCCCCGCCTGCCGGGTGACGCCGCCGAACTCGGTCCAGTTGCGGAATCCCGACCGGCCCCGGCTGATGCCGAGCGTCGTCAGCGTGTAGGAGAACGGCACAGCCGGAATCAGGAGCAGCAGCAAGGCGAGCGCCAGCGCGACCGGCACCGACACCCAGCCGAGCCAGTGCCCGACGATCACCAAGCCGAGGCCGACCGAGGCCGCGCGACCGAAGCCGCGGAGCCGGCCCAGCAGCGTCAGCCGCTCGACGTGCACGATCTCCCCGGTCAAGGCGCGGCCCCACGGCAGCCAGTGCTGCCCGACCATCCAGAGCACGACGAGCGCCGGTACCAGCGCGAACCAGAACACGGACCACCTTCCGACTTCCCCGGCCCGCGCCCGGGCCGCCCGGGTTTCCGGCGGCGCACCGTGGCGCGACGGGGCAATCTCCAAGAGCAAACGGGGCGCCGGTGCGGGCTGCCGGCGAGGCGGCGCGCACGTCGCGCCTCCGCGGTTCGGGTCGGGGCGGGCACGGCGCGGGTCGCCGCGGTCCGCCCGACTCCCTCCGTTTGACGCTTGCGCCGCGTCACCGGTTCCGCGAGCCGACGCCGGCGGCGGCCTCGCGCGTTCGCCCCAAAGTATCGTGCATGTCGTCCAGCCCGACACCTCCCGGCGTGCCCCGGCGCACCATGACGGCCCCGACAATGGCTCCGAGGTGCCAAAGCATCGACAATCGGGGCCGACCACTCGTCGCGGTCGCCGGTCTCCCGGCGTGCCGCCCGATCCCGTCCCCGGTGAGGATCGCCCGATGCCCGACCTGCCACCGCTCGACCTCGAGGCCAAGAAGCGCGTGCTGCGCCAGCTCACCTACGGCCTCTACGCCGTCACCGCCGCCCACGACGGCGACCGCGGCGTCTTCACCGCCAACTGGCTGTCGCAGGTGTCGTTCGAGCCGCCGTTGGTCGTCGTCTCGGTCGAGAACGACAGCTCGACCCTGCCGCTGATCCGGGCCGACGGTCGCTTCACGGTCTGTCCGCTCGCCGAGGGGCAACGCGACCTCGCTGCCGGCCTCGGCAAGCCGCGGGCGCGGGTCGGCGACAAGTTCGCGACCCTCGGTCTCGCCACCGTCCCGTCGGCCTCCGGCCCGCCAGTGCTGGCCGACGCCCTCGGCTACCTCGTCTGCCGAGTCGTCGGCGAGCTGCCCGCCGGCGACTCGGTGCTGGTCCTCGGTGAGGTGGTCGAGGCCCGGCCCCTGGTTGAGGGCGAGCCGCTGACCATGCGCGCCGCCGGCTTCCGCCACGCCGGGTGACCGACCCCGGCCGCCGTGCGACGATGCCGCCCGGCACCGTCCGAGCGACGAGGAGGAGCGCGATGCGGATCACCCGGCTCCGGCTGCGCGAGCTGACTGGCACCTTCGAGCACCCCGACCCCTTCTGGGAGGAGCGGCTGATCCGGCCGATCGACGTCTACCCGGAGCACCGGGCCCAAGGCGCGGCGAGCTGGATGCCGGAGTCGCTCGGCGACGGCCGCCACCGGATCCGCACCGTCTTCCTCGAGGTCGAGACCGACGCCGGCCTCTCCGGCATCGCCGGGCCGGTCGCGCACGAGATCGGCTACGTCATCGACCAGAGCTTCGCCGGCCTCCTCGTCGGCGAGGACGCGCTGGCAACCGAGCGACTGTGGGACAAGATGTACCGCGACGCCGTCCACGGCCGGAAGGGCCCGACGATGTTCGCGGTCAGCACGGTCGACTGCGCCCTCTGGGACTTGCGCGGCAAGGCGCTCGGCGTGCCGGTCCATCGCCTGCTCGGCGGCCCGGTGCGGACCGAGCTCCCCGCCTACGCCAGCGCCCTCGGCTTCTCGCTGGAGCCGGAGCGGGTCCACGAACGGGCCGCGGCGTTCGTCGCCGACGGCTTCGCCGCCACCAAGTGGTTCCCCCGCTGGGGGCCGGAGGACGGCGCGGCCGGCATCGCCAAGACGGTCGAGCTGGCCGAGACGCTGCGGGCGGCGATCGGCCCCGAGGCCGACTTCATGCTCGACGCCTGGATGAGCTGGGACGTGCCCCACGCCGTCCGCGTCGCCGGCCTGGTCGCCGAGGCGCGCCCCCGCTGGATCGAGGAGCCGGTCCTGCCCGACCTGATCGCCGCCTGCGCCGAGATTCGCCGCCGGTCGCCGGTGCCGATCGCGACCGGCGAGCACGAGTACACCCGGTGGGGCATGAAGGCGCTGCTCGACGCCGGCGCCTGCGACGTGCTGCAGCCCGACACCTACTGGGCGGGCGGGATCAGCGAGATGGTCAAGATCTGCGCGGTCGCCTCCGCCTACGGCGTGCCGGTGATCCCGCACGGGCACTCGGTGCCGGCCAACGTCCAGCTCAGCGCGGCCCTGCCGATCCCGAGCGTGCCGCTGGTCGAGTACCTGGTGAAGTGGCAGCAGCTGCTGCAGCACTTCTGGAAGGAGCCGGTCGTGCCGGTCAACGGCGTCATCCGCGTTCCCGACCGCCCCGGCATGGGGGTCGAGCTCGACCCGGCCAAGATCGAGTCGGAACGGGACCTCGACTTCGGTCGCGCCCCGGTCGCCACCGGCAGCACAGGCACCGGCAACGTCTCCCGCCGCTGACCCGAAAGATGGAAACGGGGCTGTCGGCAACCCCGCCGACAGCCCCAGTCCCCAGTCCCCAGTCCCCAGTCCCCAGAAGAACCTATCGCGCCGGCTCGCCCGACAGGTCCTCCTGCTCCTCGGTCGCCTCGTCCTCGTCGTCCTCGTCCTCCATGTCCTCGTCGGCCTCGACCAGCTCGTACGCGCCGGTGGCGACGACGTGGAGATCCTGCAGCACGTCGTAGGTGGCGAAGCTGACCTC
>JBDHWC010000162.1:0-5911 GCA_039809985.1 Thermomicrobiales bacterium | reverse complement strand
AGGCGGCGCGGAGGGCCGCGGCGTCCTGCTTCTGGCTGGGGTCGGGGGTGCTCACCGTGGGCGGTCCTCGCTGGGGTGGCCGGGCGCGGCCGGCGCGGGCGCGACTAGGAGGCGCGGACGACAGCCATCGCCGCCGCGCGGTCGGCGGCGCGCTGCTGCTCGGCGGCGTCCTTGCCTTGGCGGCGGGCCATCGTCTCGTACTTGATCACCTTGTTCTGCAGTTCGAGGATGCCGAAGTAGAGGGCCTCCGGGGTGGGGGGGCAGCCGGGGACGTAGATGTCGACCGGGATCACCTGGTCGACGCCCTGGACGACGGCGTAGGTGTCGTAGGGGCCGCCGACGTTGGCGCAGGAGCCCATCGAGAGCACCCACTTCGGCTCCGGCATCTGGTCGTAGAGGGTGCGGACGACCGGGGCCATCTTCTTGGTGACCGTGCCGGCGATGATCATCAGGTCGGCTTGGCGGGGGGAGGCGCGGTAGAGCATCCCGAAGCGCTCGGCGAGGTCGAAGCGGCCCATCGAGGCGGAGATCATCTCGATCGCGCAGCAGGCGAGCCCGAACTGGAGCCACCAGAGGGAGGAGCGGCGCGCCCAGTTGAAGAGGAAGTCGAGCGAGGTGATGAACAGGTTCTTGTCGTAGCGGTCGTCGATCAGACCCATTCGAGGGCCCCCTTCTTCCACGCGTAGACATAGCCGACGACGAGGAGGCCGATGAAGGCCAGCATCTCGACGAACCCGTAGCGGCCGAGGTTGTCGAAGATCACGGCCCACGGGAACATGAAGATCGCCTCGATGTCGAAGATCACGAAGAGCATCGCGACCATGTAGAAGCGCGGCGAGAAGAACGGCCGCACCGGCACGATGTCCGGCATGCCGCTCTCGTACGGCGCCGACTTCGCCGTCGTCGGCTTCGTCGGGGCGACCACCCAGTTGAGGCCGAGCAGCAGCATCCCCATCGCGAACGCCACGCCGAGCATCAGCAGGATGACGAACCAGTCGTGGCCCGAGGTCTGCAGTTCCACGCGCGCCCCCAGCGCTCCGGCCGCCGCCGTCCCGTTCCGCCGGGCAGCCGGCCGGGCGGGGCAGCCCCTTCCAACGCCGGAATCGTAGCACGAACCCTGCCGCTGTCCGGCGCGGGGTTGGTGGCGCCGCGCCGTTGACAGCCGCCGCGGGCGGGCGTACGCTCGGGCCAGATTCGTCATACGTATGACGAATCGCCGGACGCCGGAGTCCCCATGCGCCGCCCCCGCCTCGCCGACCGCCTCGTCGACGACCTGGCCGCCGAGATCCTCGGCGGCGCGCTGCCGCCCGGCGCCCTGCTGCCGCCCGAGCCGCTCCTCTGCGCCCGCTTCGCCGTCAGCCGCACCGTCGTCCGCGAGGCCGTCGCCCGGCTCGCCCGGTCCGGCCTGCTCGACGTCCGGCAGGGGGCCGGCACCGTGGTCCGACCCCACGCCGACTGGCACGACCTCGACCCCGAGCTGCTGCGGGTCCGCTCCCGGCTCGGCCTGATCGACGACCTCGCCGAGGACCTGCACGGCATCCGCCGGATGGTCGAGGTGGAGGTCGCCGGGCGGGTCGCCGCCCAGCGCACCGCCGCCCAGCTGGCGGAGCTGGAGGGGCTGCTCCGCCGGCTGGAGGAGACCTGCGGCGATCCCGGGGTCTACAACGAGGTCGACATCGCCTTCCACGAGGCGCTGATCGCCGCCGCCGGCAACGACCTGCTCCGCAAGCTGATGCGGCCGCTGAACGACGTCCGCCGGATCGGCTACTCGCTGACCTCGCGCTGGCCCGACTCGGTCGCCGTCTCGATGGACGACCACCGGGCGATCATGGCGGCGGTGCGGGCCGGCGACCCGGAGGCGGCGCGGGCGGCGATGGCGAGCCACGTCAGCCACTTCGAGCGGCTGCTCGAGCGCGAGCTGGACGAGCACCGGCCGCTGGCCGCCGGCGGCAGCCGGCAGGGGGGACGGGCGTGAGGATCACCGCGATCGGCACCCGCGTGGTCAACGCGCGGATGCGGAACTGGGTCTTCGTCAAGGTCGAGACCGACGAGGGGATCACCGGCTGGGGCGAGGCGAGCCTCGAGTGGAAGACGCGCGGTGTCGTCGGCTGCGTCGAGGACCTCGCGCCGATGGTCGTCGGCGAGGACCCGCGGCGGATCGAGCACCTCTACCAAGTGATGTACCGGCACTCCTTCTTCCGGATGGGGGTCGTCGGCATGAGCGCCCTCTCCGGCATCGAGCAGGCGTGCTGGGACATCTGGGGCAAGAGCCTCGGGGTGCCGGTCTACCAGTTGCTCGGCGGCGAGGTGCGCGACACGATCCGGATGTACGACCACCTCGGCGGCGGCGAGATGAACGCGCTCTACCTGCAGGACCAGCCGGAGCGGATGGCCGAGCGGGCGCGCGAGTCGGTCGCCGCGGGCTACACGGCGATCAAGGTGCTGGTCGTGCCGATGACCGAGCCGCTCGACCGCCACGCCCCGCTGCGCCAGGCCGAGCGCTGCATGGCGGCGATCCGCGACGCCGTCGGCGACGACGTCGACGTGATGGTCGACCTGCACGGGCGGACGACGCCGGCGATGGCCATCCAGTACGGCCAGGCCCTCGCCCCGTACCGTCCGTGGTTCTTCGAGGAGCCCTGCCCGGCCGAGAACGTCGACGGGATGGTCGAGGTGGCGCGGGCGCTGCCCGGCATCCCGATCGCGACCGGCGAGCGGCTGGTGACCCGCTTCGCCTTCCGCGAGCTGCTGGAGCGGCGGGCCTGCGCGGTGGTCCAGCCCGACCTCTGCCACTGCGGCGGCCTCTGGGAGGCGCGGAAGATCGCGGCGATGGCCGAGGCGTCCTACGTCTCGATCGCGCCGCACAACCCGCTCGGGCCGGTGGCGACGATGGCGAACGTCCACTTCGGCTTCGCGACGCCGAACTTCCTGATCCAGGAGGCGATCCGCTCCGACGTGCCGTGGCGCGCCGACGTCGTCAGCGCGCCGGTCGAGGCCGTCGGCGGTCAGGTCGGGCTGCCGACCCTGCCGGGGCTCGGGATCGAGGTGAACGAGCGGGAGGCGGCCAAGCACCCGTTCGAGCAGGAGGTGCTGATGCAAACCTACCACCGCGACCGCTCGGTCGCCGACTGGTAGCGTGATGGCGGTCGACCCGACCATCGCCGCCGCGCCCCCGGCCGAGCCGGGGCCGGTCGTGCTGGAGGCGCGCGGCGTCAGCAAGGTCTTCCCCGGCATCCGGGCGCTGGACGACGTCTCGTTCGCGCTGCGGGCTGGCGAGGTGCACGCGGTCGTCGGCGAGAACGGCGCGGGCAAGAGCACGCTGATGCAGATCCTGGCCGGCGTCTACCGGCCCGACAGTGGCGAGCTGCGGGTCGACGGCGCGCCGGTCGCCTTCGCCAACCGGCGCGACGCCGAGGCGGCGGGGATCAGCATCGTCTTCCAGGAACTGAGCCTCGTGCCGCAGCTGAGCATCGCCGAGAACGTCTTCGCCGGCCGGCAGCCGGCCAACCGCCTCGGCCTGATCGACCGCGGCCGGATGGAGGCGGAGACGACCGCCCTGATCCGGCCGTTCGGGCTGGCGGCGGGGCCGCGGCAGGCGGTCGGCACCCTCTCGCTGGCGAGCCAGCAGGTGGTCGAGATCGCCAAGGCGCTCTCCGTGCAGGCGCGGGTGCTGATCCTCGACGAGCCGACCTCGTCGCTGACCGCGAACGAGACGGAGCGGCTGATGGCGACGATCCGCGACCTGCGAGCGCGCGGGCTCGGCATCGTCTACATCTCCCACCACCTGCGCGAGGTGTTCGCGATCGCCGACCGGATCACGGTCCTGCGCGACGGCACCTACCGCGGCACGTGGCGCCGGAACGAGGTGACCGAGCAGCAGATCGTCAGCGAGATGGTCGGGCGGAGCTTCGCCGCCGTCTCCGGGCCGTACCGGCCGCGGCAGTTCGGCAGCGAGCCGATCCTGCAGGCGGAGGGGCTCGACCGCGACCGCGAGTTCTCCGACATCTCCTTCACGCTGCACCGGGGGGAGATCCTCGGGCTGGCGGGGCTGGTCGGGGCTGGCCGCTCGGAGCTGGCCTCGTCGCTGTTCGGACTGACCCCGCCGCAGACCGGCACGCTGGAGGTCGAGGGGCGGCCGGTCCGCTTCGCCGCCCCCGTCGACGCCGTGCGCGCCGGGATGGGCTACCTGACCGAGGACCGCAAGCAGGCGGGGCTCTTCCTGGCGATGAGCATCGCCCGCAACGTCGCCGCGCCGAACCTCGGCCGCTTCAGCCGGGGCGGGCTGGTCGACGACCGGCAGGTCGGCCGCGTCTCGCTGGAGTACATGGAACGGCTGCGGATCCGGGCTCGCGACGTCGAGCAGAAGGTGCTCGGCCTCTCCGGCGGCAACCAGCAGAAGGTGCTGCTGGCGATGTGGCTGGCGACCGAGCCGCGGATCCTGATCGTCGACGAGCCGACCCGCGGCGTCGACGTCGGGGCGAAGGCGGAGATCCACGAGCTGCTGCTGCACCTGGCCGACCAAGGGGTCGGCATCATCCTGATCTCCTCGGAACTGCCCGAGGTGCTGCACCTGAGCGACAGCATCGCCGTGATGTACCGGGGCCGGATCGTCGCCCGGTACCGCGGCGGCGAGGCGGACGAGGACGTGCTGCTGGCGGCCGCGGCGGGCTTGGCGGACGGCGGCCCCGGCGCAGAGCCGGGGGCGGACGGGGGGCACTGAGCCGATGACGGAGTCGACGGCGGCCGCCACGGAGCGGCGGGACAACCCGGTCGTCGCGGTCGGGCGCAAGCTGCTCGAGGTGCGGGAGCTGACGACGCTCCTCTTCCTCGTGCTGGTCAGCGTCCTGATCGGCTCGCGCTCGCCCTACTTCTGGACGCCGGAGAACTTCAAGGCGCTGGTGCTCGGGATGAGCACGAACGGGATCATCGCGGTCGGGATGACGATCCTGCTGGTCGCCGGCGGCTTCGACCTCTCGGTCGGGTCGGTGCTGGCGCTGGCGGGGGCGGTCTGCGGCGCGCTGATCGTGAACGGGGTGCCGATCCCGCTGGCGGTCCTCGGCGGGCTGCTGGTCGGGCCGGTGGTCGGGCTGGCCAACGGCCTGCTGGTGACCAAGGTCGGCATCAACCCGCTGATCACCACCCTCGGCATGCTCTCGATCGCCCGCGGCGCGACGCTGCTGATCGGCGGCGGCTACGGCGTGGCGAACTTGCCGCCGGAGTTCAACCAGATCGGGCAGGCGGTGGTCGGCGGCTTCCAGACCCCCGTCTGGGTGATGGTGGCGCTGGCGGTGGTCGGCGACTTCCTGCTGCGCCGCTCGCGCTGGCTGCGGCAGACTTACTACGTGGGCGGCAACGCGCGCTCGGCCCGGCTCTCCGGCATCCCGGTCGACCGGGTCACGATCGTCGCCTTCATCGTGACGGCGACGTTCGCGGCGGTGGCCGGCATCCTGACCACGGCCCGGTTCGGCAGCGCCTCGGTCACCGCCGGCACCGGGGTCGAGCTGCTGGTCATCTCGGCGGTGGTGATCGGCGGCGCGAGCCTCGCCGGCGGCGAGGGCACGGTGCTCGGCTCGATCCTCGGCGTCTTCCTGCTGCAGGTGATCAGCAACGCGCTGACCCTGCTCAACGTGCCGCTCTACTGGCAGCCGATCACGGTCGGCGCGGTCCTGATCCTCGCGGTCGGGCTCGACGCGGTGAGCCGGCGGATGCGGCGGCTGGACGGGCGCTGACCGGCGCGGCCCGCGGCGGCCGCGCCCCCACCGAGGTTCCGAGCGGCGGCCGCATCGGGGCGGCGCGCCGGGGAGCGAGAACGAAGGAGCGGTACGGCGATGGCGGAGCAGTTCAGGCTCGACGGGATGTCGGCGGCGGAGACGGCGCGGCGGCTCGAGGCGTCGCGACGGTCGGTGATGCG
>JBDHWC010000161.1:0-5917 GCA_039809985.1 Thermomicrobiales bacterium | reverse complement strand
CTGGTCCCCCGCAGGCTCGCCCCCGAGAGGTCCGCCCCGGTCAGGCAGGCGTTGGCGAGGTTGGCCCCGGCGAGGTTGGCCCCGTGCAGGTCGGCCCCGGCGAGGCTGGCCTTGCTCAGGTTGGCGGCGTTCAGCGCCTTGCCGGCGAGGTCGGCCGCGGCGTAGTCGCAGTCCTCGAGGACCGCGCCGCGCCTGGCTTGGGCGATGGTGCAGGGCTTGGTTCCGGCCGCGGCGCAGACGGCGCTGGCGGCGGCGGGCTTGGCCGGCTTGCCCTTCCTGCCCTTGCGGCGCTGCTTGGCGTCGGCCTCGGCGAGGGCGAGGCCGGCGGCCCCGGCGAGGAGGCCGAGCGCGCCGCGGCGGCTGCGGGCGGTGCCGAGCGAGCGGGCGAAGGCGTCGAAGCGGCGGTCGTCCATGGTGGATCCCCCCCTGATCGTGCCGGTCCTGCTCGCATCTTAGGGAGGGTTTGGCGGGTCGGGAAGCGACAGGGCAGCGTTGCCCGTTGCTCTGGTAGCGCATGCACGCGGAGGTGCCCGGGCGACAGCGGCGTGCGCTGCTCGTGGCTCCCCAATGCCGCGACCCTCGCACACGGCGACTGACAGGGACGGGTGTCGTCTAAGGGGCAACCTCGCCGTGGCAACGGCAGGGGCCGCGAGGAAGGTTCAGCCCTTCCCGCGGGTCAGTTGCCGCCTCGCTTCTGTCGCAGCGGCCGACGAGGGGAGGGGCCTGCCGGAAGGCGGGCGTGCCGCGGCGTCCCGGGCGACAGGGGAGAGCCGAGCCGCCCCGGGCCGGGCCTTCTCCCGCTCTCGGAGCGGTCCGCGCCCCGTAACGAGCAGCCGTCCTTCGGAACGCCGCCGCGCAGCGGCCACCCGGGGGTCCGGGAGAAGACTGAGCCCGTCTTCGACCGCGTTGGTCTCCCTCTTCCGTCATCGCCTGACAAGGGGAGGCAGCCGCCGGGAATCGGCCGCGCAGCGGCAGGCCGGGGTGCCCGCTCCGGCCGGCGACGGCGGTCGGCGACCCCTCCTGGCCGTCCCCGCCGGGCCCGGGGAAGCCGCCGGATGCCCGCGCGGGGGCCCGGCGAGCCGCTGGAATGGGGCGGCCCCCGCTCTGTCGGCCCCGTTCCGGCCCGGCGGGGAGCCGATGCCGGTCCAGTTGCCGCCGGTGTCTCAAACGGCCATGGTGTGAGGGGGGCCGGGGGAGGGCTTGACCCCCCCGACGCAGCGTCTCCCTTTGTCCCGCCGCCGCAACTGGCAGGGGTGGGTTGCCGACGGGATGTGGCCGCGCAGCGGCCACCCGGGGGTCCGGGGAGGGCCAAGCCCTTCTCCGATCCGGGTTCTTCCACTCTCCCGCGGCGGCCCGACAGGGGGAGGTCTCCGTTGGGAAGCGGCAGCGCCGCGGCAATCCGGGGGGGCCGGAGGGAGGGCTTGACCCTCCTCCGATCAGTTGCTCCCAGGTTCCCGCCGCCGCGGCTGACCGGGGGAGGTGACAGTCGGGAAGCAGCCGCGCAGCGGCAATTGGTGGGTTCGGGAGAGGGCCAAGCGAGGTGCGCCCCGATGCACGCTCTCCCCCTCGTCCGCCGCCGCGGCCAACAAGGGTGGGGCATTCGTTGGGAAGCGACCGGAAAGCCGCCGCGCCGCGGCAATCCGGGGGTGCGGGGAAGGGCTCGGCCCTCCCCCGGTTCAGTTTCTCCCCCTCTCCCGCCGCCGCGGGAGGGGGGGCTGGGGGTGACGGCGGTCCCAGCGGGCCCGGCAACGAGATGTGGACGCCGCTGTCGATCAGGGGCCTTCCCCTGTCCGGCCGCTGCGGGAGCGGGGTTTTGGGGCGAGGGCGGTCCCGGCGGGTCCCGTCGCGAGGTGAGGAGGTCGCCTCCGTTCAGGCACCTCCCCGTGTCAGCCGGGCCGGACACCGGGCTGGGCAACCGGGCACCAAAGGGACGCCCCGCCGCGGCGTGCCGGGCGGGGCGTCGGAGTGGACGAAGGGCGCGGGGGCTAGCTGGTCGCGGCGGGGCCGCCCGGCAGGTCCTCGCAGGCGACGCCGTTCCAGTCCGGGTCGACCGCGTCGACGGTCACCCAGTCTTGGCCGGTGCCGCCGCGCGCCTCGTAGGTCGACTGCGCGTCGTACCAGCCGATGAAGTCGGCGCAGGTGTACTGCGGCTCCTGGGCCGCCGAGCCGTCGTCGGCGACCGGGGCGTCGGCGGAGCCGTCGTCGACGCCGCTGCCGTCGTCGGCCACGGCGCCGGAGCCGTCGTCCCAGCTGCCGTCGCCGGAGTCGGCGACCGGGGCGGCGTCGGCGGAGCCGTCGTCCCACGTGCCGGAGGTGTCGGCCGGGGCGGCCTCGACCGGGGCGGGCGGCGGCGTCTGGTCGGGGATGTAGGTGCCGCTCTCCACCGGCTGGCCGTTGACGGTGGCCGGGGTGGAGGTGGAGGTGGTCGCGCCGACCGGGATGCCGTCCGGGCCGCTGGCGTCGACCACGACCGGGATGCGGGCACTGGCGACGTTGCTGGTCGGGATCCGCGGCGGGGAGGCGACGGTGCCGCTGCCGCCGGAGGTCGACGTCGTGCCGTCGTTGGTGTTGAAGACGATGTCGCTGCCGTCCTGGGCGGTGGCATTGGCGACGCCGTCGCGGTTGTTGCCGCCGCTGGTCGGCACCTGCTGGGCGGCGACCGGGGCGAGGGCGGCGAGGACGAGCGAGGCGGCGATCATCAGGCCCGCGGCCGGGCGGCGCAGTGTCGAGGTCAGCATCCGGAACCCTCCCGAACTTCTCCCCCGCCCCCGCGGCGCGAGGTGGCCTGTTCGGCTGCGGGGCGCGGTCAACGCCCGGGCAAGCCGGGCCTTCCTGCCCTTCTGATACGCCCGGGCGGGCCGTCCGGTTCCGCACCGGGACGATCGGCGGGGCGCGACGTCCCGTTTTGTGCAGATTGCACAGAGAATCGGCCCGAATCGTGGCGGCTCGCACGATGAATCGGGACGTCGGCGCGGGTAGCGTTGCCGACGGCAACGAACCCGGCGGCAACGTGGACGGGCGGTGTTCGGGCTGGGGATGCGTCGGCCCGGACTGGCGGCGCGTGGGACCGGGGGCGAGCCCGTCGGGGCCGTCCGCAGCGGAGGCGTGGGACGATGGCGACGAGCGGCAAGCAGGGTGCGCCGAGCGGGGACGAGATCCTGAAGCGGGTCAGGGACGAGGGGGTGGAGTTCATCGACCTCCAGTTCACCGACGTGATGGGCCTCGTCAAGAGCATCACGGTGCCGGCGGCGGTGCTGCCGGACGTGATCGAGCGCGGGCAGTGGATCGACGGCTCCTCGATCGCCGGCTTCACCCGGATCGCCGAGTCGGACATGTACCTGCAGACCGACCTGTCGTCGTTCGCGGTCCTGCCGTGGACCGTCGGCGACCACCTGACGGCGCGCATCTACTGCTGGGTCCACTCGCCGAACGGCGACCCGTTCTCCGGCGACCCGCGCGGCGTGCTGGCCCGCCAGCTCGAGCGGCTGGCCGAGCTCGGCTACACCTACAACGTCGGCCCGGAGCCGGAGTTCTTCCTCTTCCGGGCCGCCAACGGCACCGACGCCGACCCGCACGACGCCGCCGGCTACTTCGACTTCACCACCGACCTCGGCTACAGCGTGCGCAAGGACATGGTCCGCGCCCTCGCTGACATGGGGATCGAGGTCGAGGCCAGCCACCACGAGGTCGCCATCGGCCAGCACGAGATCGACTTCCAGTACGGCGACGCCCTGAAGACGGCCGACCGGGTGACCACCTTCAAGTACGTGCTGAAGGCGGTGGCGATGAGCCACGGGCTGCACGCCACCTTCATGCCGAAGCCGGTCGAGGGGATCAACGGCTCCGGCATGCACGTCCACCAGAGCCTCGGCTTCGTCGGCAAGAAGGGGAACGCCTTCGTCGACGTCGACGACCCCTACGGGCTGTCGGAGGTCGCCCGCCACTTCATCGCCGGTCAGCTGGCCCACGCCCGCAGCTTCTGCGGCGTCATCGCGCCGCTGGTCAACTCCTACCGGCGGCTGGTCCCCGGCTTCGAGGCCCCGGTCTACGTCGCCTGGGCCCGCACCAACCGCTCGGCCCTGATCCGGGTGCCGGCGATCCGGAAGGGGCAGACCTCGGCCACCCGGGTCGAGCTGCGTTGCCCGGACCCGTCGTGCAACCCGTACCTCGCCTTCGCGGTGATGCTGGCCGCCGGCATCGACGGCATCGTCAACAAGACGCCGCTGCCGGAGCCGGTCGAGGAGAACCTCTACCACTTCACCGACGAGGACCTGGCGCGGCGCAGCATCCCGACCCTGCCGGCCACCCTCGGCGACGCGGTCGCGCTGATGCAGGCCGACCCGATCGTGCGCGAGGCGCTCGGCGACCACGTCTTCGACCGCCTGACCGAGGCGCAGACCGCCGACTGGGACGCGTTCCGCAAGCACGTCACCCAGTGGGAGCGGGACCGCTACCTGCCGATCTACTAGGACATCCGCCCGGCCCCGGCCGGCGACGCGGGAACAGGGGCGGCCAACCGGCCGCCCCTGTTCACGTTCCTGTTCCCGGCACGGGGAGGTTCCCACCGGGAAGCGGTCGCGCCGCGGCAGACGGCAGGCGTCTCCGTCGAGAAGCCGCCGCGCCGCGGCGACCAGGGGCTTGGCGAGGGCCGAACCCTCCCCGATCTCGGCCCTCGCCCACGCTCGGAGCGGCCCGCACCCTGCGACCGGGGGATGTCCGTCGAAACGCCGCCGCGCCGCGGAGATCCGGGGATCGGGGAACGGCCGGGCAACGTGCTCTCCCACTCCGTGGCCGCCTGACAGGGGAAGCATCGGGAAGCGGCCGCGCCGCGGCAACCCGGGGGTCCGGGGGAGGGCCAAGCCCTCCCCCGATCTGGGTTCTCCCCCTCCCGCCGTCGCGGCTGACAAGGGGAAGTATCCATCGGGAAGCGGCCGCGCCGCGGCGAATGGGGGTTCGGGGGAGGGCCAAGCCCTCCCCCGATCCAGTCTCTCCCCCTCTCCCGCCGCCGCCTGACAGGGCAGATATCCGTTGGAAAGCGCCTGGAAAGCGGCCGCGCCGCGGCAATTGGGGGATTCGGGGGAGGGCCAAGCCCTCCCCCGATCCATCTGCTCCCCCTCTCCCGCCGCCGCGGGAGAGGGGGCTGGGGGGTGAGGGCGGTCCCAGCGGGGCCGGCCGCGAGACGCGGATGCCGCTATCCCTTGGATACCTGCCCCTGTCAGGCCGTCGCGGGGGGGCTGGAGGGTGAGGGCGGCCCGGACGCGAAACGCCAGCGAGCCCGTGCGGGCCGCTGGCGTCGGCGTGATGGTCGCGCCCGGCGCGCGCGGCCGGGCGGACCCGGCTACATCCCCGGCTGGATCAGGTGGTTCTGGAAGACGCCGAGCACCGACAGCAGCGCCACCACCACGAGGAAGACGAAGATCACCGTGCAGAGCTTGGTGAAGCCGCCCAAGAAGTTGCCCATCGTGCCCCCGTCCCCGCCTTCGCCCGGCCCCGGCCGCCCCGGGCCGGCCCGTGTCGCCAGCCTAGCCGAAGAACGCCTGCGCCAGCAATCGCTGCAGCACCTGAATGAGCAGGATCGCCACGATGAAGGAGATGTCGAACATCCCCACCGGCGGGATCACCCGCCGCAGCGGCGCGACGATCGGCTCCGTCACCTGGTAGAGCACGCGGCTGATCCCCCAGTTCATCCGGGGGTCGAACCACGACAGCAACGCCCGGCCGATCAGGGCGTACATGAACAGGTTCAGCACCTGCAGCAGGATGTTGGCGATCTCGTAGCTCATGCTCGCTCGGCATGCCCCGCTGCCGCGCGCCCTGCGCGGGTCCGTGGGGCGGATGTCTGGCGTCGGCAAGTATACGCGGGCGCGGTTCGCCGCGGCGCGTCGCCCTAGCCCGCGGCCGGCCCGAGCGCCGGGTC
>JBDHWC010000160.1:0-5942 GCA_039809985.1 Thermomicrobiales bacterium | reverse complement strand
ACACGGGCCGCCTCGGTCGCGTCGGCCCCGCCGCGGCCCTCGGCGTCGAGGCGGTCGACCTCGCGGCGGGCGGCGAGGAGGAGGTCGGCGGTGGCGGCCGCGCCCTCCTCGGCGGCGGCGTGGGCGGCGACGGCGGCGAGCAGCAGAGTCCGGAAGTGGGCGCGCTGCAGCGTGTCGAGGTCGCCGCGCAGTCCCTGCCACTCGCGGGCCTGGCGGGCAGCGCGCTCCATCGAGCGGAGACGGGGCTCGATCTCGGCCAGCAGGTCGCGCAGGCGGGTGGCGTTCCCGTCCGCCTCGTTCAGGCTGCGTTCGGCCTCGGCCACCTTCAGGCGGAGGCCGGAGAGGTCGGCGGCATGCTCGAAGAGGGAGCGCCGCTCCTCCGGCCGCTGCGAGAGCGCGGCGTCGACCAGCCCCTGGCCGACGACGACGTGGCTCTGGCCGAGCGAGGCGGTCAGCAGCGCCACGTCCTTGAGGCGGACCCGGCGGCCGTTGACGAAGTACTGGCTCTCCCCGTTGCGCTCGGCCCGGCGGGTGACCGCCACCTCGGCGAAGTCGATCGGCAGCCAGCGATCGCTGTTGTCGAAGACGAGGGTCGCCTCGGCGACGCTGGCGGGGGCGCGGCCCTGCCCGCCGGCGAAGATGACGTCCTCGGTCTTCTTGGCGCGCAGGGCGTTGCCCCCCTGCTCGCCGAGGACCCAGCGGATCGCGTCGGCGATGTTCGACTTGCCGCTGCCGTTCGGCCCGACCACCGCGGTGATCCCCGGCAGGAAGGCGAAGACGGTGCGGTTCGCGAAGCTCTTGAAGCCGTGCAGTTCCAGCCGCGTCAGCCGCGGCTCGCGCGACGGGCGGAGATCGAGCGCCATCGGTCTCCCGTGGTGTCGGTCGGAGCATCCCCGGCAGCGTTGTACCATCGGGGGGGGTGCACGGACAACGAGCGGCGGCGGGGGAAGCGACCGATGGCGACAGAGGAGGCGGCGGCGGGGGGCGGCCCGGAGCGGGGTGACGGCCCCGGGCCGCGGCTCGGCCTGTCGACCGGCGCGCTCTTCCCGACCCCGACCGAGGAGGTGCCGGACATCGCCGCCCGGCTCGGCCTGACCGACCTCGAGGTGATGCTGCAGTCGACCTCGGAGTACGCCCCCGCCTTCTGCCGATCCCTCCGCCGCCGCTGCGACGAGGCGGGCTGCCGCGTCCACGCGGTTCACCTCTGGACGCCGTACCACCCGCTCTTCGGGCCCTACCCGCGGCGCGTCGCCGACGCCCGCGACCTGTTCGACCGGGGGATCGAGGGGGCGGCCGCGCTCGGGGCGGCGGTCGTCGTCTGGCACGGCCCCGACCGCAAGGAGGTGCCCGGCCCCGCCGCGCCGGAGCGGGCGCTGGCGGTGCTGGCCGAGCGGGGCCGGGCCTGCGCCGCGGCCGGGCTGGCGCTCGGGATCGAGAACGTCTCGTGGGCGCTGCTGCAGAACGTGCGCGACGTGGCGGCGCTGGCCGCCCGGCTGCCGGAGCTGGCGGCGGCGGAGTCGCGGGTCGGCTTCGTCTTCGACCCGTTCCAGGCGGCCGAGGCGGAGGCCAACCCGTTCATGGTCCTCGCCGCGATGGGCGAGCGGGTGCTCGACGTCCACCTCAGCGACCTGCGGGAGGGGGACCGCGCCGCCCGCCATCTGCCGCCGGGGGAGGGCGACCTGCCGTGGCCCGCCCTGCTGCGGGCGATCGCCGGCGTCTACCGCGGGCCGCTGATGCTGGAGGGGGTGGTCGGCAACGACCCGGCGCGGCTGGCCGCCGTCGTCGACCGGCTGCGGCCGATCCTGAGCGAGGTTGCCGCGGTCGAGGCGGACCCCTGCGCGGGCACCCCCCCGGCCGGCGTGCTGGAGGGGATCCGACTCTTCAACGAGCACCTCTTCTACGAGGCGCACGAGGTGATCGAGGCGGAGTGGCACGCCGAGCGGCGGCCGGTCCGCCGCCTCTACCAAGGCATCCTCCAGATCGGGGTCGGCTTCCTGCACGCCCTGCGCGGCAACCACGCCGGCGCGCTCCTGCTCCTCGCCGACGGGATCGAGAAGACGAGCGAGTTCCGCCCCGCCTGCATGGGGATCGACACCGCCCGCCTCGTCTTCGAGGCCCAGGCCTGCCTCGACCGGCTCCGCTTCCTCGGCCCCGCCCGGGTCGACGAGTTCCGGCCGGAGGACGCGCCGGAGATACGCGGGGATCGACTGGGGATTGGGGAATAGGGATTGGGGAATAGGGATTGGGGACTGGGGATTGGGGACTGGGGATTGGGGACTGGGGATTGGGGACTGGGGACGGGAGAATAGGGAGGACGGTCGGCGGCGCGGGCCTGACGCCGGCCGCCGCCCGGCCTTCGCTCCCCCAATCCCCAACCCCCAACGATATGGTAGGAATCCCGGACGTTGGCACCTCGCGGAGGCGTGCGGTTGGCTGTCCCCTCGGTCGTGGTCGTGATCCCCACCTACAACGAGCGGGAGAACCTCCGCTGGGTGGTCGAGCGGGTGCTGGCGCTGGGCGACGCCTACCGGGTGATCGTCGTCGACGACAACTCGCCGGACGGCACCGGCGACCTCGCCGACGCGCTCGCCGCCGAGTCCCCGGGCCGGGTCCGCGTGCTGCACCGGGCGGCGAAGGAGGGCCTCGGCCCCGCCTACGTCGCCGGGCTCGGGGAAGCCCTGCGGAGCGGGGCCGACGTGGTCGTCCACATGGACGCCGACCACTCCCACAACCCGGACGACGTGCCGCGCCTCGTCGCCGCCACCGGGCGGGCCGACCTCGCGATCGGCTCCCGCTACGTGGCGGGGGGCGGCACGGCGGGCTGGCCGCTCTGGCGGCGGGCGCTGAGCCAGGGGGGCGGCCGCTACGCGCGGACGGTGCTCGGCGTGCCGGTCCGCGACCTGACCGGGGGCTTCAAGGCGTGGCGGCGCTCGACGCTGGCCGCGCTCGACCTCGGCTCGGTCCGCTCCGACGGCTACGGCTTCATGATCGAGACGACGTGGCGGGCGCTGCGCGGCGGGGCGACGGTGGTCGAGGTGCCGATCGTCTTCACCGACCGGGTGGCCGGGGCATCCAAGCTCTCGCGGCGGATCGTCGGCGAGGCGGCGCTGGTGGTCTGGCAGCTCCGGCTGGAGGGGATGCGGGGCGGTGCACCGGCCACGAAGCCGGAGTAGCTCGACGGCGATCGAGGGGACGACGCGCCGTCTGCCCGGCGGTTCCCGCTCTCGCGCCGCCTGACGAGGGGCAGTGTCCGCCCGGAGGCGACACCGCAGCGCCCGGCCGAGCGCACCAGGACTCCCTCACCCCCCAGCCCCCTCTCCCACTCGGTGGGAGAGGGGGAGCAAATGCATCGGGGGAGGGCCAAGCCCTCCCCCGCACCCCCGGGTTGCTGCTACGGGAGGGCGGCCCATCAGCCCGCCAACTGTCCCATGTGCCCGACGACGGCGATCGCGCCGGCGGCGAGGAGCTGCTCCGGCGGGCGGTAGCCGCCGGCGTAGCCGACCGGGAGCGCGCCGGCGGCGATCGCCTCGGCCATGTCGTACTCGGTGTCGCCGACGTAGAGGACCGGGGACGACGAAGCGGCGACGATCTCCCGCAGCCGGAGCGACTTGGCCTCGACCGAGCCGGCGAGGAACGCCAGCAGGTCGAGGACGCCGACCCGGGTCGCGTCGCGACGAACGCTCGCCTCGTGGGCGGAGGAGACGACCCCGGCCGGTCGGCCGCGCCGGTGGAGATCGACGAGGAGGTCGAGCGCGCCGGGCGCGAGGTCGGCGTGGCGCTGCCCGATCTCGTCGTTCCAGACGTCGACGACGGTGCCGACGTGCGGCTCCGGCACCTCGACCGCGCGCATGAAGTCGGCCATCGGCAGGCGGAAGCGGCCGGCGAAGGTCTCGGCCGTGAGCGGGGCGAGGCCGACCGTCGCCAGCGCCGCGTTCAGGCCGGCGAGGTTGCGGACCGCGTCGTCCATCAGCGTGCCGTTCCAGTCGAAGACGAGGCGGCTGCCGGCGAGGGCCGCTCGCAGGCGGTCGCCGTCGCCGAGGAGGAGGGGACCGCTCACCGGTAGCCGACCCGCGGCATCACCTCGGCCGCGAGGAGGTGGAGCGTCTCCTCGTCCTCGCTGTCGACCTGCGCGAAGAAGGCCTGGATGCCGGCGTCGACGAGCGCTTGGTAGTGGCGGACCACTTGGTCCGGGGTGCCGACCGTGAACGCGCTGCGCTGGGCGCGGCGGGTGCCGGGGGAGGTGCTGGGCAGGGCGAGCAGGTGCTCCAGCTTGGCGTTCGCCGCCGACTCGGTCGGGGCGATGACGAGCTTGATCCGGAAGTGGGTGCGCAGGACCTCGTCGGGGTCCCGCCCCTCCGCCTCGCAGTGGCGGCGGAGGACGTCGAGCTTGTGGCGGATGATCGCCGGGCCGCCGGCGTCGGCCATCCCCGCCGGCGTGTGCTCGACCTCGGTGATGTTGCAGGCGTCGGCAAGGCGGGCGACGAGCCGCAGCGAGCGCTGCTCGCCGCTGCCGCCGATCAGCAGCGGCGGCCGCGGCTGGCGGACCGGCGGCGGCTGCACGCGCAGCCCCTCGGTGGCGTAGTGCGCTCCCTGGAACGCGAACTTCTCCGGCCCCCACGCGCCTTGGATGATCGTCCACGCCTCTTCCAGCGCCGCGAAGCGGTCGGCGTGGGGCGTGTACGCCGCGCCGAGGGCGGCGAACTCCGGGATCAGCCAGCCGATGCCGAGGCCGAGCACGAAGCGGCCCCGGCTCAGGTTGTCGACGTCGGCGGCGAGCCGGGCCAGCATCGCCGGGTGGCGGTACGGCACGCAGTTGACGACCGAGCCGAGGTCGACCCGGCTGGTGACCGCGGCGACGGCGCTGAGGCAGGTCCACGGGTCGGCCTGCAGCGTGGGGTGGTCGAAGATGTAGAAGCCGTCGATGCCGAGCTGCTCGACGAGCCGGGCCGTCTCCGTCAGGCGGCCGAGGCCGTCCGCCCCGAGCACCATCTGCACCGACCAGCGGACCCGCTCGTCCGCCTGCGCCACCCACGGGTGTCGTGCCACGCGTTGCCTCCTGCTTGCCCGGCCGGCAGCCGGGATGCGGTCACGGCTTCGGGCCGGTGGTCACCGGCCGCTTGGGGTCGTCGGTCCACTCCCGCCACGAGCCGGAGAAAAGCCGGACGTCGGGGTAGCCGAGCATCCGCAGGGCGAAGACGGTGACCGCCGAGCGGACGCCGGTCGAGCAGTAGGCGATCACCGGCCGGTCGGGCGTCACCCCGTCCGCCGCGTAGAGGCGGGTGAGGTCGGCGGCCGGGCGCCACACGGCGAGCGGCGCGGGGTCGGCGTTGTCGGTGTAGGGGACGTTGACCGCCCCCGGGACGTGGCCCGCCGCGTACTCCTGCGGCGAGCGGACGTCGACGAGGACGGCGCTCCCCGCCTTGACCGCCGCCGCCACGAGGGTCACCGGCGCGAGCAGGCGGGGATCGGTCGGGCCGCGGTACGCGCCGAGGTCGACCGGGGCGGCGGGGCCGGTCGCGATCTTGCCGTGGGCTGCCTGCCAAGCGGCCCAGCCGCCGTTCAGCATCCGCACCTCCTTGTGCCCGAGGTAGCGCAGCACCCACCAGAGGCGGGCCGAGAAGAGCGTGCCGTCGTCGTAGACGACGATGCTCTGCCCTTGGGCGAGGCCGAGCTCGCCGAGCCGTTTCCGGGTCGCGGTGCCCCACTTGGCGAGGCCGGCGGTGCTCGAGTCGTCGAAGTCGAGCGCCGGGTAGTCGATCTGGACCGCGTCGGGGACGTGCCCCTTGGCGAAGTCCGCCGCCGGCTGGAGGGCGACGACGCGGGCGTTCGGCCGTTCCTGCCGGTCGGCAACCCACGCCGGGTCGACCAGCCAGTCGGGGTGCGGGCGAGCCGGCCGCCGGGCGACGGGCGAGGCGAGCGGCGTCGCCGACTGGGCGGCCGCC
>JBDHWC010000159.1:0-5954 GCA_039809985.1 Thermomicrobiales bacterium | reverse complement strand
CTCGCCGCCGAGGGGGCCGGCGCCCGCCGCCGGCGCGGCCACCACGGCCGAACCTGGCCGCCCGGACCGACGGGACCCACCGGCCCCACCGGCCCGACAGGTCCGACCGGCCCCACCGGCCCGGTCGACGTCCCCGACGGCATCCCGATCGGCGAGATCCTCGCCGACGCCGAGCGCTCGCTCGGGTCCGATGCGGGCAGCCTGACCGTGCGCCTCGCCGTGCTCTGCGAGTGGCCCAGCAGCGCGCTCGGCTGCCCGGTGCCTGGGCACGCCTACCTCAACGTCATCACCCCCGGCTACCGGGTGGTGGTGCTCGGGCCGAACGGCGGCCGTCTCGACTACCGCGGCAGCGGCGGCGGCTTCCGGCGGTGCAAGGCGCCGATCCTGGTGCCGGAGTGCCCGCAGATCGTCTGCCCCATCGACTCGCCGTGCCCGCCGCCGGTCTGCGACCCGGACGACTTGGGCGAGATCGGTCTCGCCTGCCCGGGCGGCATCGGCCTCGCGGTCGCGGCCCGCTCCGCACCGCTTCCCAGCCGTCGTCGTCGCCAGCGGCGCTGACCCCCCGTCCATCCCGGCACGCGCGACCGGCAGCCACGGAGCGACCCTGCGGCGGCTCCTCAGAATCGCGCGAGTCGCCCGGTGGCACGCGCGGCATCCGACCTCGCGCGCGAGTGGAGCCGCGCGGGGCGACAGTGCCGCGACGGGGCGCGGCGCCGCTGCGGCGCGACTCGCTGCCCGGGGATCGCCCGCTGCGAGCCGGTGCCCTGCGACCCGACGACGGACGCCTGCCCGCCGCCGTGCGACTCGACCGCCTGCCTGCCGCCGCTGACCCCGGACCCGGCCACCACCGACCACACGGTTGCCCCGCCCGACGTCGCGGTCGGCGGCCCGTCTCGGCCCTGCGCCCACCCCTCGACCCCGGAGCCGACCCAAGCGCGCCGCCCACCCAGAAACACAAGCACCGAAGACGGTAGCCCGACCTGTCCCCGACCCCCCGCCCCCCGACTCCCCGACCCCCCGACTCCTCGACTTCAGACGAAATTCGCCAGCCGGAACCGCTCGCTCGGCAGGGCGCTGGGGCGGCCGGTGGCGAGGCCGGCGAGGATCTCGCCGATGACCGGGGCGAACTTGAAGCCGTGGCCGGAGCAGGCGGCGGCGACCACCACCTGCGGCAGGCCCGGCAGCGTGTCGAGGATGAAGTCCTCGCTCGGGGTCAGCGTGTAGCGGCAGGAGACCGTCTGCGTGATCTCGCCCAGCGACGGCATGAACGCGTGCGCGTAGGCGACGTTCCGCGCCAGCAGGTCGGGGTCGATCGCGCGCGAGGGGTTCTCCGGCGCGACGACCGGGCCGACCCGGTCGACGATCACCTTCACCCCCTCGTCGGCCAGCATCGGGAAGAACGCGCCGAGCGTCCGGGTGCCGGGGAAGCGGTTGAGCACCAGCGGCATCCGGCCGGGGACGCAGGCCGCCGGGTCGGCCGGCCGGAAGTGGGCGAACTGCTCCTGCCGCACCGTCAGCGGCAGGTCGACCCCGAGCGGGGCGACCAGCGGCCCCAGCCAGCTGCCGGCGGCGACCACCGCCGCGTCGGCCCGCAGCGTGCCCTCGTCGGTCGTCACCGCCACCCCCGCGCCGTCGGGGGCGACGCCGCGGACGGTCGTCCCCTCGCGCAGCGTCGCCCCGTTGGCCCGGGCGTCGGCGGCGAGGGCCTGCACGCAGCGGTCGGCGGCGAGCAGCGCGTAGTCGGGCTGCCAGAGGCCGATGCTCCCCTCCGGCGGGGTGAACATCGGGTGGCGGCGGACGATCTCGTCCCGGTCGAGCCGCTCCCACGGCACGCCGGTCTCCGCGTAGGTGGCGGCGATGCCGGCCATCTCCCGAGCCTCGGGGACGCCGACGTCGAGGCCGCCGGTCGTCACCCGCAGCGTCTCGCCGACCGTCGCCGCCAACTCGTCCCACGCGGCGTAGGCGGCGCGGGCGAGGGCCACGTAGTCGGCCCCGTCGTAGGCGAGCCGGATCACTCGGCTCGGCCCGTGCGAACTGCCTTGGTCATTGCCGACATGGCGTGCCTCGAGCAGGGTGACCGACTCCCCCGCCCGGGCCAGCGCCCGCGCCGCCGCGCTGCCGATCACCCCGCCGCCGACCACCACGACGTCCATCTGCCCGGTTCGCTCCTGTGCGATGCTGCCGGCACCGCGCCGGCGCCCCCGGCAGAACAGTAGCCGCAACCCCGCCGCCGGGGAACCCGCCGGGAGAACGCGCATGGACCAGTCGGGCACGCCCCCTGTCACCGCCGGGCCGGCGGACGGCGCGGCCCCGGTCTCGACCGGGCGCCTGCCGCGCGAGGCGGAGGTCCGCCGGCTGGTCCGGCAGGCGTGGGAGCGCCACCGCGGGGAGAACGGCGGCGAGAATGCCAGCCACTACCCCGCGCTCGCGGAGATGCCGCGCGACGCCTTCGGGGTCTGCGTCGTCGCCGTCGCCGGCTACGTCGCCGAGGCGGGCGACGCCGGGGTGCCGTTCACGATCATGAGCGTCGCCAAGCCGTTCGTCTTCGCCCTCGTCTGCGACGCGCTCGGGGCGGCGGAGGCGCGGGAGCGGATCGGGGTCAACGCCACCGGCCTCCCCTTCAACTCGCTGGCGGCGGTCGAGGCCGGCCCCGGCGGGCGGACCAACCCAATGGTCAACGCCGGCGCGATCCTCGCCACCGCCCTCGTCCCCGGCCCCGCCGACGACGCGGAGGCACGCTGGGCGACGATCCGTGAGGCTCTCTCCCGCTTCGCCGGCCGTCCCCTCGCGCTCGACGAGGCGACGCTCGCCTCGGCCGCGGCGACGAACCACCGGAATCGGGCGATCGCCAACCTGCTGTCCAGCCTCGGTCGGCTGCCGGGCGACCCGATGGTCGCGGTCGACCTCTACACCCGCCAGAGCTGCCTGGCGGTGACCGCCCGCGACTTGGCGGTGATGGGGGCGACGCTGGCCAACGGCGGCGTCAACCCGCTGACGGGGGACCGCGTCGTCTCCGCCGACGCCTGCCGCCGGACCCTCGCGGTGATGGCCACCGCCGGCCTCTACGAGACGAGCGGGGACTGGCTCTACGACGTCGGGATGCCGGGCAAGAGCGGGGTCGGCGGCGGCATCGTCACCGTCGCCCCCGGCAAGGGGGGGCTCGGCACCTTCTCGCCGCCGCTCGACGCGGCGGGCAACAGCGTCCGCGGCCTGCTGGCGGCGCGCGACCTCGCGGCGGGCCTCGGGCTGCGGATCTTCGCCTCGCGGGCCGCCGACGCCTGACGCCCGCCCCGCCCCCTACGCCCCCGGCCCCAGCCCGAACCAGCCGAGCACCGTCATCGCGAGGTAGAGCGTGCTGAGGGTGGCGACGAGGACGACGGTGGCCCAGGCGACGACGTTGTAGACGCGGCCGTTGACGTGCTCGCCCATCACCTCGCGGTCGTTGACGAGCCGGAGGATGGCGGCGAGGACGATCGGCAGCAGGATGCCGTTCAGGACCTGGGTGGCGACCAGCAGCCGGATCACGTTGATCTCCGGCAGCAGCGCGACCGCCGCGCCGAGCACGATCAGGCCGGTGAAGAGGCCGTTGAAGACCGGGGCCTCGCGGAAGCCGCGGGAAACCCCCTTCTCGAAGCCGAACGCCTCGGTCACCGTGTAGGCGGTCGCCAGCGGCAGCACGCCCGCCGCCAGCATCGAGGCCCCGAACAGGCCCGCGCCGAAGACGTACGGCGCGTACGGCCCGACCAGCGGCCCCAGCGCCGCCGCCGCGTCGGCGGCGGTCTCCACCCGCTGCCCGGCGACGAAGAGCGTCGCCCCGGTGGCGATGATGATGAAGGCCGCGACGAGGTCGCTGACGACCGCCCCGAGGTAAGCATCGACCTTCGCCAGCCGGAGCGAGACGCCCGGCTTCTCCGCCGTCGCCGACTGGGCGTAGAGTTGCATGTAGGGGGTGATCGTGGTGCCGACCATCGCGATGAAGAGCGTCAGGTACTCCGGGGTCAGGTGCACCGTCGGCCGCACCACCTGCCGCCCGACCTCCGCCCAGTCGGGCCGGGCGAGGAAGGCGGAGACGGGGTAGGCGAGGAAGGTCAGCGTCAGCAGCAGGAAGACCCGCTCGACCCGCTCGTAGGAGCCCTTCACCACCAGCGTCCAGACCAGCACCGCCATCGGCGGCACCAGCAGCCAGCGGGGGATGCCGAACAGCTCCCCCGCCGCCCCGACGCCGACGAACTCGGAGACGACGAGGCCGGCGTTGGCGACCACCAGCACCGCCATCACGATGGCGGCGACGCGGACCCCCAGTTCCTCGCGCACGAGGTCGGCGAACCCCTTGCCGGTGACGGCCCCCATCCGGGAGGCCATCTCCTGCACGATGGCGAGGCTGATCGTGATCAGCACGAGAGCCCAGAGGAGCGCGTAGCCGTACTCCGCGCCGACCGAGGCGTAGGTGGCGATGCCGCCGGCGTCGTCGCCGGCCATCGCCGAGATCAGGCCCGGCCCGAGCAGGGCGAGCGCCGCCAGCGAGCCGCGGCGCGGCAGCCGGAACGCCGCGCGGCGGCCGCGCCGGCCTGCGGCGGCACCCTCCTCGGCGGCGGGCCGCTCCGGAACGGGAGGGGGCGCGCTCACCGGCTCATCGGAACGTTGCGGTCCGGCCGCGCCAGAGGTCGGGGTGGAGGACGTCCATCGCGTCGTCCACCAGCACGATGCCGAGCAGCCGCCCGGCGTCGTCGAGGACGGGGATGTCGCTCAGGTTGTACTCGGCCATCGTGTGGGCGACGGCCCGCGCCTCGTCGTCCTGGGCCACCGAGGGGTACTCCTCGAAGGCGAGGGAGGCGAGCGTCGCCGCCGGGTCGGCCAGCACGATGTCGCGCAGCGAGGCGACCCCCAGCCAGAGGTCGCCGGCGTCCGGGCCGGCCGCCGGGTCGGGGTCGGGGATGGCCAGGTAGACGTGGTAGAGCGGGTTGGGCGGGTCCGCCAGGCCGCGGATCGCGGCGAGCGTCTCGCCGGCGGTGGCGTCGGGGGGCATCGCCACAAAGCTGGTCGTCATCAGGCCGGCGGCGGTGTCCTCCTCGTAGGCGAGGAGTTCGCGGACGTCGGCGGCCTCCTCCGGCTCCATCCGCCCGAGCAGCGTCTCGGCGTGCGCCTCGGAGACCTCGCCGAGGACGTCGGCGGCGTCGTCCGGCTCCATCTCCCCGAGGATGTCGGCGGCCCGCTCCGGGTCGAGCCGCTCCATCAGGTCGGCCGCGTCCTCCGGTTGCAGTTCCTGCACCGTGTCGGCGGCGGTCTCGTCGTCGAGCGCCTCGATGATCTCCTGCCCCTGCCGCAGGGAGACCGCCTCGACGATGCGGGCGATGTCGACCGGGTGGAGCCGGGCCAGCCCCGCGTGCGGCACCCGCAGCCGGACCATCGGCACGTCGGTGGCGAACGACTCGACGTCGTCCCAGTCGATCAGGTTCTGGGCCTCGAGCCCGCCGACCAGCGCGGCCGGGCCGAGCCGGCGCAGCAGCCCCTGGGCGCTGACGTCGACGGCGACGAGGCGGTACTGGTCGCCGACCCGGGCGAGGCGGAGGTCGTTGGCGCGGATCACGCGGCGGCCGTCGACGTCGATCAGCTGCTTGTCGAGGATGTCGCGGCGCAGCAGCGCCTCGCCCGGCCGCCGCTTGAAGGGGCGGAGGTCGACGGTGAAGTCGCGCAGCCGGATCCCCTCCGGCCCGGCGGCCTCGACCTGGCCCCACGGCACGAAGAAGTCGCGTCGGCCCTGCCGGGCGACGATGCCGGAGACCGGGGGGTGCGGCCCGCTGTCGAAGCGGACGACGAGGTCGCGGAGGCGGGCGACCCGCGCCCCCTCGGCGTCGGCGACCGCCCGCCCGAGCAGTTGCGACAGGTACGGCCGCTCCGCGGTCGGCGGCTGCGCCGACCGGCGGCGGGCGATGCGGCGGGCGGCGTTCGCGGTC
>JBDHWC010000158.1:0-5966 GCA_039809985.1 Thermomicrobiales bacterium | reverse complement strand
GCCGCCGCGGGAGAGGGGGTTGGGGGGTGAGGGCGGTCCCATCGACCCCGGCCGAGCCAGCCCCCGGCGGACCAGCGGAGGTCTCCGGGCGAACGCGGCCGGCTGCTGCCGACGGACGACGCTACCGCATCGCCGCCTGCGTCACGATCTCGAGCGCGTGGTACCAGCGCGTGGCGAGGTCGTAGAACTGGTTGCCGAGGAAGATGCCGCCGATCAGGCTGGCGACCGCCATGAGGCCGATGCCGAGGTTGAGCAGCGGGGTGGAGGCCGGCCGCGGCGTCCGCGCCGGGTCGTTGAAGTACATCACCGCCACCACCCGCAGGTAGTAGAAGGCGCTCACCGCCGACATCAGCACGATCACGATCGCCATCCAGAGCCCGATGTTCTGGTCGGTCTGGATGGCGGCGACGATCAGCCGGTACTTGGCGTAGAAGCCGACCGTCGGCGGGATGCCCATCAGCGAGACCATGAAGACCGTCATCGCCGCCGCCGCCGCCGGCTCGGTGGTGCCGAGGCCGGAGAAGTCGTCGAGGGTCAGGCCGCGGCCGCGGTGCTGCAGCCAGGCGACCACCGCGAAGGCCCCGACGTTCATCACCGTGTAGGCGAGGAGGTAGAAGAGGATGCTGGCGATGCCGTCGTCGGCGAGCGGGGTGGCGCTGGCTTGGTAGCCGCCGTGCGCCTGGTAGACGGCGAGGCCGACCATGATGTAGCCGGTGTGGGCGACCGAGGAGTAGGCGAGCATCCGCTTGACGTTGCGCTGGCTGACGGCGACGACGTTGCCGAAGACCATCGTCAGGATCGCCAGTGCCGCGATCGCCCCGGTCCAGTCGGCGGTCAGCGGGCCGAGCGCCTGGACGAGGATCCGGATCGCGGCGGCGAAGGCGGCGACCTTCGGCACCACCGACATGAACGCCGTCACCGGCGTCGGCGCGCCGTCGTAGGCGTCCGGGGTCCAGAAGTGGAACGGCACGGCGGCCATCTTGAAGCCGAGGCCGACGATCGCCAGCAGCACCGCCAGCAGCAGCGCGGGCTCCAGGTGCTGCTGCCCGGCCACCGCCCCCTGCAGCGTGGCGGCGATCGCGTCGAGGTTGGTGCTGCCGGTCAGGCCGTACATCCAGGCCATGCCGTAGACGAGGATGGAGCTGGCGAAGATGCCGAGCAGGAAGTACTTCAGCGCGCCCTCGATCGCGGTGGCGCGGCGCTTGGCGAAGGCGGTGAGGACGTAGACGGCGAGGGAGGAGAGCTCGATCCCGACGAAGACCATCACCAGGTCGCCCGCCGCCGCGACCAGCAGCGCCCCGAGCGTCGAGAGGGCGAGCAGGACGTAGAACTCGCCGATCGGCATCCGCCCCTCGAGCCGTTCGACGTAGCTGGCGCCGGTCATCACCGTCAGCGCCGCCGCCAGCAGCACGACCAGCGAGAGGAAGACGGTCAGGCCGTCGGCCCGGAACGCCCCGGCGAAGGTCGCCTCGTTGCGGCCGTCCTGTGTCCAGAGGGCGGCGGCGGCGAGGCCGTAGCCGACCAGCGAGACGGCGGTCAGCAGCTTGAAGTGCCGGTCGTCGGGCACGAACGCGTCGAGGGCCATCAGCACGATGGTGAGGCCGAGCACGATCAGCTCGGGCCACATCAGGCTGAGGTCGGGCGCGACCAGGAAGTTCGCGTCGGTCGGCAGCATCACGCTTCTCCGGAATGTCGGGGCTCGGGGGCGCGGGCCGGGGGGTCAGGCGCGCCGGCTGGCGCGCCGCGCAGGTCCCCGTCTCGTCGCCGTCCCGTCCCCGGCCCTACTCCCCAATCCCCAACGACTACGTGAACGACGCCAGGATGCGGTCGACGGCCGGCTTGATCAGCTCGAGCACCGGCGCCGGGTAGATGCCGACCCCGACCGTCAGGATCGCCAGCGGCACCAGGGTCAGCAGCTCCTTCGTCGTCAGGTCCGGCCAGTGCAGGGCCCCGTGGTCGGGCTCGCCCGGCACCTCGCCGTCGCCGCTGCCGTGCCCGTGGCCCTCCTCGCCGGAGCCGCCGGAGACCGGCAGCAGGCCGTGGCCGTGGCTGTCGCCCGCGGCGGCGAGGATCTCGCGCTCGCGCGGGGTGAGGGCGATGTCGTGCGGGTCGGGCATCTGCCCCTTGGCGCGGCCGAAGACGATCCGCTGCACCATCCAGAGCAGGTACCAGGCGGCGAAGATGACGACGGAGAAGGTGAAGAAGGCGAGCCACGGGTTGTAGTGCCACGTGCCGAGGGCGACGAGGTACTCGCCGACGAAGCCGGAGAGGCCGGGCAGGCCGACGGAGGCGAACATGAACAGGACCATGAACGCCGACCAGAGGGGGATGCGGGAGGCGAGGCCGCCGAAGGCGGCGATCTCCCGGGTGTGGGCCCGCTCGTAGAGCATCCCGATCAGGAGGAAGAGAGCGCCGGTGTTGAAGCCGTGGGCCAGCATCACGATCATCGCCCCGTCCAGCCCGTTGTGGCTGAGCAGGAAGATGCCGAGGGTGACGAAGCCCATGTGGCTGACCGAGGAGTAGGCGATCAGCCGTTTCATGTCCGGCTGCGGCAGGGAGACCAGCGCCCCGTACAGGATCGCGATCACCGAGAGGACGATCACGGCCGGGGCCCACATCCGCGTCCCCTCCTCGAAGAGCGGGAGGTCGTAGCGGATCATGCCGAAGCCGCCCATCTTCAGCAGCACGGCGGCGAGGATGACGGAGACGGCGGTCGGGGCCTCGGTGTGGGCGTCCGGCAGCCACGTGTGGAGCGGGAAGATCGGCACCTTGATCGCGAAGGCGATGAAGAAGGCGGCGAAGACCCAGAACTGGAAGGTGCGGCCGTAGGTCCCCTCGGAGAGCTGCAGCACGTTCAGGGTCCGGACGCCGGTCTGGTTGAAGTAGGCCTGGTAGGTGGCGATGATGCCGACCAGCATCAGGAGCGAGCCGAAGAGGGTGTAGAGGAAGAACTTGACGGCGGCGTAGACCCGGTTGCTGCTGCCCCAGATGCCGATCAGCAGCGCCATCGGGATCAGCATCAGCTCCCAGAAGATGTAGAAGACGAAGAGGTCGAGGGCGACGAAGACGCCGATCATCCCGGTCTCGAGCACCAGCAGCGAGAGGAAGTACTCGCGGTGCCGCTTGCGGACCGTGTCCCACGACCAGATCACCGCGATCAGCGAGATCAGCGTTGTCAGCACGATCAGGACGACGGCGATGCCGTCGACGCCGACGAAGTAGGAGGCCCCGAGGCCGGGGGCCCAGTCGTACTTCTCCTGGAACGGCACGACGTGGCTGGCGTCGAACGGCGCGTTGCGGTCGAAGGTGAACAGCATCACCAGCGAGAGCACGAAGGAGATGAGCGAGGCGACCAGCGCCACCTTGCGCGGGAAGGTCTCGGAGGTGCGGGCGGCGAAGAGGATGACCAGCGCTCCCACCAGCGGCATGAACGTTATCAGGCTGAGCATCGGCTCCTCGTCCTCGCTCCGGCCCCCGGGCCGGGCTCCGCGCCGGGCGCGCCCCGCGCCCGCGCTGCCGCCGTTACCGGAACAGACTGCTGAACAGGCCCAGGTAGATCCCGACCAGCAGGACCATGCCGAGCGCGATCGCCAGCGCGTAGTTGGTGACGAGGCCGGTCTGGACGTGGCGCAGCCGCTGGCTGACCGCCCCGATCCCGCGCGCCACCCCGTTCACCGTGCCGTCGATGATCCCCTCGTCGACCACCCGCCAGAGGAAGTTCGCGAACGCCTTGAACGGGTTGATCACCCACTGCTGGTACAGGTCGTCCCAGCCCCACTTGTTGAGCAGGAAGGCGTAGGTGGCCGGGTAGCGGGCGGCGATCGCGACCGGGTTGATCGCGCCGCGGAAGTAGGCGAGGTAGGCGACGAAGATGCCGCCGACGGCGGCGATGGTCGAGGAGATGGCGATCGCCAGCTTGGTCGCGGTCGGGATCTCGTGCTCGGCCGCGGCCTCGGCGGGGGCCGCGGCCCCCTCGGTCGCGGTCGCGGTCGCGGTCGTGGCGTGGCTGGCGTCGGTCGCGGCCTCGGCCCCGGCGACGACCACCTCGTGCTGGAAGACGGGGGCGAGGAAGTGGTGGAGCGGGCCCTCCTCCGGCGGCAGGCCGATGACGCCGATCAGCAGGGCCGGGATGGCGAGGAGGACGAGCGGCAGCGACATCGTCCACGGCGACTCGTGCGGGTGGACCGCGCGCTCGTCGTAGCGGGGCTCGCCGAAGAAGGCGAGGAAGATGAGCCGGAACATGTAGAGGCCGGTGAGGAAGGCGGTGATCAGGCCGACCGCCCAGACGATCTTGCCGAGCGGCTGGTACTGGCTGACGAAGGCCCCGAGCAGGATCTCGTCCTTGCTCCAGAAGCCGGAGAAGGGGACCACGCCGGCGTTGGCGAGGGAGCCGAACAGGAACGTGACGAAGGTGATCGGCATCAGCTTGCGCAGGCCGCCCATTCGCTGGATGTCCTGCTCCTCGTGCATGCCGTGGATGACGCTGCCCGCGCCGAGGAAGAGGAGCGCCTTGAAGAAGGCGTGGGTCGTCAGGTGGAAGATCGAGGGGATCCACGCCCCGACGCCGAGGGCGAAGCACATGTAGCCGAGCTGGCTGAGGGTCGAGTAGGCGACGATCCGCTTGATGTCGTTCTGGCAGATGGCGATCGTCGCCGCCATGAAGGCGGTGAAGGCGCCGATGATGGCGACGACGCCGAGGGCGGTCGGCGCGGCCTGGTAGATCGGGTTGGCGCGGGCCACGAGGTAGATGCCGGCGGTGACCATCGTCGCCGCGTGGATCAGGGCGGAGACCGGGGTCGGGCCCTCCATCGCGTCCGGCAGCCAGACGTGGAGCGGGAACTGGGCGCTCTTGCCGCAGGCTCCGAGGAAGAAGAGGAGCGAGATGCCGGTGAGGACCGCCGGGTCGATCTGCGGCACCTTGGCGAAGACCTGCTGGAAGTTGATGGTGCCGAAGGTGAAGAAGGTCCACATGATCGCGAGGCCGAAGCCGACGTCGCCGATCCGGTTGACGATGAACGCCTTCGTCGCCGCGTTGGCGGCCGCCCGCCGCCGGAACCAGAAGCCGATCAGCAGGTAGGAGCAGAGCCCGACCGCCTCCCAGAAGACGAACATCATCAGGAAGTTGTCGGAGAGGACCAGCATCAGCATCGAGAAGACGAAGAGCGAGAGGTAGGAGAAGAACCGGGCGTAGCCCGGGTCGCCGTTCATGTAGCCGACCGAGTAGAGGTGGACGAGGAAGCCGACGCTGCTGACCACCACCAGCATGACCGCGCTCAGCTGGTCGACGCGCAGCGTGGCCGTCGACAGGAAGTCGCCGGAGGGGATCCAGTCGTAGAGGTGCTGGGTGATCGGCTGCCCGGTCGCCGCGATCTGCCGCAGGACCTGCAGCGAGAGGAGGAAGGAGACGAAGACGAGCGGCAGGGCGACCCAGTGCGCCTTGCCGCGGGTGACGGACCGGCCGAAGAAGATGTTGACCAGGAAGCCGACCAGCGGCAGGAGCGGGATCAGGTAGAGCCAGCGTTCCATCAGCGTCCCACCGCCCGCGCTTCCGCCCGGACGCCCCTCGCGACTCCGCGCATTCCGTCGGCCTCCCGGCCCGGCGGCTTCCCGCCCGCCGCGCCCCGGCCCCCACGCCAAACCCGGGCTTGCGCCCCGGCAACCGGACCGCGGAATCATACACCGGTCTCGCCGGCGCGGAACCCGGCCTCTTCTCGACCCGGTGCGGCGCGGATGCCGGGCGCTCGGCCGCGGCCCGCGCCGGGCGGCGACGGGTCGGGCGGGGACGGTCGGCCCGGAAGCGAGAACCAACGGCCGCGCCGATCCCGCCAGCGGACCCTGATGATCGGCACGCGTTCCTGATACGATGCGCCGGGTCACGCAGCGATGGACGTTGTCGCAATCATCGGGAGGCGGAACGTGGAGGACGATCGGTTCGACGGGCTCGCGCGGTCGCTCGGCGCCGCCCG
>JBDHWC010000157.1:0-6004 GCA_039809985.1 Thermomicrobiales bacterium | reverse complement strand
TCGTGTCCCGCGGCCGGAACTCCACGCTCCCCGGCCTGGGTGAATTGTACCACGTCGCCACATAGTGTTGGAACATCTTGGCTGTTGACTTGGTGCAGGGCTTTCTGATCGCTTTGAGCCGAACGGGTGCCGCGGGCATGGCAGCGAGCCTCGACCGTTCCGCGGTCAGGGACTGCCCCCAATGCCAACTGTTCTCCAACGGTGCCCCGACCACGGTTCGCGCGAGTGCCCGGCGTTCTCAGGCCGGGGTCGATGACGGCGGCCGGCTCCCACCCGAGCCGACCGCCGTCATCGACCCCGGCCGCGCGACCTACGACCCGCTCAGCAGCACCTCGCTGCCGACCCGGCGGCAGTCCATCTCGAACTCGATCCCCTCGACCGGCGGCCGGCACCAATGCCACGCCAGCCCGTCGCCCCATGCCCGCCGGGCCGCGATCTCGCCCGCGAGCACCGGGTAGGCGTCGTGCACGGTGTAGAGCTGCACGGCCGAGCAGTCCGCCCACGCCGCGCCGAGTCCCGCCAGCCGCCGCTCCATCTCGCCGAGCACGAACGCCGCCTTCGCCGCCATGCCGTCGGGGGAGACGTCCCCGAGGGCGACGATCGCCTCCTCGTAGCTCGCCTTCCCCTCCGCCGCCTCGCCGCTGCCCGCCACCACGAAGTCGGCGCGCGCCTCGGCCGCGGCCTCCGGCACGGTGAAGCAGAAGGCGTGCATCGACGGCACGGCCGGCGGGTCGACCGCCGGGCAGACGTTGCTGCGGGCCACCGGGTTGGCCCCGGTCGCCAGCAGGCCCCAGGCGTCGAGCTGGAGGGCGTACGCCTCGTTGAACGCCCGGAACCCCGCCTCGGTGAACGGAGCGGGAGAACGAAGCTCGCAGGCGCAGAGCGCCGTCGGCGGCCGGTCGTTCCCGGCCAGCAGGAACTCGACGACGGGGTAGGCCTCCGCCAACGGCACGGGCCGGTCGAACCGGGCCCGCACGATCCGGTGGCCCGGCTCCGCGACCACCCCGGCCGAGTACTGGAACACGCCCGGCAGGTACCGGTAGTTGCCTGCCGCGAACCGCACCGTCTCTTCGCTCGCCAAGTCCGTCCCCATCCTCGTCGATCTCGGGTATCGCCAGCGCAATTCAGGCCAACGGGTCGCGCCACACCGGCAGGTCCTCGGGTTCCGGCCACGTCACGTCGGGCCGCACCTCTCGCAGCCGCGCGGTGGGGCTCGGCACCGCGACCGAGCGGCGCAACTCGTAGCTGAGGGTCTTCACGGTCGAGGGCACGGCCCCCGCGGCCTCCATCCGCCGCAAGGCCGGCCCGACGCTCGGCTCCGAGCTGAAGAGGGCGTCCTCCAGCAGGAACACCTCCCGCCCGCTCTCCAGCAGGCCGAGCACCGACTGCAGCACGCAGACGTCGGTCTCGCCGCCCGCGACCGCCACCTGCCGCCGCCCGATCCGCCCGAGCGCCTCGACGATCCCCGGTTGCGAGCAGCAGCCGAACGTCTCCTTCCGGTGCCGCTCGCCGTGCGCCGGGAAGAGCGCCTCCAGCCGCTCCGGCAGCCAGCCCTTGCGCGCCACCGGCTCCTCGAAGGTCGCGAGGCACGGCAGGTCGAACACGGTCGCCAGCCCGAACAGGTAGCCGATCCGGGCCAGCAGCGGTTCGATCGCCCCCGCCATCCACCCATCCAGGAAGTACGGCTGGACATCGATCACCACGATCGCCACGTCGTCGGCCCGCACCCGCGCCGGTCCGCCCATCTCCCGCCTCCTCTTCCCGCGCCTCGCCTGCCGGCAGTCTACGCCGAAGCCGACGCCGCCCTGAATCTGGACATCCGGCCGCAGGACTGTACGTACACCGGAACCGGCGGGCCGCCCCGAGCGTCTCTGGGAACGGTGCGCGCGGAACACGCAACGGCGACACGCGGCGGCGGGCCATCCGGCAGCCGCCGGGCGCAGGGGGATGAGACGGGGTGAACGCGGGAACGATCGATGCCGTCGCCAAGGCGCTGGCGGCCCGGGTCGACCGGCGGGCGGCGCTGGCGGCCGTGGTCGCGGCGCTCCCGGCCGGCCTCGCCGCGAGGTCGTCGGCCGCGAAGCGGGCCGATGCCAAGTCCAAGAACGGCGACCGGCAAGAACCCGGCGAACCCGCGGCCGTGGCGCCGTCCGGCCGCTGCGTCGCCATCGGCGACGCGTGCCGCAAGAAGCAGGACAAGTGCTGCGAGCACGGGCAGTGCAAGGGCAAGGTCTGCAAGGCGAAGAATGGCGGCGGCGGCGGGTCCGTCTCGTCGGCCACGTTCGACGAGCTGTACTCCGGGACGGTCACGCCCTATCGTCCGAAGGGGGTCGCCCTCGCGCCGAGCGGCAAGTCGTACGTTGCGGAGAACCTCAACAACCGGCTCCTCGTCTTCAAGAACGACGTTTATTCGACGCGGTTCAGCGCCACCACCACGCGCCCGTTCAACGCGCCCTACGGGGTCGCGGTCGATGGGAGTTCGTCCATCTACGTTGCCAACTCCGGCGGGAACAACGTCCTGCAGCTCTCCACCGATGGCACCGTCACAGCCACGTGGGGCGTCGTCAGCGGCAGCGACCGCCTCTCGGTCCCGCACGATGTCGCGGTCGACGGCAACGGCGACGTCTACGTGGCCGACACGGGCAACAATCGGATCGTCAAGTTCAATGCCGACGGCACCAAGCTCGCGGTCTTCGGCCCGGCCACGCCAGACCTCCGCCGCGCCTCGCTCTCCGGTCCGGAAGGCGTCGCCGTCACCGCCAGCGGCAAGGTGTTCGTCGCGGACACCGGCAACAACCGGGTCGTGGTCTTCTCGTCCGGCGGCGCGCCCCTGCGCGACTGGAACAAGACCGGCGGCCCGAACAGTGAGACGTTCAACACCCCGCGCGGCATCGCCGTTGACCCAGACCAGAACGTCTTCGTGGCCGACACCGACAACGACCAAGTGGCCGTCTTCTCCTCGACCGGCAGCCCGCTCTTCCGCTTCGGCGGCCCCGGCTCCGGGGCCAGCCCAAGCACGTTCAACCAACCGTGGGCGGTGGGCGTCCGCAACGGCCAACTCGTCGTCGCCGACACCGGCAACAACCGCGTGGTCGTGTTCACCCTGTCGTAGAACGCAGCCGCGGGAACCAGCGGCACAACGGAACGGGGCGGCCTACGCCGCCCCGTTCGCGTACGCCAGCGCGGTCAGCGCGAAGATCGGCGCGCTCTGCTCCAGCGCGGTCAGGCTGACGTACTCGTTCGCGCCGTGCGCCAACGGCAACAGCCCCGGCCCGAACGCGGCGAGGGTCGGGATGCCGCCGATCCCCTGCAGCGGCCACGCGTCGGTTGCGCCCGGGAACGCCTCCAGCGGCGGCGCGCTGCCGAGCACCCGTTCGGCGGCCAGTTGGGTCGCCCGCACCATCGGGTGGTCGGCGGCGACCTCGGTCGGGCCGATCCAGCCGAGCGTCGGGTTGAACTCCCACGTCACCTCGGCCCCCGGCACGGTCGGCCGGACCCGGGCCAGCGCCGCCTCGACGTCCTCGGCCATCGCGGCCTGCGTCATCCCCGGGATCGTCCGGATGTCGACCCAGAACTCGGCGTGCCCCGGCAGCACGCCGTAGCCGACGCCGCCGACCGTTTTCACCCCGATGTTCAGGGTCGGCCCGCCCGGGCAGAGCGGGTGCTCCGGGTAGCGCGGTCGCAACTCGCGCCTCAGGCCGACCAGCACGTTCGCCATCGCCTCGACCGCGTTGACGGTCGGCACCAAGTCGGCGATCGAGGAGTGGGTCTGCGTGCCGTGGACCATCACCCGGAAGCCGCAGAAGCCGCGGGAGACGACCCGGATCGCCTCCCAGTCGCGCAAGACCCCCGCCGGCTCGCCCAGCAGAATCGCGTCCGCCTCGATCGCCCCCGTCCGTGCGAGGTGCTCGGCCCCGTAGCGGCTGCCGTACTCCTCGTCGGCGGTGAAGACGAGCGACAGCGAGCCCGCCAGCCGCTCCCGCACCGACTGGAACGCGGCCCCGGCCAGCGCCATCGCGGCGCACGCCCCCTTCATGTCGGTGGTGCCGAGGCCGTACATCCGGTCGCCGTCGACGGTCGGCACGAAGGGGTCGCTGCGCCACTCCGCGGCCGCCTCGCCGACCGGCTTGGTGTCCAAGTGGCCGCAGAGCGCGAGGTGCGGCCCCGGCCGCGCCCCGTCGATCCGGACGATCAGGTTCGGCCGGGGCGGCTCCGCGGCAACCACCCGCGGCGCCGGCAGCCCGAGCGCGCGCAGGGCGCCCTCCATCACCGCCGCCGGCGCGGTCTCGTCGCCCGGCGGGTTCGGGCTCGGCGCGGCGACCAGCGCCTTCGTCAGCGCAACCACCTCGCCCGAGTGTCGGTCGAGATACGCCAGCGCATCCCGCGCCACCACGTCGAACCCGCTCGCAGAAGCCTCACCGCCCACCACGTGTCCTCCCCCGCCTGCCCGCCACTGGCCATATTCTCCGCCACGATCAGCCCAAGGGGAACCAACCGCGCAAGAAGCCCCCGTCCCCCCGCATTCAGGAGGTTTCCGGCGGGCGCGGCCGTCGGAGACGCCCTCACCCCCGGCCCCCTCTCCCGCGGCGGCGGGAGAGGGGGAGCAAATGGATCGGGGGAGGGCCAAGCCCTCCCCCGAACCCCCAATTACCGCGGCGCGGCCGCTTGCCAGCCGCTTTCCAACGGATACCTGCCCTTGTCAGGCGGCGGGAGAGGGAGAACCAGATCGGGGAAGGGCTTGGCTCTCCCACGGATCCCCGGATTGCCGCTCCGCGGCTGCTTCCCGATGGACGCCTCCCACTGTCAGCCGGCGCGGCAGGAAAGGAGGCGACACGGGTCAGGTGGGGGTGACACGTTCCGCCCAGGCCCCGGCTTGCCACCCTGCGACCGATATCCGACGGACACCGGCCCCGTCAGGCGGTGGCAAAGGCAAGGAACGGTGCAGTGGGGAAGGTCATGCCCTTTCCCGGCTCCGCAGTTGCCGCAGCGCGATCCGCTTCCCGATGGCATCTTCCGGTTGCCAGCCGAGAAAGCCGCATGACGGGTCGGGAACGGCGGGCCCACTCCGGTGAGCCCGTCCGGTGCCGAGGGAAGCGCCGCCTGCAGTCCCGGGCACCCCCGCCGGTCACGTCACGGCGAAGGGCGCGACTTCGCGCCGCGCCCCGCGCCCCACAACCGCTGGACCTGTCGACGTGCCGACTAGCTGAAGGTGATCAGGTCGGCCGGCGGCGCGAGCCATTCCTTGATCAGCTTGTCGCGGGTGCCGTCCGCGATCATCGCGCCGATCGCGGCGTTGACGTAAGGGACGAGCTTGCTCCCCTTCTCGAAGACGAGGCCGCTGCCCTGGCCGGGGTTCACCGGCAGCATGCCGACGATCTTGGTCCCCTTCACCTGCTCGCTGGTGACGTAGTTCGCCGTCTCCATGTCGAGCACCACCGCGTCGACCTGCCCGTTCTTGAGCGCGGTCAGCGAGTTGTCGGTCGTGTCGAAGACGAGCGGCTCCTTCTCCGGCTTGATGTTGTCGACGACGACGACGTAGTACAGCGTGCCGACCTGCGCCCCGAAGACGAACTTGGCGAGGTCGGCCATCGTCTTCGCCTGCTGGACCGGCGAGTCCTCCTTGGCGACGACCACCAGCGGCGACTTGTAGTAGGGGTCGCTGAAGTCGACCGCCTTCTTCCGCTCGTCGGTGATGCTGACTTGGGCGATGTAGAAGTCGAACGGCTTCGGGCCCGGGGCGTAGGAGGCGTTGAACGAGGTGTACCCCCATTCGACCTCCTCCTTCTTGAAGCCGAGCTTGTCGGCGACGGCGTAGACGACCCCCGACTCGAACCCCTTGCCGTTGGCCGGGTCGTTGTCGATGAAGAAGGGCGGGTAGGCCGGCTGGTCGGTGTGGACCGTCAGCTTCCCCATGTTCTTCAACGGCAGCGTGGCGATGTCGGCCGGCAGCACCGGCGTCGCCGCCGGCGTCGCCGACTGGGCGAGCGCCGCGGCCCGCGGCCCG
>JBDHWC010000156.1:0-6102 GCA_039809985.1 Thermomicrobiales bacterium | reverse complement strand
GACGGACGATGCGGGCACTCGTCAGCGTCTACGACAAGGCCGGGGTGGTCGAGTTCGCGCGCGGGCTGGCAACCCTCGGCTGGGAGATCGTCTCGACCGGCGGCACGCTGGCGAGCCTGCGGCAGGCGGGTGTCCCGGCAACCGCGGTGGCCGACGTCACCGGCTTCCCGGAGATCCTCGACGGGCGGGTGAAGACGCTCCACCCCGCGGTCCACGGCGGCATCCTCGCCCGTCGCGACGTGGCCGAGCACCTCGCCACGCTGGCCGAGCACGCGATCACCCCGATCGACCTCGTCGCCGCCAACCTCTACCCGTTCGAGCGGACCGTGGCCGACCCGGCGGTGTCGCCGGCCGAGGCGGTCGAGCAGATCGACATCGGCGGGCCATCGATGATCCGCTCCGCGGCGAAGGCGCACGCCGCCGTCGTCGTCGTCACCGACCCCGCCGACTACCCGGCGGTGCTGACCGGTCTTGCCGAGGGCGGGCTCGACCCGGCGGCCCGGCGGGCGCTGGCGGCCAAGGCGTTCGCCCACGTCGCCGCCTACGACACGATCGTCGCCGAGTGGATGCGGGGCGACGCTCCCGGCTGGCCGCAGGAGTGGTCGGTGGCGGGGCGGCACGCGGCCGCCGTCCGCTACGGCGAGAACCCGCAGCAGTCGGGCGCGGCCTACCGGCGGCTGGTGGCGGGGCCGCCGACCGTCGGTGTGCTCGACGCGGAGCAACTGGCCGGCAAGGCCCTCTCCTTCAACAACCTGCTCGACGCCGACGCGGCGTGGGGCGCGATCCTCGGCCTCGGCCGGGCGACGGTCAGCGTGGTCAAGCACACGATCCCGTGCGGCCTCGCCACGCGGGACGAGCTCGCGGCGGCCTTCGCGGAGGCGCTGGCGGGCGACCCGGTCTCGGCCTTCGGCGGCATCGTCGCGCTGAACCGACCGGTCGACGCGGCGACGGCGGAGGCGATGGCGGCGATCTTCTTCGAGGTGGTGCTCGCTCCGGGCTTCTCGCCGGAGGCGCTGGAGACGCTCGGCCGCAAGAAGGGGCTGCGGCTGCTGCGGATGCCGGAGGCGGCGCTCCTGCCGGCGAGTCGCCGGGCGTGGGACCTGCGCCCGATTCGAGGCGGCCTGCTCGTGCAGGAGCCGGACGACGCGGCCGACGACCCGGCGGCGTGGCGGCTGGTGACCAAGCGCGCGCCGAGCGATCGGGAGCGGCGTGACCTCGCCTACGCCTGGCACGCGGCCCGCCACGTCAAGTCGAACGCGATCGTGCTGGCGCGGGACGAGGCGGTGGTCGGGGTCGGCAGCGGGCAGCCGAACCGGCTGGAGAGCGTCCGGATCGCGGCGGCGAAGGCGGGGGAGCGGGCGGTCGGGGGAGCGCTGGCGAGCGACGCCTTCTTCCCGTTCGCCGACGGCCTGCTGGCCGGGGCGGCGAGCGGGGCGACGGCGGTCGTGCAGCCGGGCGGCTCGGTCCGCGACGCCGAGGTGATCGCCGCCGCCGACGACGCGGGGCTGGCGATGCTCTTCACCGGCACGCGGCACTTCAAGCACTGAGCGGAGGGCGACCCTCGCCCCCCGAATCCCGCCTCCCCGGTACGGCCGCGGGAGGCGGGGAGAACATTGCGGAGGGAGGTCCGTGCCTGCCGCGCATCCGAACGGCCGAAGCGAACCCCTCTTCCCCCCGACATCTTTGCTCTTTGCCAGCGCGGCTGGCGGGGAGTCGGAACCCAACAGTTCGCGGGAACGACGGCCCCGGAGCCCGGCTGGAGCGCGGGCGACGGCGGATCGTCGCCGGCGGGGTTGCGCCGGGGGGCCGGGAGTCGCTAGGCTTCTGATGTCCTGAATCGTCGACGCGACACGTCGCGCCCAACTTGCAAGGGAGTGCGCTCTGAACGCTTCGTCGCCGGCCGCCAAGCGCGGGGGGACCCCCCGTGTCGTGATCATCGGGGGCGGGTTCGCCGGGCTGAAGGCGGCCCTCGGCCTGCGGAAGGCCCCCGTCCGGGTGACGGTCGTCGACCGCCGCAACCACCACCTGTTCCAGCCGCTCCTCTACCAGGTGGCGACCGGCACGCTCGACTCCTCCGACATCGCTCACCCGATCCGCGAGATGCTGAAGCGGCAGCCGAACACCGACGTCGTGCTGGGCGAGGTGGTCGCGGTCGACGTCGAGGCGCAGGAGGTCCACCTCGCTGACGACACCGTGCTGCCCTACGACTACCTCGTGGCCGCCGCCGGGGCTAGCCACGCCTACTTCGGCCGCGACGAGTGGGAGCCGTTCGCCCCCGGCCTGAAGACGCTGGAGGACGCGCAGTCGATCCGCAGCCGGGTCCTGCGCGCCTTCGAGGACGCCGAGCTGGAGGACGACCCGGCGAAGCGGGCGGCGCTGATGACCTTCATCCTCGTCGGCGCGGGGCCGTCCGGGGTCGAGATGGCGGGGTCGCTGGCCGAGCTGGTCCGGAACGGGATGACGCACGAGTTCCGGCGGATCGACCCGGCGAAGGCGCGCGTCATGCTAGTCGAGGCGCTCGACCGGGTGCTGCCGCCCTTCCCGCCCGACCTCAGCGCCGAGGCGCACGAGGCGCTGACCAAGCTCGGGGTCGAGGTTCGGCTCGGCAAGCCGGTGACCGACATCACCGCCGAGACGGTGACGATCGGCGACGAGCCGGTGCCGTGCCGGATGGTGATCTGGACGGCGGGGGTCAAGGCCTCGCCGATCGGCGGCATGCTCGGCGGCGAGCAGGACCGGGCGGGCCGGGTGAAGGTGAACCCCGACCTCACGCTGCCGGGCCGCCCGAACGTCTTCGTCGCCGGCGACCTCGCGTCGCTGCTGCGGCCGGACGGGCGGCCGGTGCCGGGGATCGCGCCGGCGGCGATGCAGCAGGGCACGCTGGTGGCGCGGAACGTGGTCCGGGCGGTGAACGGCCTGCCGGGCCTCCCGTTCGAGTACAACGACAAGGGGAACATGGCGATCATCGGCCGCTTCCACGCGGTGGCGGCGATCGGCGACACCCACGTCACCGGCCTGCCGGCGTGGGCGACGTGGCTCGGCGTCCACCTCGCCTACCTCGACGGCGGCCGCAACCGGCTGGTCACCGGCATCGACTGGGCGTGGTCGCTGGTCGGGCACACCCACAGCAACCGGCTGATCCTCGGCAAGCGGCCGGCCCTGCCCGGCAGCGAGCCGCCGGCGGCCAAGGCCGCGCCGGAGCGCGAGCCGGTGGCGGTCGGGCGGGGGTAGTCTCGCGCCGGACTGGTCGAGCAGCGGGGGAGGGCATCGCCCTCCCCCGCGTCGTCGTGCGCCGGGAGGCGGCGGGTCCGCTCGGAAGGCCGCGGGTGCCGCGCGGCCGGGCCGGATTGTCCCCTCGCCCCGCCGTTGCGATAATCGGCGCCCGGCCCGGCAGGGGGCCGCAGGGGCGCGGGAGGGACGGGGGCCGGTGGCGGAGCAGGACCAGCAACGGCCCGGGGGCGACGCGACGCCGCTGCTGCGGATGACCGGGATCGGCAAGTCCTTCCCGGGGGTGCAGGCGCTCGAGGACGTCAGCCTCGAGGTCTGGCCGGGGGAGTGCCTCGGGCTCGTCGGCGAGAACGGGGCCGGCAAGAGCACCCTGATGAAGATCCTCTCCGGGGTCTACGCCCCGGACGTGGGCACGATCGAACTGAGCGGCCAGCCGGCGACGCTTCACAGCCCGCGGCAGGCGCAGGAGCTCGGCGTCTCGATCATCTACCAAGAGTTCAACCTGATGCCGAACCTGACGGTGGCGGAGAACGTCTTCGTCGGCCGGGAGCCGAACGCCTCCGGCTTCGTCCGCTGGGACGAGCTGCGGGGCCGGACGCAGGCGCTGCTCGACCAGCTCGGGGTCCGGCTGCGGCCGGGGGCCACCGTGCGCGACCTCTCGGTCGCCGAGCAGCAGATGGTCGAGATCGCGAAGGCGCTCTCGACCAACGCCAAGATCGTGATCATGGACGAGCCGACCTCGGCCCTGACCGAGACCGAGGTGGCGGCGCTGCTGCAGATCATCCGCGGCCTGAAGGCGCGCGGCCTCGGCGTCATCTACATCTCGCACCGGCTCGACGAGGTGATGGCCGTCTGCGACCGGGTGACCGTCCTGCGCGACGGCCGCAACGTCGGCGAGATGCCGATCGCGGAGGCCTCGCCGGAGAAGATCGTCCGCCTGATGGTCGGCCGCGACCTCGGCGACCTCTTCCAGAAGGACGCCTCCGCCGCCGACGCGGCGGCGCGGCCGGTGCTGGAGGTGCGCGGCCTCAGCCGCACCGGCACCGCCCGCGACCCGTCGGCGATCGTCCTCAGCGACGTCAGCTTCGACGTCCGGGCGGGGGAGATCGTCGGCCTCGCCGGCTTGGTCGGCTCGGGCCGGACCGAGGTGGCGCGGGCGATCTTCGGGGCCGACCAGTTCGACCGGGGCGAGGTGCGGATCGACGGCCAGCCGGTGCGGCTCGCCTCGCCGCGCGACGCGATCCGGGCCGGGATCGGCCTCGTGCCGGAGGACCGCAAGGCGCAGGGGCTCGTGCTCGGGATGACGGTCGAGGACAACATCAGCCTCGCCGCGCTGCCGCGCCTCGTCCGCTACGGCTTCGTCCGGATGAAGGAGGAGCTGGCGCTGGCGACCCGTTTCATCGAGGCGCTGCGGGTGCGGACGCCGAGCCCGGAGCAGCAGGTGGTCAACCTCTCCGGCGGCAACCAGCAGAAGGTCGTCATCGCCAAGTGGCTGGCCCTGCAGCCGCGGCTGCTGATCATGGACGAGCCGACGCGGGGGATCGACATCGGGGCGAAGGCGGAGGTCCACAGCCTGATGAACCAGCTCGCGCAGCAGGGGGTGGCGATCCTGATGATCTCCTCCGAGCTGCCGGAGATCATCGGCATGAGCGACCGGGTGCTGGTGATGTCGCAGGGACGGCTCGCCGGCGAGCTGGACCGGGCCGAGGCGACGCAGGAACGGATCATGACCCTCGCCACCGGCGGGGCGGAGGCGGCGGCCGCCTAGGGCGGGGCCGCGCGCGAGCGAGAGGGGAGCACCGAGGATGGCGACGCGCCTCGCGACCGCCGAGGACGAACGGGGCGGCACCGACTGGGTCGGGCTGCTGGGGCGGCTGGCGCCGCTGATCTTCCTGCTGGCGCTGGTGATCGGGATGTCGATCGTCAGCCCCGGCTTCCGGGAGCCGCGCAACCTGCTGCAGGTGGTGCGGGCCCAAGCCTTCGTCGGCATCATCGCGGTCGGGATGACCTTCGTCATCCTGACCGCCGGCATCGACCTCTCGGTCGGCTCGCTGGTCGCCTTCGCCGGGCTGGTCTGCGCCTCGGCGGCGCGCGGCAGCCGCGACCTGCTGGCGGGGGTCACGGACCCGGGCGGCATCCACGTCCTGTACGCCTTCGTCGCCGCGCTCGGGGTCGGCCTGCTGATCGGGCTGCTGCAAGGGGGGCTGATCGGCAAGCTCGGGCTGCCGGCGTTCATCGTCACCCTCGGCGGCTTCGGGGCGTGGCGGGGGGCGGCGCTGGTCTGGTCGGGGGGGCAGCCGATCAGCGGCTTCTCGGAGGACTTCAAGTTCTGGGGGCAGGGCTTCCTCGGGCCGGTGCCGATCCCGGTGATCATCTTCCTGCTGCTGGTGGCGGTCGCCCACGTCGTGCTCAAGTACACGCAGTACGGCCGCTGGATCTACGCCCTCGGCGGCAACCCGGAGGCCTCGCGCCTCTCCGGCCTGCCGGTGACGGCGCTGACGGTCAGCGTCTACGTCATCAGCGGGCTCTGCTCCGGGCTGGCGGCGTTCCTGCTCACCTCGCGCCTCAACTCGGCCGAGCAGCGGGCGGGGGTCAACTACGAGCTGCTGGCGATCGCGGCGGTCGTCATCGGCGGCACCAGCCTGTTCGGCGGGCAGGGCGGCGTCCTCGGCACGCTGATCGGCGTGCTGCTGATCGGGGTGCTGAACAACGCGCTGGTGATCCTCTCGGTCCCGACCGACTTCCAGCCGATCGTGATCGGGGCGATCATCGTCTTCAGCGTCTACCTCGACCAAGTGGCGAAGACGCGGCGGCGGTAGGCTTCTCGAGTCGGGGAGTCGGGGAGTCGGGGAGTCGGGGAGTCGGGGAGTCGGG
>JBDHWC010000155.1:0-6104 GCA_039809985.1 Thermomicrobiales bacterium | reverse complement strand
GTCGAGGGGTCGAGAAGCCGGGAGCGAAGGTCGACCGCGGCACCTGCCGGCCGGCAACCGTCAATATCGCCGCGTCCCCCGTTCCCACCCACCTCACGCCTCAACCTCCGCCCCCTCGACCCCTCGACTCCCCGACTCCCCGACTTCCCGACTTCCCGACTCCGGAAACTGGTGCCACAATCCCCCTCGACCGCGACGCACGCACCGGAGGAGCAGAGGATGCCCGACCAATCGACGGCCGCACCGTGGCGGGGCGGGCCCGCCCCCGACGTAATCGTCGTCGGCGGCGGCGTGGCCGGCTCCTCGACCGCCTACCGCCTCGCCCAGGACGGGCAACGGGTGCTGCTGCTGGAACGGCGCGGCCTCGCCGCCGGCGCGTCGGGCCGCAACGGCGGCGTCACCGGCTCCGGCTCCGCGATGTACGCCCACTCCCCCGCCGGCCGCGCCGTCTACGCCCTCACCACCCGCAACCTCGAGATGCTGAAGCAACTGCGCGACGAGACCGGGGCGGACATCTCGCTCCGGATGACCGGCGCGATCGACGTCGTCACCACGCCGGAGGAACTGGCCCACGTCCGGGTCGCTGTCGCCGCCGAGCGGGCCGCCGGGGTCGGCATCGAACTGCTCGACGCCGCGCAGGCGCGCGAGGTGGTGCCGGCCCTCGCCCCCGACGTGATCGCCGCGGCCCACGTCACCGACCGCGGCCACCTCTGGCCCTTCGCGGTCGTCCACGCCTTCGCCGACGCCGCCCGCCGCCACGGCGCACAGATTCGCTCCGGCGTCGCCGTCGAGGGGTTGCTGCGCGCCGGCGACCGGGTGGTCGGCGTGGTGGCCGACGGCGAGGCGATCCCCGCCGGCAACGTCGTGCTGGCGACCAACGCCTACACCCCGACCCTGCTGCCCGACCTGCCGGCGGGGGCGATCGTCCCCGCTCGCGGCCAGATCCTGGTCACCCAGCCGGTGCCTCCCATCCTGCCGACCCCGTTCGGCACCAACTTCGACAAGGAGTACGGGCGGCAGACCGCCACCGGCCAGCTGCTCTGCGGCGGCTTCCGCCGCGACGACATCGGGGAGGGACTCGGCACCTACGAGGAACGGGTCACCCCCCGCGTCGTCTCCGGCATCGCCAGTTGCCTGACCCGCCTCTTCCCCTCGCTGGCGCACGGCGGCATCCGGGTCGTCCGCGCTTGGGCGGGCATCATGGGCTTCACGGCCGACGGGCTGCCGCTGATCGGCCCCTACGCCCCCGCGCCGGGCCTCTGGCTGGTGGCGGGGTTCAACGGCGGCGGCTTCTCGTGGGGAGCGGTGGTCGGCCGCGTGATGGCCGACCTCGTCGCCGGCCGCGACTCCGGGTTCGACCTCGACCCGTTCCGGCCGGACCGCTTCCACGGCGGGGCCGGGGCCGTCTGGGCCAACCCGTTCACCGCCGGCGAGCGGAACAACCCCGACGGCATCGACGCCCTCGCCCACGCCTGACCCGCCGGGCAACGACGGGAGGTCGCCCGTGACGCCGTTCACCGACCGCCGCCTGCGGCGACGCGACCTGCTCGGCGGCCTGGCGGCCGCGCCGCTGGCCGGCCTCCCCGGTCGCGCCAGGTCAGCCCCGGCACCGGTCGCCGGCTTCCGGGTGGTCGCCGCCCACCCGCACGACCCCGCCGCCTTCACGCAGGGGCTGGCGTGGGCCGACGGCGAACTCTGGGAGGGAACCGGCCTCGTCGGCCAGTCGGAGGTTCGCCGGGTCGACCTCGCCACCGGGACGGTGTTGGAGCGCCGCTCGATCGCCCCCGGCCAGTTCGGCGAGGGGATCGCCTTCCTCGGCGAGCGGCTCCACCAACTGACGTGGCTCTCCGGGGTCTGCCACGTCTGGAAGACCGGGCCGCTGAAGCTGGCCGGCAACCGCCGCTACCGCGGCCAAGGCTGGGGCCTCGCCAGCGACGGGCACCGGCTCTACATGAGCGACGGCAGCGCGACGGTCACGGTCCGCAACCGCCGGTTCGGCGCGGTGCGCCGAATCTCGGTCCGCGACGGCGGCGAGCCGGTCCCGCTCCTGAACGAGCTCGAGTGGGTCGCCGGCGAACTCTGGGCCAACGTCTTCCGCACCGACCGCATCGTGCGGGTCGACCCCGCCACCGGCAACGTGATCGGCTGGATCGACCTCGCCGGGCTGCGGCAGGCGATCCCGGAGCCGGAGCGGCCGACCGCGGCGAATGCCGTCCTGAACGGGATCGCGCACGACCCCGCCAGCGGCCGGATCCTCGTCACCGGCAAACTGTGGCCCCGGCTGTTCGAGATCGAGGTCGCGGGCGCGGCAGCCTGAGCGGCCCCCGCGCCGCGACCGACGTCAGGCCGTTCGCGCCTCGGCCATCCGCACCGAGCCATGGCCGTTCTGGCTCGCCGGCCGCGCCATCTCGCGGACGACGCCCATCAGCGCCCGGCGGGAGGAGAGCGGCAGGTCGCGGTAGAGCCGGACCAGCTCCGCCTCGTCGGTCGGCAGCGGCCGGTCCTGAATCGTCGCCTCCTGCGCGTCGAGCTCCCCGGTCAGTACCAGCAGCTCGGCGTGGGTCAGCCCCAGTTCGCGGGCCAGCGTCCGCCGGACGTCCGGCTTCGGCACCGTGATCTTGCCGCTCAGCAGCGCGTAGACGTGCTGCGGCGTCAACCCCATCGCATGGGCGAACGCCCGCTGGTTGCCGCCGTGGGCCTCGTCGATCCGCGCCCGCAGGCGGCTCGCCAACGTCTCCCCCGAAACCTCGTGAACATCTTCCATGGTGCTGTCTCCTCGGCTGGATTGCGCGCGCAGTCCACCCCCCACGCGTCCGAGGCGTCCATTGTAACAGGCGGATGTGGAGCCGGGGCAACCCGTCGCGCGACCGTGGCGCGCCGAAGCGGGACCTTCCGCCAACACACGGGCGACAGAACACGCCCCGCGACGCGCCAGACCGCCGGCGAAACGCCCCGGACCGGGCGCGCCGGCCAGCGACCGGCGGCTCAGTGTCCGCCAGCCGCCAGCCGCCAGCCGCCAGCCGCCAGCCGCCAGCCCGAAACTTACGACGCCGACATCAGCCGGATCATCGCCTTGCGCGGGCGGGACACCGCGTCGGCGGCGAGGTGCGCCCCGGCCCGCTCGGCCAGCCGCGCGAAGGCGGCCGCCGACTCGGACTCCGGCTTGGCGACGACGATCGGCACCCCCTCGTCGCCGCCGGCCCGGATCTCGGGCTCGATCGGCACCTGCCCGAGCAGCGGCACCCCGTACTGCTCCGCCACCCGCTGGCCGCCCCCCTCGCCGAAGATCGGCGTCCGGGTGCCGCAGGTCGGGCAGGTGAACCAGCTCATGTTCTCGACGATGCCGAGGACGGGGGTCTTCACCTCCTCGAACATCTTCAGGCCCTTCACCGCGTCGGCCAGCGCCACCTGCTGCGGCGTGGTGACGATCACCGCGCCGGAGATCGGGATCTTCTGGACGAGGGTCAGCTGCACGTCGCCGGTGCCGGGCGGCAGGTCGATCACCAGGTAGTCGAGCTCGCCCCAGACGACGTCGTTCAGGAACTGGTTGATCAGCTGGGCGACCAGCGGCCCGCGCCAGATCAGCGCCTTCTCCGGGTCGAGCAGGAAGCCGATGCTCATCACCTTCACGCCGTGCGCCTCGAGCGGCACGATCTTGCCGTCGCGGACCACCGGCTTGCCCGACTGCCCCATCATCAGCGGGATGCTCGGCCCGTAGACGTCGGCGTCGAGCAGCCCCACCGCCGCCCCGGCCTCGGCCAGGGCCACCGCGAGGTTGACCGCCACGGTCGACTTGCCGACCCCGCCCTTGCCGGAGGCGACCGCGATCGTGTTCTTCACCCCGCCGATCGCCTGCGCGTCCGCCTTCCCCTTGCCCGAGGCGCGAACCTTCACCCGCCAGTCGACGACCACCTCGCCGACCCCCGGCACGGTCCGCACCGCCTCGCGGATCTCCTCCGCCAGCCGCTCCTTGTACGGCGCGGTCGGGTAGAGCAACTCGACCGCGACCGTCACGTCGCGGCCTTCGACCCGCACCTCCGGCACCATCTTGAGTTCCACCAGCGGCCGGCCGATCTCCGGCTCCACCACCCCGCTGATCGCCTGCGTCACCGCGTCCCTGGTCACGCCGCCGCCGCCCGGCGGCCCCCCGTTCACCGACATCTCGGCTCCTTCGCGCGCAATCCCGGCCGCCGTCCCGCGGCCGCCTTCTGAGGAAGGAGTGTAGCGCGGGACCGCCGCCCCAAGGCCCCGCCGGGCAACATCGACGCGCCCCGGTCCACCGCGCCAACCGGAGCGAGCACCGCCCGTGCCGCTGCCGCCCCGAGACGCCCGACCACCCGTCGCCTGGCAGCACGGCACCCCGGCCCGGCCCGGGTGGCGAGCGCCTGCTCCATCGCGGCGCGCGGCGTCGGGTCCGTCCGCGGTCCCCTCTCCCGCCGCCGCTTGACAAGGGGAGGCATCCATCGGCAAGCGGCCGCGCCGCGGCGATCCGGGGGTTCGGGGGGAGGGACAAACCCTCCCCCCGATCTGATTTCTCCCCCTCTCCCGCCGCCGCGGCTGACAAGGGGAGGTCTCTGCTCGATAGCGGCAGCCGCACCTCGCGGCCGGGCCCGCCGGGACGGCCCTCACCCCCCAGCCCCCTCTCCCGCGGCGGCGGGAGAGGGGGAGCAAATGAATCGGGGGAGGGCCAAGCCCTCCCCCCGGACCCCCGATTCGCCGCGGCGCAGTCGCTTCCCGATGGATGCCTCCTCTTGCCAGCCGCCACCGCGGGAGAGGGGGAGAAAGCGAATCGGGGGAGGGCCAAGCCCTCCCCCCGGATCGCCGCGGCGCGGCGGCTTTCCAACGGATCCCTGCCCCTGTCAGGCCGCCGAGGGAGAGGGGGCTGGGGGGTGGGGGCGTCCCCGGCGAGACCGGCCACGACGGTCGAAAGCCACTCTCGACCAGATCCCTCCCTCTGTCGGGCGGCCGTGCCGGAACGTGTGCCGACGCACCCCGGACCGGGGAGGCGCGGCGCGTCGCGAACGACACGCAATCCGGCCGAGCCCGCGTTGCGCGCCCTCCCCCGCCTCTCGCACAATCCTCGGCATGGCATCGTCCGAGACAGCGGAGGACCGCGCACCATGACAGCGAGCACAGGAACGGGGGACGCGGCGACGAGCGGGCCGTCGGCGGCCGTCGACGCCGCGGCGCTGGTCGCCGCCGAGGCAGCCGCCGACGTGGCCGGGGAGACCGGCCCCAAACGGGTGGCGGTCATCTTCGCCCACCCGGACGACGCCGAGTTCATCTGCTCCGGCACCGTCGCCAAGTGGGCGAGCGAGGGGCACCACGTGATGTACGTGCTCCTCACCAGCGGCGACAAGGGGAGCGACGACCCGGAGATGACCCCCGAGCGGCTGGTCGCCATCCGCGAGCAGGAGCAGCGCGACGCCTGCGACCTGCTCGGCGTCAAGGAGGTGCACTTCATGCGCCGCCTCGACGGCAGCCTCGTCGCCGACATGGACCTCCGGCGCGACATCGTCCGCGTCATCCGCCGGCTGAAGCCGGACGTCGTGATCTGCCAGGACCCGACGGTCCGCTACGTCGAGAAGGCGTACATCAACCACCCCGACCACCGCGCCGCCGGCGACGCCACGCTCGACGCGATCTTCCCCGCCGCCCGCAACCGGATGACCTTCCCCGAGCTGCTGGAGGAGGGGCTGGAGCCGCACCGGGCCGACGAGATCTGGCTGGCCGGCTCCGACGCCCCCGACACCGCGGTCGACATCACCGACCACATCGACACCAAGCTCGCGGCGCTGCGGGCGCACAAGTGCCAGCTCGGCGACTGGGACCCGGACGAGGCGATCCGCGGCTGGGCGCGGGAGTCCGCCGCCCGCTTCCCCGGCCACGGCGAGTACGTCGAGGCCTTCCGCACCTTCAAGCTGGAGTGACGCCCCCGCCCCCGGCCGGCGGCGCGTCGGCGGCGGTCCGCTCCAGCACGGAGGCCAGCACCCGGCGCAGCGCCGCCTCGGCGGTGCCGCCGGTGGCCCGCCGGTGCTCGTGCACCGGCACCGGGTCCCCCGTGCGGGCGACCGGGACGCGGCGGAAGGCGAGTGCCCGATAGC
>JBDHWC010000154.1:0-6129 GCA_039809985.1 Thermomicrobiales bacterium | reverse complement strand
GGGTCGGTCGCGCCGTCGGTCGGCGCGGCGTCGGCGGTGGCGTCGCTCGGCGCATCGACGTCGCTCGGGTCGGCCGCCGCGTCGGCGGGGGCCGCGTCGGTGGGAGCGGCGTCGGCCGCGAGGTAGGCACCCTGCATGTAGCCGCTGGCGCCGTCGGCCGCGACTTGGTACCACGCCTGCCCGTCGGCGTCCCAGATCGGGCCGTCGAGCACCGTCAGCGGCGTCCCCTCCGGGTACGCCGTCAGGATCCCGCCCTCCGACGAGGCGGCGTCGCGCAGCAGCACGGTGTTGCCGCCGCTGTTGGCCACGACCGCCGGCCCGCCGGGGGCGGGCGCGTCCTGCGCGAGAACCGTTGGCGCGGGAATGGCGACCGCCACGGTCGCCGCGAGAACCAGCGTGCCGGCGAGACGGGCCCACCCCGTTCGCCGCAGCCTCGGAACCGGCATCGAGACCCTCCCTCAGAGGTCGCGCTGCCCCGGAGCCCTCCCCTTCCCGGAAGGCGTCGCCGCCCGTCGGGCGTGCGCCCGAGCCTGACCGCGACCAGTGACCGACGGCACCCATCCGCGCCGCCGACCACGCCGCCTCGACGCGGCTGCCACCGTCCCGACCGGTTCCCTTCCGGCCGTCGCGGGGCGAGAACGCCGCGCCTGCGACCCCCGTCGGTCCCGTGCCGCCCCAATCCGGCGAAACCGCGAGGTGGTCCCCAACGTATCAGAGACGTGGCCGGTTGGGAAGACCGGCCGCCGCGGCGGGGACCATCGACCCCCGCCCCGGCCGGGCCGCGGATGGTCCCGATGTCGGGGCCGCATGCATCCGCGCCCGCGCAGGGGGCGTAAGGTCGGAAGGGACAACCGCGACCGCCGGCCCGCGCCGGCGCGAGACGCCTGCCCGTGCCCCCGGGCGCGGCCCCCGCGGCCGCCGCGGGCAGGGAGGGAGGGACCGATGAACCGACTCGCGACGCTTTTCGTGGCGCTCCTGCTGGCGCTGGGCCTCGCCGCCCCCGCCGCGCAGGTCGCCGGGGCCGCCGACGACGCCTCGTGGCAGCTCCTCGGCCTGATCAACCAGTACCGCGCCGACAACGGCCTCGGGCCGCTGACGATGAACGACCAGCTCGCCGCCGCGGCCCAGTTCCACAGCGACGACATGGCCGCCAACAACTACTTCGCCCACACCCTCGCCAACGGCGAGTCCCCGGGCGACAACATCCGCGCCCACGGCTTCCAGGCCTCCCCGTGGGGCGAGAACATCGCCGCCGGCATGGAGAACCCCGCCGACACCCTCGTCTCCTGGGAGAACAGCCCCGGCCACGACGCGATGCTCCGCAACCCGAACTTCAGCCAGGTCGGCATCGGCCGCGCCTACGCCGACGGCACCCAGTACGGCTGGTACTGGACCGCCGACTTCGGCGGCCCCAGCCCGCTGACCGACGCCGCCCCGGCCCCCGCCGACGGCACCGGCGACGCCAACGTCCTCGCCTACCAGCAGTCCGCCAACCCGGCCGACGCCGTCTCCGCCACCAACCCGAGCGCCGCCAAGGCCGCCCGCAAGGCGCAGAAGGCCTCCAAGAACGGCGGCACCACCGACAGCACCCAGAACTCCAACGGCGGCAACTCCACCGCCGACGCCGCCCCGCCGCCGATCGTCCTCGGCGACCTCAACCTGACCAACACCAACACCACCATCAACGCCCCGACCAGCTCCTCCACCGTCGACAGCTCCGGCGACAACGCGGTCTCGCCGCCGCCGAGCAGCGGCGGGGCGCCCGTCGCCACCGGCAACACCGGCACCTCCGGCGTCGCCACCGCCTCCGGCAACGACGGCACCATCACCTACAACGCCAGCGACGACGGCAACGGCAACACCGTCGTCACCGGCAGCGGCAACCTCAGCTCCGACTCCGGCGGGGGCAGCGGCTCGACCGACTCCGGCTCGGCCGACGGCGGCGACGCCCAGGCCCCCACGCAGCAGGTCGCCACCTGCGACGACTACGCCACGTGGTACGACGCCCAGACCGCCTACGAGGCCCAGGGCGGCGTCGATGGCGACCCCGCCGTCGTCAACAGCCTCGACCCCGACTGGGACGGCATTTCCTGCGAGTGGATGATGGAGTAGCACGCTCCCTCGATCGAGCAACGCAACCCGGAGGGGAGGGCAGCCGCCCTCCCCTCCGTCGCGTTCCCCGCCCTGTTGCGCGATTGCCACGCCCACCCCCGCCCGTGCGTCGCCCCTGCCACACCCCCCGTGCCACGCTCTCCCCAACGACCCCGACTCCCCGATTTCTCGACTCCCCGACTCCCCGACTCAGGAGAGAGATCCCCATGGGCACCCTCGACGGCAAGGTCGCCATCGTCACCGGCGCGGGCACCGGCATCGGCCGCGCCGCCGCCCTCGCCTTCGCCCGCGAGGGCGCGCGCGTCCTCGTCGCCGGCCTCGAGCCGGAGCGCTTGGCGGAGACGGTCGACCTCGTCCGCGCCGCCGGGGGCGAGGCGCTCGCCTCCCACACCGACGTCGCCGACCCGGCGCAGGCCGCGGCGATGGTCGGGGCCGCCCTCGCCGCGTGGGGCCGGCTCGACTGCGCCTTCAACAACGCCGGCATCGAGGGGGACACCGCCCCGCTCGCCGACTGCACGCTCGAGAACTGGCACCGGGTGATCGCCGTCAACCTGACCGGCACGTTCCTCTGCCTGCGGGCCGAGATCCCGGCGATGCTCCGGGGCGGCAGCGGCGCGATCGTCAACTGCGCCTCGGTCGCCGGTCTCGTCGGCTTCGGCGGCATCCCCGCCTACACCGCCAGCAAGCACGGCGTGGTCGGCCTGACCAAGGCCGCCGCCCTCGACTACGCCACCGGCGGCGTCCGCGTCAACGCCGTCTGCCCCGGCGTCATCCAGACCGCGATGGTCGACCGTTTCACCGGCGGCAGCCCCGAGGCCGTTGCCGCGATGACCGCCATGCAGCCCGTCGGCCGCCTCGGCCGACCCGAGGAGGTCGCCGCCCTCGCCGTCTGGCTCTGCTCCGACGCCGCCTCCTTCGTCACGGGCGAGGCGATCGCCGTCGACGGCGGTTTCGTCGCCCGCTGACGCCCGCGGGTCCCGTCCTTGCGGAGCGGCCTACCGGTAGGTCGGGATCGGGAGGTGGTCGCCAACGTGGCCGACCACGAACCGGCGGTTGACCTCGTCCACGTACCAGTAGACCTTCAGCGACGTGTTGCCCGTCCCCGACCCGAAGCCGACGTGCGGCCCCATCAGCACTGCCACCGCGCCCCGGCCGTCCTCGTGGTCGTGCCGCAGCTCGTAGTCGTCCTGGTACATCGTCACCGCGGTGATCGAGCTCCCGCTCTGGAATCGCGGCTGCCCGGCGTCCACGAACGCCTTCAGGAAGCCGCCCGGCAGCTCCGTTCGGTCGTGGTAGGCCGCGGCGACCTCGCAGACCGCCCACAGCAGGTCTTCTGCCGCCTCGAGGTTGCCGTTGAACCGGTGGTTCCGGGCCGACCGGTACGCCCGATCGTGGAAGACGACCGCGTCCGGGTGCCAATGCTGCGCCGCGTAGTCCAGCAGCTCCTCCAGCGAACCGATCCCCGGCGGGTCATCCTCGACCGGCCGACGACGCACCTGCCCACCCTCGCTCAGGTGGATGACCGTGGCCTCCAAGTCCGCCACGAGCTGCCCGAGTTCCTTGGCCTCCTCGTCGGCCACGGCCAGCAGCGCCCGGTACTCCTCCGCGCGCTGCCCGGCGCTGGCGAGCTCGGCCTCCAGTTCCCGGATCCGGGCGGTCGCCTCCTGCTGGTGCCGCTCCCGCACCGCGCGCTCGCGCTCCAGCGCCGCCTCGAGCGCCGCCGCGCCGGGCGCGGCCGCCGGCCTGGCCCCCCGCTCGACCGGAGCCTGCCGCAGCGCGGCCAGCGCCCGCGTCGTCGCCTCGGCCCGGGCCGCCTCCTCGGCCCGGGCCGCCGCCTGCTCGATCTCCAGCGCTTCGGTGTCGGGACCGATCGCCGCCGCCGCCCGCTCGGCGAACTCGCCCCGCAGCAGGTCCGGCAACCGCTCCGCCCGACCCGCCTGCTCAAGCTCCTGCGGCAGGAACAGTTGGTGCTGGAACGGACTCTGGGCCTCGACGTCCAGCCCCGGCTCGTAGACCCGCACCGCCCCGAGGAACACCGACCACGCCTTCCCGCCCGACATCTGCTCCGTCAGCCGGAAGGCGGTCGCGAAGTCCCGCAGCACGACCACCTGCGCCAGCCCGACCAACGCCCGCGCCAGCGCGTCCGGGTCGACCAACAGGCGCTCGTCCGGTGTCCGCGACACGACCACCAGCGGGATCTCCCGTCCTGCGGCCTTCGCCGGCGCGACCAGCCCGTCCTCGACGTTCGCCTCGCCGACCGACATCGCCCCCGGCCCGAGCAGCCGCCGCCCCGCGATCACCGCCGCCTCGGCCGCGACCCCCGCCGCCAGCACCTCGGCCGCCAGCGCCGGCGGCGGCACGCTCAGGCCGCGCGGCACCGCCCCGCCGTCGACCGCCCCCAGCAGCTGGCGGGTCGTCACCACGCTCTTCGGCCCACCCGAGCGGACCTGAACCTCGGTTCGCAACAGCAGGCCCGGCGGTACGCCCGCCGTCGCCGCGAGCGGGCGCGTCACCACCCCCCGCCACGACCGCGCCCCGTCGGCCCGGGCCACGGCGAACTCCCCGTGGCAGTGGCGCTCCGGCCCGGCGAAGCGGCCCTGCTCGTCCGGCTGCAACGGCAGCGGGCACGCCCAGGCGACCGCCCCCTGCCACGCCTGCGCCCCCGCTTCGTGCTCGATCTGGGCCCGGGCCAGCGCGGCCAGTCGGTCGTGCTCGTTCTGCCGTCCGGGGGCAACGAAGACGGTCAGGCGGGTGGCGTAGAGAGGACGCATGGTCGGCCGGCCTCGAGGCGGTGAGAGGTCTGGACTCGTCGCCTCCCATGATACACCGCGCCCACCGACGGTGTTCGTCCGGCGGAAGCACTGATGGGCAGGTAGATGTCCGGCCAGAGATTGGTCTTGCCGGACATCATCAGGTATCCTGAGGTCAGGACCGGAGGGACCATGTTGCTCGACCAGACCGACCGCGCCCTGCTCGCCCTCCTCCAAGCCGACTGCCGGCGCACCAGCGCCGACCTCGGCGCGCGCGTCGGCCTCTCCTCCTCCGCCGCCAACGACCGTGTTCGCCGCCTGCACGAACGCGGCGTCCTCGTCCGCTGCGCCGCCGTCGTCGACGCCCGCTGCGTCGGTCTCGACGTCTGCGCCTTCGTCCAGGTTGCCCTCGACCGCCCCGCCGCCGAACCCGGCTTCGTCGCCGCCGTCCGCGCCAACCCCGCCGTCCAGGAGGCGCACCACGTCACCGGCCCGGCCTCCTACCTGCTCAAGGCCCGGCTCCGCGACACCGCGGCCCTCGAGCAGTTCCTCGCCTGGCTGAAGACGCTGCCCGGCGTCGCCCGCACCGAGACCCAGCTCGCCCTCTCCTCGCCCAAGGAGACCGCCGCTCTCGACCTGACCGACCCGTCGGAACCCGCCGCCAGCCGTCAGCCGTCGGCCGCCAGCCCAGCGTGACCGATTTCGACCTCTTCCCCCGCGGCCTGCTGGTCGGGCTCGCCGTCGCCGCCCCGGTCGGTCCGATCGGCGTCCTCTGCATCCGCCGCACCCTCGCCGAGGGCCGCCTCGTCGGCTTCGTCTCCGGCCTCGGCGCGGCCACCGCCGACGCCGCCTACGGCGCGGTCGCCGCCCTCGGCCTCACCGGCCTCTCGGCCGCCCTCGTCGGGGCGCAGGACGCCGTCCGCGTCGTCGGCGGCCTCTTCCTCCTCTGGCTCGGCGTCCGGACGTGGCGGGCCGTCCCCGCCAGCCGGGCCGCGGCGGCGGCCGGCTCCGGCCTGCTCGGGGCGTGGGCCTCCACCCTCGCCCTCACCCTGACCAACCCGGCCACGATCCTCTCCTTCGTCGCCGTCTTCGCCGGCCTCGGCCTCGCCGCCGGCAGCGGCCCCGCCGACGCCGCCCTCCTCGTCCTCGGCGTCTTCCTCGGCTCCGCCCTCTGGTGGCTCGCCCTCAGCAGCGCCGTCTCCCTCGCCCGCGGCGCGCTCACCCCCGCCCGCCTCGTCTGGGTCAACCGCGCCTCCGGCGCGATCCT
>JBDHWC010000153.1:0-6136 GCA_039809985.1 Thermomicrobiales bacterium | reverse complement strand
GTCCCCGGGCGCGGCCTGCGGCTCGCGGACGCGCCAGGCCACCGGCCCAGCCGGCACCTCGGCCGCCCCTTGGGCGACCACCTGGGCCTCGCCGGCGGTGGTCGGCTGGGCCGCGAGCACCCCGGCCGGCAGCATCCCGAGCAGCAGGAAGAGGAGGGCGGCGACGCGCACCGGCGTGCCCTTAACGCGCCGCTGCCGTCGACGGTCGCTGGTGGTCATGTCGGACACCTCCCGGCGAGACCGGCGCGCCATGTCGCCGGCGGCCTTTGGGGGCGGCTGCCGTGCTCGGCACCGCTCGCGTCCCCGGATGCTAGGAGATGCCCCCCTTCCCCGCAACCCTGCGCCACTGCCCGCGCGTCCGGGCGGGACCGCCGACCCGGGCCTCGCGTCGGCCCCCGGTCGCGCCCGGTCCGCCCATCGGCCTGGCGACTCCCGCGGCGCGCCGGAGAAGAGCGGCGAGGCACTGGGCCGGGAATCGTGGCGGCGGGAAGCGGGCCCGGAGTTTGCTACCATCGGCCCCGGCAAGGCAACGCCGGAATCGCGAGGGAGCACGTCTTGGACGCGAACCGATTCGACGAACTTGCCCGCACGCTGGGGCATCGCCGCACGCGCCGGGGCGCGCTCGGCCTGCTCGGCGGCGCGACCGGGCTCGCCCTCGCCGGCACAGATGCCAAGCGGCGCGGGCGTCGAGGGTCGAAGCGCGGGGGCGTCGCCCCCACGGCGGAGAGCGCCGTCTGCCAAGAGGCCGGCAGCAAGACGTGCGCGGTGTCGCAGGTGAAGCGGGCGGCCTCCGTCCGCTCGTGCGACTACGCCGGGGCGGACCTCGCCGGGCTCAGCCTGAACGGCGGCGCGGCCAACCGGGCCAGTTTCGCCGGCGCGACGATGACCGGAATGAACCTCGCCGGCGCGAACCTCGGCAGCGCCTGTCTCGCCGACGCCAACCTGCAGGGCGCGAGCCTGCGCGGCACGAACCTGGGCGGGGCCGACCTGACCGGGGCCAACCTGAGGCAGGCCGACCTCCGCGGCTCGAACGCCTCCGACGCGCAGATCGCCACGGCGGTCGTCTCCTGCGGCACCACCCTGCCGAATGCCACGCACCCGCCCTGCCCGGACGGCACCGTCTGCGTCGACGGCGACTGCGTCTCCCCCTGCTCGCCCCCGTGCGGCGCGCACGAGGTCTGCCAGGGCCATGCCTGTGTTTGTGCCACTGGCTGGACCCCGATCGGCCACAACGGGGAATGCGTCAAGCTCTGCGAGGAGCCGTCCGACTGCGGCGGCGCATGCAACTGCATGCAGATCGAGGGCAGCAGCGACATCTACGCCTGCGGCCAGTTCGGCCCCGGCGACCCGCCGACCTGCGACGGCGAGGACCCCGGCAGCTGCTCCGACGGCAGGTTCTGCTGGAGCGGCGGCGAGTGCGTCCTCGTCTGCGGCACCTAGCCGAGGCCGCCTGACCGGCGCGACGGCGGCGGGGGCGGCGCCCCCGCCGCCCGTCCCGCCCGCGGCTCGCCCGCCTCGCCACGTTCCGTCCCGATGCGGCAGAATGGCCCGAGCACGAATCCATGAACAACAGCACGACGACGGGGAGCGGAAGGGAACGAGGATGGGACGTTGGCTCGGGCTCTGGCTCGCGGGCCTCTTGCTGGTCGCAATCGTCGCCGAGGCGCCGTCGCGGGCGGGGGCCGCGACCCCCACCCTGAGCGCGGCGAAGGCGACCGCCACCTCGGCCGCCCGGCGCACCGCCACCGCCGCCGCCAAGGCGGCCAAGACCGCCGCCGCCGACGCGCAGGCGACGTCGGACGCCCGGGCCGCGAAGACGGCCACCGCCCAAGCGCGGAAGGCCGACCCGACCGCCACCCCGAAGTCGGCCGCGGGCGTCAAGGCCCCCGCCTCGGCCGCCACCGGGGCCGACGCGCCGAACGTCGGCAACGCCCGCAGCACCTTCGACAAGGCCTACGGCGCGCCCGACCCGGCGAACTCCAAGCTGCCGGACATCGCCTCGTACCTGATCAGCGGTTTCGGCGTCTACAACGTCGCCTTCTCCGACAACAAGGCGTTCGAGATCGTGATGGCCGCCGACCGGATGGACCACCAGCCGCTGACCGACTGGGACGACAAGGACTGGTCGCCCTCCACCGCCGACGCCCGGGTCCGCGCCGTCCTCCCCAGCGACGCCACCTGCGACAAGGCGGACGCCACCACCACCGCCGAGGCGATCGTCCGCCTCTGCCACAGCGCCACGCTGGCCCGCGCCTTCTCCGCCGACGCCATGCAGCGCCTCGGCCTCTACGGCAACCCCGGCGACCTGACCGTCTCGCAGTTCTTCGACAGCCAGGGCGACATCTCCGTCGTCGACGTCGCCCTCGGCGTGCCGCAGGGCCAGGCAGTCGGCGGCGGCACCGGCGCGGTGGCGAGCGAGCCGACGCCGGCCAAGGCGGCCAGCAGCGGCCCCCGCGCCACCACCGCCCCGAGCGGCAACCGTCTCGTTTGTTCCAACTTCGCCACCCAGCAGGACGCGCAGGCGGTCTTCGAGACCTACGGCGGCGCGACCAACCCCGCCGTCTCCGGCCTCGACGGCGACAAGGACGGCATCGCCTGCGAGGACCTGCCGGCAGGTTGACGCACGGAGCGGGGCGGGGCCCCTCACCGCCCCGCTCCCACGGCGATCTGACACGAGGAGGCATCCCACGGCACCGCGGGGCCCCGGGCCGCGGGGGGGAGGGCTCGGCCCTCCCCCGCGGGTTTCATCCCCGCTCCCATCGCCATGGCTGACATAGGGGGTGTTCGTCGGGAAGCGGCCGCGCCGCGGCAACCCGGGGGTCCGGGAGAGGGCTTGGCCCTCTCCCGGCGCACGTGCTCCCCCTCTCCCATCGCCATCTGACAGGGGGAGGTATCTGTTGGAAAGCGACGGGAAAGCGGCCGCGCCGCGGCAATCCGGGGGTCCGGGGGAGGGCTTGGCCCTCCCCCGATTCATGCGCTCCCCCTCTCCCGCCGCCGCGGGAGAGGGGGCCGGGGGGTGAGGGAGTCCTGGCTAGGCTCCCGCCACCGCGATGCAGAGGCCGTTCTCCTTCATCGCCGGTGAGCTGGTGATGAAGAGGACCGCTCCGTCGTGCGGTGAGAGGATCTCGCCGAGCCGGTCGCCCCAGATGTTGCCGACCCAGCCGAGCCGCTGCCCCTCGCGGACCGCCTCGCCGACCTTCACGCTCGGGTACCACATCCCCTCCGCCGGCGAGTTCAGCCACGAGAAGCGCGGCGTCTCGATCGGGTCGTGCGCCACCACCTCCCCCGGCAGCATTCCGAGGTGGCGCAGCGCGTTGTGCAAGCCGTCCAGCAGCATCCGGACCTCGGGCTCCGTCAGCAGCCCGCAGCCCCCCGCCTCGACGATCACGCTCGGGATCCCGGCCGCCGCGCCGGCGTGGCTGCTCGTCCCCGCGATCGCGCCCGGGGCCGGCGTCGACTTGACGAGGTACGGCAGGCCGAACGCCGCGCCGAGCGCGCGCGAGGCCGCCATCGTCCGTTCGTCGCCCAGCCCGCTGTAGATCGTGAACGGGAAGAGGTCCTCCACCATGTCGCCGCCGTGCAGGTCGATCAGCGCGTCCGACGGCGCGACCACCGCCCGGAAGACGGCGTCGTCCATCACCTCGGTGAACGTCCCGTTCGGGTCGCCGGGGAAGAACCGGTTCGGGTTCTTGCCGTCGATCGGGCAGACGAACGGCGATCGGGCGAGGAACGCCGGAACGTCGACCAGCGGCACCGAGACCACCGTCCCCCGCAGCGTCGCCGGGTCGAGCGCCCGGGTGAACCGGATGTTCGCCTCGATCGCCGGGTACTCCGCCGGGTGGACGCCGGAGGTGAGCGCGACCCGCGGCCCGTCGGCCGCGCCGCGGACCACCGTGTAGGGCCACGCCCAGTCGGCCAGCATCGGGCTGGAGAAGCGGAGGTGGCCGCGCCGGACCGTGCCGGGCGCCGGCAGTTCGATGGCGTCGATGGCGTCGGCGTCGTCGCGCGGGAAGGTCGGGTCCGGGCTCATGCGTGACACCCCCTGTGGCTCGCCGGGCGCGGCGCGGCCCCGGCCCCCCCGGGCCGGCCCCGTCCCGCGCCGCCTGTCGGCGGCATCATCGCAGGCGCGGGTCGAGCGCGTCGCGCAGCCCGTCGCCGAAGAGGTTGAAGGCGAGCACGGTGACGAGGATCGCCAGCCCCGGGAAGAAGCCCATCCACGGCGCCTGCCGCAGGTACTCGCGGCCGGAGGCGAGCATCACCCCCCAGTCGGCGTTCGGCGGCTGGGTGCCGAGGCCGATGAAGCTGAGCCCGGCGGCGTAGATGACCGCCTGCCCGATCGACAGCGTCGCCAGCACGATGATCGGGGCCCAGGCGTTGGCGAGGACGTGCCGGGTCATCACCTGCCGGTCCGGCAGGCCCGCCGCCCGCGCCGCCTCGACGAACTCCTGCTCCTTCACCGCCAGCACCGAGCCGCGCACGATGCGGGCGAAGGCGGGGATGTAGACGATCGCGACCGCGATGATCACGTTCTTCACGCCCGGCCCGAGGATCGCCATGATCCCGATCGCCAGCAGCAGCCACGGGAAGGCGAGGATGACGTCGATCACCCGCATCGCCACCGCGTCGGTCACGCCGCCGTAGTAGCCGGCGACCAGCCCGACCGTCACCCCCAGCGTCAGCGCGATCGCCACCGGCACGATCCCGACCGCCAGCGCCACCCGACTGCCGACCAGCAGCCGGCTCAGGATGTCCCGTCCGAACTCGTCGGTGCCGAGCCAGTGGGCCGCGCTCGGCGGCTTCAGCTTCTGGATGAACGACTGCTTGTTCGGGTCGTACGGGGCGATGTGCGGCGCGGCGACGGCGACGGCCACCAGCAGCAGCAGGACGACGAGGCCGCCCATCGCCGCCCGGTCGCGCCGCAGCCGGCGGAACGCGTCGCGCCAGAGCCCGGCCGACGGCTTGCCGGCCGTCAGCGGCCCGCCCGCGGCGTCGGCGAGGGCCGGGGCGGCCGCGGCCGTCGCGGGCGGCTGGCCCTCGCGGGCCGGCGCGGCCGGGCGCGCCTCCCCGGCGCTAGTCATAGGTGATCCGCGGGTCGATCGCCGCGTAGAGCAGGTCGACGAGCAGGTTGATGAGGACGAAGGCGACGGCGGTGATCATCACCGTCGCCTGGATCACCGGGTAGTCGCGGGCGGTGATCGCCTGCACCACGTAGCGGCCCAGCCCCGGCCGGCCGAAGACGGTCTCGGTCAGGAACGCGCCGGAAATCAGCCCGCCGAACTGCAGGCCGACCGCGGTCACGATCGGGATCAGGGCGTTCTTCAGGGCGTGGCCGACCACCACCGCCCGCTCCCGCAGCCCCTTCGCCCGCGCCGTCCGCAGGTAGTCCTGCCCCAGCACCTCCAGCATGCTGGAGCGGGTCAGCCGGGCGACGATCGCCATCGGGATGGTCGAGAGCACCAGCGCCGGCAGCGCGAGGTGGTGCAGGCTCGACCAGAAGGCGGGCCCGTTGCCGGTCAGCAGGCTGTCGGTGACGTAGCCGTAGGTGATGTGCCGCACCTCGATCTCGCTGCTGATGATGCCGCCGATCGGGAAGATCCCGAGCCGGAAGCTGAGCAGGTAGATCGCCACGATCCCGGCCCAGAAGACCGGCGTGCTGATCCCGACCAGCGCCAGCATCATGCTGCCGTAGTCGAGCAGCTGCCCGCGGTGGGTGGCAGCCAGCACCCCGACCGGGATGCCGACCAGCAGCGCGATCACCAGCGCCGCGATCGACAACTCCATCGTCGCCCCGAAGAACTGCCGCAGCTCCCCCGCCACCGGCTGCCGGGTCCGCAGCGAGATGCCGAAGTCGAGCGTCGCCGCCGACTTCAGGAAGGCGGCGTAGCGCACCGGCAGCGGCCGGTCGAGGCCGAACGTCCGCCGCGCCGCCTCCACCTGCGCCGCGCTCGCCTTCTCCCCCGCCAGCGCCACCGCCGGGTCGCCGGGGATCAGCTGCAGCAGGATGAAGACCACCGTCATGATCCCGATCAGGACGGGCACCACGAGGATCAGGCGGCGCAGGGTGTAGCGCAGCATGGCGTGGCCGGGCGGGCCCGGCCGGGCGGGCGGCCTCGGTGGCCGCGGCCGCTGCCCGGCC
>JBDHWC010000152.1:0-6194 GCA_039809985.1 Thermomicrobiales bacterium | reverse complement strand
GAAATTGAGTCGGGGGAGGGCCAAGCCCTCCCCCGAACCCCCGGATTGCCGCTGCGCGGCGGCTCTCCGGTCGCTTCCCAACGGATACCTACCCCTGTCAGGCGGCGGGAGAGGGGGAGCAACTGAATCAGGGGAGGGCCAAGCCCTCCCCCGCACCCCCAATCGCCGCGGCCGGCCGCTTCCCGACGGATGCTTATCCCTGTCAGGCCGCCGCGGGAACGGGGGCTGAGGGGTGAGGGCGGTTCCGGCGGACCTGGCAACGACATGCGGACACCGCTGTCGATCGGGCACTTCCCCCCGTCAGGGACCCCGCCGGGGGTGCCTCAGATCACGTTGTGCTCTTGCGCCGGCGCGCCCTCGGCGAAGCGCGACGGGCGGAACGGCGTGATGTCGACCGTCCGCGCCGCCCCGTCGAGGATCAGCTCGGAGAGGCAGGCGCCGATCGCCGGCCCCTGCATGAAGCCGTGGCCGCTGAAGCCCGCCGCCACCGCCAGCCCCTCCGGCTCGCCGACCCAGCCGAGGAGCGGGTTGTGGTCCGGCGTCACCTCGTAGAAGCCCGCCCAGCCCTTCAGGATGTTGGCCTCCTCGAACGCCGGGGCGCGCGCCACCAGCGCCTCGACCGTCGCCAGCATCCACGCCTCGTCGACCGTCTTGTTGAAGCTGCTCGGCTCGTCCCGGTCCGCCATGCCGAAGAGGAAGCCGCGGCTCTCGGGGTGGAAGTAGAGGCCGGACTTGAAGTCGATCGTCATCGGCAGGCTCTGCGGCAGGGCGTCGAACGGCTCGGTGATGAAGCTCATCCGGCGGTAGGGGTCGACCGGCAGCTCGGCCCCGGCCATCGCCCCGACCTGCCGCGTCTGCGGCCCGGCGCAGACCACCACCCGCGGCGTGCTGACGCGCCCGGCAGGGGTCTCGACCCCCGTCACCTTGCCGTGCTCGACCAGAATGCCGGTGGCCGGGTTCTCCTCGACGATCTCGACCCCGAGTCGCCGTGCCGCCTGCGCGAAGCCGGTCGTCGCGCCGTAGGTGTCGCACCAGCCGTCCTCCGGGCAGAAGGTGCCGCCGAGGACGTCGTCCAGCACGACGAACGGGTTCAGGTCGGCGATCTCCGCCGGCGTCACCCAGCGCGAGGGAACGCCCAGCCGGTTCTGGAGCGCGAGGTTGGCGCGGAACGCCGGCTCCTCCGCCGGGTCGTTCAGGAGGAAGAGGTAGCCCTGCTGCCGCAGGTTGACGTCGATCCCGAAGCGCTCCCGGAACTGCTCCCAGACCCGGACGCTGTAGGTGGCGAGCCGCACGTTCGTCTCGGTCGAGAACTGCTGGCGGACGCCGCCCGCCGCGTCCGCCGTCGCCCCGCGGCCGATCAGGTCGCGCTCGACCACCACCACGTCGCGCATCCCGCGCTCGGCCAAGGCATGGGCGATCGCGCAGCCCATGATCCCCGCGCCGACGATCACCGCGTCCGCCGTGCTCCTCACGCTCGCTGCCCCCCTTCGCGCCCGGTGCGGCGGGCCGCGTCGCCCGCCGGTCCGCAGCCCGGATTATCGGCGCACCGCCGCCGTCCCGCCCCGTTCGGGCACCGGATCACGACCGCGCCGTCAGGTCGATCAGCCCCGCCGGCGTCGGCACGAAGCCGCAGGCGGCATAGAACGCGGCCAGCTCCGGCTCGTGGTCGACGTGGAGCCACTCGCAGCCGCGCTCGCGGGCCATCGCCGCCCCCTCGGCCACCAGCGCCCGGCCCAGCCCGTGCCGCTGCCGCGCCGGGTGCACGGTGGTGTCGAGCAGGAAGGCGTGGACGCCGCCGTCCCACGCCACGTTGACGAAGCCGACCAGCGCGCCCTCGTCGTCCAGCGCGCAGACCCAGCCGAGGCCGCGCGCCAGCACCGGCCCCCACGCCTGATCGCCGACCCGCTCCCACGCCGCCCGCCGCAGCGCATTCAGCGCGTCGTCGTCAACGGGATGCTCGCGCACCAGCCGAACGGTCACCGCCCCGCCCTTCTCGCCGCCCGGAGAACCCGGGGGCCGGGGGAAGGCGACGCCCTCCCCCGGCCCCCGGTTCCCCAGTCCCTCGACCCCCCGAAGCCGTCTACTCCTCGACGATCAGCGCCGTCACCATCCCGAACATCCCGTGGCTCGTCTCGGCGTGGCTCAGGATGTGGCAGTGGAAGGCCCACGTCCCGACCTCGGTCGCGTCGACGATCGCCTCGAAGCGCTGCCCCGGGGCGATGTTGAGCGTGTCGCACATGTACGGCTGCGGCAGCAGGTAGCCGTCGGCGGCGATCACCGTCATCGGCATCCCGTGCAGGTGCATCGGGTGGATCATCAGGCCTTCGTTCATGAACCGGAAGAGGATCCGCTCCCCCTTCTTGGCGAAGTAGGCCTCGGTCGCCGGGAAACCCTTGCCGTTGATGCTGAAGCCGCCGATCGGCCCGTCGTTCAGCACCAGCGTGTACTCCTTGTCGTACATCGCGCGGCGGGCGGGGTCCTTCGACTCGACGATGAACGCCCCGAGCAGCCCCTTCGTCACCTGGACGGCGGAGTTGTGGTGCGAGTGGTACATGTGGGTGCCGGCGTTCCCCTCGCGGATCGGGAACTCGTAGACGAAGGTCGCCCCCGGCTTGATCGGCGGCTGGGTCATGAAGGGCACGCCGTCCATCGCGTTCGGCACCATCAGACCGTGCCAGTGGACGGCGGTGCTCTCCGGCAGGCTCTCGTTGGTGACCACGATCCTGACCTTGTCGCCCTCGGTGACGCGGATCTCCGGCCCCGGCACGACCCCGTTGTAGGCCCACGCCTCGACCAGCTTGCCGGGGGTCACCTCCCAGTCGATCTTCTGGCAGACGAGCTTGAAGACCTTGGTGTCGCCGTCCATCTCGAACGCGAGCGGCTGGCCGCCGAGCCCCGCCGTCTTGGCCGGGAAGGCCTTGATCCCCGCCTCGTGCAGCGCGTCCATCTCGTCGACGGACATCTCGTCGCTCTGCGCGTTGGCCGGGGTCTGGCCGTCCGTCCCGGCCGTGCCGGCCATCGCGGCGTGGTCCGCCGGCGCGGCCTCGACCACGCCCGGGGTCACCCCGTGGGCGACCGGCGCCACCGCGGCGACGACCGAGCCGGCCCCCAGCAGGCCGAGCACCCCGGCCACCCGGCGGCGGTTGACGCTGGTCGTGTCGTTCGTGGTCATCGAGCGAACCCCTTCTCTGCGCGCTCCGCGCCGGCCCGGCCTCGGGCGGCTCCTTCTGCTCTGCTCAGCATCGGCAAGGATCGCCGCGATTCCGTGACAGCGCCGTGGCAGCGGACGGCGGCGGCATTGCAGAATCGCAACAGCCCCGTTGCCGGTCTAGACCACGTCGCGGCCGGCCCCCGCGCCGGTCTCGGCATTGACGCCCTCCCGGCGCGGCCCTACCCTCCCCCCGTCCAGTCCATTCGCGCGGTCGCCGCGCCCACCCAGACCGGAGGCGGAAGCCGTGTACCCAGTCCCGACCAACACCTCGGACGTCCTGGTCGTCGGCGGCGGCCACAACGGTCTCGTCGCTGCTTGCTACCTTGCCCGTGCGGGCTTCAGTGTGACACTCCTCGAGCGCTACCGCGAGGTCGGCGGCGCGGCCTTCTCGGAGGAGATCGCCGGCGCGCCCGGCCACATCGCCAGCACCGGCAGCTACGTTCTCTCGCTGGCCCCGCAGAAGATCCTGAACGACCTCGACCTGCTCAGCCACGGGGTCGAGATGATCAAGCGCGAGCCCCGCTCGTTCGCCCCCCTGATGGACGGCTCCGACGGCCTCGTCTTCTGGGAGGACATGGGCGAGCTGGTGAAGGAGATCGCCCGCTTCTCCGAGCGCGACGCCCGGGCCTACCCGGTCTACGACGCGATGCTGGAGCGGGCCTGCGAGGTGATGGACCAGTTCATCCTCCGCAACCCGCCCTCCTTCGCCGAGTTCGCCGCCGCCTTCGACCGGCCCGGCGACGACCACGTCTTCAAGTGGTTCGTCCTCGGCTCCGCCGCCGACAGCGCCGAGTACTTCTTCGAGTCGGAGATCATGCAGGCCGCCTCCTGCGCCCTCGGCCTGATCGGCACCTTCCGCGGCCCGCGCGACGCCGGCACCGGCTACGTCAAGCTCTACCACGCGATGGGGATGTCGACCGGCAAGCGCGGCCAGTGGGCCTACCTGCGCGGCGCGATGGGGAGCTTCACCCAAGCCCTGAAGCGCGTCGCCCTCGGCCTCGGCGTCGACATCCGCCCCGACAGCGAGGTGACCAAGATCTGCACCGCCGGCGGCCGCGCCAGCGGCGCGGTGACCACGCAGGGCGAGGAGTTCCACGCCCGGGTCGTCCTCTCCAACCTCGACCCGAAGCGGACCTACCTGAAGCTGGTCGACCCGCAGGACCTGCCGGACGAGTACCGGGCCGACATCGCCAGCATCCAGATGACCTCGCCGGTGGTGAAGATCAACTTCGCCACCGACCGCCTGCCGGAGTACAAGGCACTGGCCAAGCGCGGCTACCACCTCGGGCAGGGGGGAGGCGTCCACATCGGCCCCAGCATCGACTACCTGCAGCGCGCCTACGAGGACGCCATGCAGGGCCGCCCCGCCGACTGGCCCTTCTTCAGCATCCACGCCCAGAGCGCGGTCGACCGCAGCCTCGCCCCCGAGGGGAAGCAGACGATCAGCATCTTCACCCAGTTCTTCCCCTACGACCTCGCCGAGGGGACGTGGGACGAGCGGCGGGACGAGATCACCCGCCACATCTTCAAGCGCTTCGCCCACTTCGCGCCGAACATGGCCGACGCCGAGATCACCGCCCAAGTGCTGGCCCCGCCCGACGTCGAGGCCCGCTTCGGCCTCACCGGCGGCCACATTTTCCAAGGCGAGCTCGTGCCGGAGCAGGCCTTCGACCTGCGCCCGGTCCCGGGCAGCTCGTCGTACGAGGGCCCCGTCCGCGGCCTCTACCTCTGCGGCTCCGGGGCGTGGCCCGGCGGCTGCGTGATGGGCGCCCCCGGCCACAACGCCGCCCACGAGGCGATCGCGCGGCTGAAGGCGGGGGAGTACGCGTAGCGCGCGAGTCGGGAAGTCGGGAAGTCGTGGAGTCGGGAAGAAGCGTGCCGTCGCTCGTTCGTCAGAGGCCGCACGCCGGTTCGCCACACTCGGCGTTCCCGTGCTCTTCTCCCCGACTTCCCGACTCCACGACTTCCCGACTCCGATGACCTACCGCTCCTTCGCCTCCACCCCCGCGGTCCGCAAGCGGATGCAGGAACAGCGGACGGTCGACACCGGCCCGGAGCTGCAACTGCGGCGGCTGCTGCACGCGGCGGGGCTGCGCTACCGGGTCAACCGGCGGGTCTCGCCGTCGACCAACCGGCGGGCCGACGTCGTCTTCGGGCCGTCGAAGGTGGCGGTCTTCGTCGACGGCTGCTTCTGGCACGGCTGCCCGGAGCACTTCCGGGCCCCGGCCACCAACCCCGACTACTGGGGCCCCAAGATCGCCGGCAACCGCGCCCGCGACGCTGACACCACCGCCCGGCTCGAGGCCGAGGGGTGGCTCGTCCTCCGCTTCTGGGAGCACGAGGACATGGCCGAGGCCGCCGGCGCGGTCGCCCGCGCCGTCCGCGCCCGGCACCCGAGGCGCAAGGGAGCGCTTCCGGAGCCTTGGTGAGCTGACGCCGGCGCGTCGGCACGCCACGCCGTCCGGCGCGGCATTCTGACCCCACCCGCTGTCCCGGAACGGCCCGCATGCGACTCCGCGCCAACTTGCGTGCCCACTGCGTGGGCATCGTGTCTGGGACCGCGCCCGGCCGCGCGGCAGGATGGGAGGGCGGCGGAGGACGCCGCCGGCCCCGGCGCGGGGCCGCCCCGACCGCCGAGGAAGGAACCCCCCGATGGTTGCCGCTTCCCCGTTCCCTTCCCCGACCGCGCCGTCGCCGGTGCCGCTCGCCCTGCTGGCCGGGACGGTCGCCTCGCTGCCGGAGCCGCCGCGCCGCGAGCCGTCGCTGGCCGGCCGGGTGCTCTGGTTCGCCGCCGCCGGGCTGCTCGTCGTCCTGCTGGCCGGGCTGGTGCTCACTGCCGCCAGCCTGCGCCCGGTCCCGCCGGTCCGCACGACGCCGCTCAGCATCTCGCTCGACTCCAGCCGGCTGCCGGACGCCGAGCGGACCCAGACCGCGCCGGAGTGGCTGGCCGTCCGGGACGTGCCGGCGGGGCCGGCCAGCCCGT
>JBDHWC010000151.1:0-6195 GCA_039809985.1 Thermomicrobiales bacterium | reverse complement strand
TCCCGGACCAGCAGGGCCAGCCGCACGCCGCGCTCGGCGAGAGCGCGACCTTCACCGTCGGCGGCTCCTGAGCCGGGGGACGGGTCCCGGCGCGCCCGGCCCGACTCGCCGCTCCCCGCTCCTGCTTGGCAGGGGGAGTGTTCGTTGGGAAGCGGCACCCGCACCTCGCGGCCGGGCGCGCTGGGGACTCCCCCACCTCCCAACCCCCTCTCCCATCGCAAGCTGACAGGGGTAGGTATCCGTTGGAAAGCGACTGGAAAGCCGCCGCGCCGCGGAAACCCGGGGGTCCGGGGAGGGCTTGGCCCTCCCCCGAATCCGTTTCTCCCCCTCTCCCGCCGCCGCGGGAGAGGGGGTTGGGGGGTGAGGGCGGTCCCGGCGGACCCGGTCGCGAGACGCGGCTGCCGCACTCGATCAGGCACCTCCCCTTGTCAGGCGGCGGCGGGAGAGGGGGAGCAACAGGCCCAAGGGAGGGTCGAGTCCTCCCCCCACCCCCCGGATTGCCGCGGCGCGGCGGCTTCCCGGCGGCCCCTTGTCAGGTGACGGCGGGTAAGAGGCAATTCTTCCCCCGAACCCCCGAACTGCCGCGGCATGACCATCCCTCGTTAGAATGCCGGCCCTTGCCGGCCGCCGCGGGAGAGAGGGTGGAGGGGGTGAGCGCCGTCCCGGCGATCCCGGCTGCGAGGTGCACCTGCCGCCATCGTGCAGACCCCTCCCCGGGCCTGTCCGTCGCGCCGGAATGCGGCCTGGCACGGGGCCGTCGTCGCGCCCGGTTGGACGCGCCACCCATCGCCGGTGCAGCATGACCGGCGCACGACGGCCCGGGCGCGGGCGGACGGACGGGACGGCCCCGGGACCGGGGCGGCGAGGAGGGGGAATGCCGGCGGTCGAGCGGGTGGAGTTCGGGCGGGCGGGACGGCGGGCGGACGCCCTGCTCGGCTTCGAGGTCGAGTCGCCCCGCTCGGGCGCGGCCAGCGAGGCGTTCGCGGTCCGGGTCAGCGGCTGGGCGCTCGCCCCGGGCGGCGCGCCGGAGTCGGTCGTCGTCGGCGTCAAGGGGCGGATCCTCGGCGGCACCAAGACCACCCTGCCGAGCCCCGACATCGCCGAGCGCTTCCCCGGCGTGCCGGGGGCGGAGCAGTGCCGCTGGAGCCTGATGCTGAACACGCTCGACCTGCCGGAGGAGTTCGCGGCGACGATCCGCGGCGTCTTCCCCGGCGACGTGAAGGCGCGCCTGGCGGAGGTCCGCGGCCGCCGCCGGCCGCTCGCCCCGCGCCGCGCCCCGACCCTCGGCCCGCTGCTGGTGACCAGCCTCGGCCGCACCGGCACCACCTTCCTGATGCGCCTGCTGGCCGAGCACCCGGAGGTGGTCGCCTACCGCAACTACCCGTTCGAGGTGCGCGGCGGCAAGTACTGGGCGCACGTCTTCCGCACCCTCGCGGCCCCGGGCGACCCGACCAAGCGAACCGGCCACGTCGCCCAGTTCACCGAGGACGGCCCGGTCGTCAGCGGCAACCCGTTCCTGACGACCACTTTCCAAGCGTGGCCGGAGGTCGACGTGTGGCAGGGCGGGACCTACGTCGACGACCTCGCCGACTTCGCCACCCGCAGCATCGACGGCTGGTACGGCGCGGCCGCCGCGGCGCAGGGCGACGCCGGGGCCCGCTTCTTCGCCGAGAAGGGGTTCGCCGACGACACGCCGCACCTCTTCCGCCTCCTCTACCCGGAGGTGCGCGAGATCTTCCTCGTCCGCGACCCGCGCGACATGGTCACCTCGATGCTCGCCTACAACCGGCGGAAGGGGACCGGCGACTTCGGCCGCGACCGCTACCCCGGCGACCTCGAGTGGATGCGCGGCATCCGACGCGGGGTCGACCTGCTGCGGAACGAGTGGCAGGCCCGGCGGGAGCAGGCGGTGCTGGTCCGCTACGAGGACCTCGTCGCCGACCCGGCGACGGTGCTGGCGGCGACGATCGGCCCGCTCGGCCTCGACACCGCGCCGGCGACGATCGCCGCCGTCCTCGAGCGGGCGGCGGTCAGCCTGCCGCAGTTCGACACCCACGCCACCAGCGTCAGCACCGGCGCGTCGCTCGGCCGCTGGCGCGCCGACCTCGACCCCGCCTTCGCCGACGAGGTGGCGAAGGAGTTCGCGGAACTGGTCGCGTTCTTCAACTACCCCGAATAGGCGTCGGCCCGCGTGCCGCCGGCCGGCCCGGCCCGAGGCCGCGCGGGAGCCGGGGGAACGGCCGCCGCGGGAACGCGGCCCCCGTCGCGGCGACGCTGGCGGAGGCCGGCTCCTCAGTCGTTGACGCCGATGTCGAGGCGGACGTCCTCCCACGTCGGCGGCGACTCGAGGCAGTCGACGAGGCGCAGGTACCACGCGTGCTGCTCGGGCAGCCCGGCGAGGTGTCGGTAGGCCGCCTCGTCGCGGGCGAGGGCAACGACCACCATCTCCCGCGGGTCGGCCGCGTGGTGGCCGTTGAGTTCGAGGAACGCCCCCGGCACGAGGGGGCGAATCTCCCGCTTCCAGTCCGCCAGAAGCGCCCGGAGCGCCCCCTCCTGCCCTGCCTTGATCGTGCCGCGGCCGATGGTTCCGAACATGGCACGCCTCCTTGGTGAACGACTCGCGACGGTTCGTGTCGCGCCGGTCAGACGGCGGGGCCGGCGGCGAGCCGGTCCCGGATCATCCCGAGATGGGCGCAGTGCTCCTGCTTGTGGCCGTAGGCCATGTAGGCGACGAGGTCCTCGAGGTCGTAGGGGGCGCCGTACCACGCCAGCAGCCCCGGCTGGCGTCGCCGCCCCTCCGGCACCCGGGCCAGGAGGGCGGCGGCCCGGTCGTGGGCGGCGCGGTACTCGTCCATCAGCGCGGTCGCCGAACGGTCGCGCCGGGCCTCGACCTCGGCGGCGTTGAACCCCTCGCCGTCGGCGAGGAGGCGATCGAGGGTCGGGGTGGCCTCGCCGTCGAGGAGGCTGGCGAAGGCGTCCCCGGTCAGCAGCTCGTAGGCGACGACGTGGGCGAGCAGGTCCTTGGCCGTCCAGCCGCCGGGGAAGGCCGTCGCGCCCCATGCGGCGGCCGGCAGCGACTCGGCCGTTGCCACGAACGCGCGGTGGCCGTCGCGGAAGACTTCGTCGGCGTTCATGGGATCCCTCCGGGCGTCGCGGCGGGCGGGTCAGGGCGCCGGGGTCGCGGCCGTCGGCAGGGTGACGCGGACGATCTCCCCCTTGCCCGCGGCCGGGCCGAAGCCGAAGCCGTTGTTCGCGACGTAGAGCGCGCCGTCCGGCCCGAGCGTCATCCCGGTCGGGAAGTTGAGGCCGGTGGCGACCGTCTCCGGCGTGCCGCCGGGGACGACGCGGACGACCTGGCCGCTGCCCGGGTGGACGAAGGGGGGCTGGGCGAGGTTGCCGGTGGTGCTCTCGAGGGCGTAGAGGTCGTTGCCGACCCACGCCAGCCCGAGCACGGTGGTCAGGCCCTTGGCGTAGGTGCTGGCCGTGCCGTCCGGCGCGAGCTTGACGACGACCGCGCTGCCGTCGAGGTAGGGCAGCGTCGTCAGGTTGCCGACGTACAGGTTGCCGTCGGGGCCGGCCGCGATCGACGCCGGCACGAAGTGCCCGTAGGTGGCGGAGAGGTCGGCGACGCGGCTGGTCGCGCCGGTCGCCGGGTCGACCGCGTCGACCGCGCCGTGGTTCGCCTCGACGACGTAGAGCTTGCCGCCGGCGAGGGCCATGCCGTAGGGCGAGCCGTCCGGCTCGAAGTCACCGGGGTTGACTTGCTTGGTCGGGTGGGCCCGCACCCACGCCGTGAGGTCGGCGACGAGGACCGGCTTGCCGTCCTCCCCGATCAGGTAGACCCCGTTCGGGTTCGCCGGGTTGCCGTGGGAGCAGCCGCCGCCGGCCACGAGGGAGAAGAGCTTGCCGTCGACCCACGCGACCGCGGCGACGCCGGCCGGCTCGCTGCCGAGCGCGGCGCTGGTCTGGTCGGAGGGGAGACCCTCGGCCACGGTGGTCCGCTGGCCGGTGGCGTCGATCTTCGAGACGCGGCCGGTCGTGCCGCCGGTGTAGGGCCCGACCGGGGGCGGCACCTGCTCGCACTGGCCGACCGTGCTGACCGAGCCGCCGGTGCCCGCCTCGGCGACGTAGAGCGCGCCGTCGGGGCCGAACTCGAGGCCGCGCGGACTGTCGAGGCCGGTGGCGAAGACGCTGGCGTTGGCGGAGAGGGGCGGCAGCGGCGGCATCGCCGCCGGGGTGGCGTCCTGCTGCGCCGTCGCGGCCGGCAGGGCCGCGAGCAGGAGGACGAACGCGACGAGAAGGGAGACGAGACGACGCATGGCGCGGACTCCTTCTCCATGGCGCGACGACGGGCCGCTCTCGCCCCCCCGGCCCGCTTTTCAGTTGTGCGGCGTCAGACTACACCGGCGACGCCGGTCCTGCTAGGCCGCGCCCGCCCGACCGACCTCGCCTCGGCGGGTCGGGCGGGCGCGGGGCCGCGGGGTTCGGCGCGCTAGTACTCCCAGCTGATCGGCACGTCGATGATCGTCGGCAGGTCGCGCTGGGCGGCGAGGCCGACCTGCTCCTCCAGCGCCTCGGGCGACTCGGCGCGGACGCCGGGGATGCCGTAGGCGGCGGCGAGGGCGACGAAGTCGGGGTTGACGAGGTCGACCGCGAGGTGGCGGCGGTCGAAGCGGTGCGCTTGGTCCATCTTCACGGCGGTGTAGGTCGAGTCGTTGAAGATCACGATCGGCACGCCGAGCCGGTGCTGCACCGCCGTCGCCAGCTCGTGCATCGTGAACTGGAAGCCGCCGTCGCCGACCATCGCCACCACGGTCGCGTCGGGCCGGGCCACCTTCGCCCCGAGCGCCGCCGGCATGGCGAAGCCGAGCGTCAGGTAGCCGGTCGGCACCAGCCACGTCCGCGGCTGGTAGACCGGGTAGCGGCGGGCGGCGAGGTAGGTCATCATCGTCGTGTCGCCGACGAGGACGCCGTCGCGCGGGATCGCCCGCCGCAGCGCGGCGAGGTAGGGCGCGTTCTCCGCCCCCCACGTCTGCTCCAGCGCCTTCGCCTTCGTCTCGGCGACCTGGGCCGGGGTCCAGCCCTGCTTGTCGACGCCGCGCGCGGCGAGGGCGTCGGCCAGCGCCTCGGCGGTCTTGCGGGCGTCGGCGATGATCGCCTGCGAGGCGGGGTAGTGGCGGCCGACCTCGGTCGGGTCGATGTCGATGCGGAGCAGCCGGTCCGGCAGCGGCATCGTCATCCCCTCGGTCTCGGCGTTGCCGAGCTTGGTGCCGAGGACGATCGCGAAGTCGGCCTGCCGCATCAGGGCGTCGACCGCGTTGTCCCGGGCCCAGAGGTTGCCGAGGGCGTAGGGGTGGTCCTCGGCGATGCTCCCCTTGCCGAGCTGGGAGGTGACGACCGGCGCGCCGAGCCGCTCGGCCAGCGCGGTGATGCCGCCGATCGCGCCGGAGGAGACCGCGCCGCCGCCGCCGTAGATCACCACCCGCTTGGCGGCGGCGATGGCGTCGACCGCCGCGCCGATCGCCTCCGGCGTCGGGCCGGGCCGCTCGACCGGGGCGGCGGCCGGGATCTGGAACGACGCCTCCTCTTCCAGCAGGTCCTTCGGGATCTCGACGTAGGCCGGGCGGCTGCGGCCGTGCAGCATCGCGCGGAACGCCTCGCCGACGAGGCCGGGCAGTTGCTCGGCGTGGGTGGCGTCGGCCGCGTAGCCGGTGATCGGCCGCATGATCCCGATCTGGTCGCGGATGTCGTGATAGTTGCCGGCCATCCGGCGCAGCCAGCGCCGCTCCTCGGCCGAGGCGACCACCAGCAGCGGGGTCGACTCGGTGTAGGCCTCGCCGACCGCGGTCGCCACGTTGGTGACCCCCGGCCCGGAGATGATCAGCGCCACCGCCGGCTTGCCGGAGGCGCGAGCGTAGCCGTCGGCCATGAAGCCGACGCCCTGCTCGTGGCGGCCGAGGACGTGGTCGATGCCGCTGTCGATCAGCGCGTCGTAGAGGGCGAGGGTGTGGACGCCGGGGATGCCGAAGACGGTCTCCACCCCTTGCGCCTTCAGCGCCCGCACGACCGCCTGCCCGCCCGTCATCCGCCCCGCCATGGTTCGCGTGCCCCCGCCTTCGCCCGCCCCGGCGACATCCGCCGCGCCGCAGGGAGTGTAGCGGAGCGGCTGGCGGCCGATGGCTGATGGCTGGCGGC
>JBDHWC010000150.1:0-6268 GCA_039809985.1 Thermomicrobiales bacterium | reverse complement strand
GCAGCACCGCGCTGATCACCGCCACGCCGTCCGCCCCGGCCCGCACCACCTCGCCCGCGTTGCCGACCGTGATGCCGCCGATGCCGACCGTCGGCACCTCGGCGGCCCGGGCTCGCACCGCCAGTCCGTCGAGCCCGATCGGGGGGTCGGCGTCCGCCTTCGAGCCGGTGGCGAAGACCGGACCGAGGCCGACGTAGTCCGCGCCGCGCCCGGCCGCCGCCGCGACGTCGTCGAGCCGGTACGGCGAGTAGCCGACGAACAGGTCCGGCCCGACGATGGCCCGGGTCGCCTCCAGCGGCAGGTCCGAGACGCCGACGTGGACCCCGTCGGCTCTCGCCGCGACCGCCACGTCGACCCGGTCGTTGACGACGAAGAGCGCGTCGTGCGCGTGCGCCAGTTCGCGCATCGCGAGGGCGAGGGCCAGTTGGTCGCGCCCCCCCAGCTCCTTCGCCCGCAGCTGCAGGCAGGTCGCGCCGTTCGCCAGCGCCGCCCGGCAGGCGGCCAGCAGGTCGCCGTCGGTCTGCTCCGGGCCGGCGACGAGGTAGACCGCCATCGCCGCCCGCAGCCGCTCCGGGTCCCAGCGCGACCGGCTCACGACGCCCGCTCCGGGGCCATCACCTCGGGGACCGTCACCGCCCAGAAGTGGTTGACCGGCGAGTGGCCGCGGTCGTCGCCGACTTGGTAGCTGGCGCGCAGCGCGCCGGTCAGGTACGCCTTGGCGGCGGCGATCGCCTCCAGCGTCGGCAGCCCGTGCGCCAGGTAGGCGGTGATCGCCGCCGAGAAGGTGCAGCCGGTGCCGTGCGTGTTCGCCGTCTCGACCCGTTCCGCCTCGAGCTCGACGAAGCCGGAGCCGTCGTAGACCAGGTCGACCGGCCGGCCCGGCAGGTGGCCGCCCTTGACCACCACCACGCTCGGCCCGAGGTCGAAGATCGCCTTCGCCGCCTCCCGCGCCCCGGCCTCGTCGTGCACCTCGCGACGGGCGAGGACCGCCGCCTCCGGCAGGTTCGGCGTCACCACCTTGGCCAGCGGCAGCAGCTTCTCCGCCACCGCCCGCACCGCCGTCGGCTGCAGCAGCGCGTCGCCGCTCTTGGCGACCATCACCGGGTCGACGACGAGGTTGCGGACGCCCCACGCCTCCAGCCGGTCGGCGACGTTGACCACGATCGACTCGCTGGAGAGCATCCCCGTCTTCACCGCGTCGGCCCCGATGTCCTCCAGCACGCCGTCGATCTGGAGGATGACCACTTCCTCCGGCACTTCCGCCACCGCCAGCACCATCATCGTGTTCTGGGCGGTGACCGCGGTGACCGCGCTGGTGCCGTAGCAGCCGAGCGCGGCGAAGGTCTTCAGGTCGGCTTGGATGCCCGCGCCACCGCCGGAGTCGGAGCCGGCGATCGTCATCGCCTTCGGCGGCGCGGGGCGGTCGGCGGCAGCGCTCACGGTGGTCGTCCCCTGCTTGGCGGCACGTCGGTCGTGGCGACCGTCCCGGCAGCCGGGAGCGCCGCCCGCCGGGAGGGTAGCACAGCCCCCCTCGCATGCCGCGCTGACGCCGTTTCCGCTTCCCGAACCGGCCCGGAGACAGTACCCTCCCCATTCCCGCACCTTGCGACCGGGCCTCCCGCCCCGGCGACCGGACGGCTCGGAGGTTCTGGCTCGGATGGACGACCCGCGCCGCAGGCTGATCCGCAACCCGATCGTGGTCGCCGCGATCACCACGCTCGTCGCCTCGGCGCTGCTCGCGCTCGCCGTCTGGTCGACGTGGCGCGGCGGCGCCGCTCCGTCCGCGGAGCCGGCCCCGCCGACCGCCGTCGCCGCCCTCGACCGGTCGACGCCGACCCCGCGGGCGATCCGGTTCAGCACGCCCGCGCCCGAGGTGTCCGACGAGGGGATGCCGACCGAAGCGCCGGAATCGGCCGCCGGCACCACCGGAACCCCAGAAACCGTCGCCGTCGCCGCCCCGCCGCAGTCCGACGCCACCCCGCCGTCGACCGAGGTCGCCGTCGTCATGCCGAGCATCGACGACGGCCTGACCCCTGCCGCGGCGACCCCCGCGACCCCGCAGCCGGTCGCCCCGCTCGCCACCTTTGCCGACGCCGCGGCCTTCGGCCAACTCGCCGGCGGCAGTTGGCAGGTCGCGGACGGCCTGTTGTCCTTCGTCGGCGGGGGCGGCAATGCCGAGCAGTGGCTCGCCGTGCCCGGCGTCGCTCCCAGCGGCGACTTCGCGATCGAGGTCGAGGCGCGCGTCAGCGACATCAGCCCCGGCTTCTGCAACCAGAGCTTCGGCCTCGTCGCCGGCGTCGCCAACGGCACGGTCTGGGGCGGCGGCCCGATCTACCCGTGCGACAGCCAAGCGCCGGTGGCCCGCATCACCGACGCGACGAACTGGCCGGACGGCTACGACCAGGACCCGACCCTCGCCCGCGCCCCGTTCACGCCGGGCAACGACTGGCACACCTACCGGCTCGAACTGCGCGGCGGCGACGTTCGCTTCCTGGTCGACGGCACGTTGGTGGCGCAGGCCGAGAACGCCCGCGGCGAGGAACTGCGGGCCGCCCCCGGCCAAGTCGGTATCTGGAGCCAAGGCGTCCAACTCGACGTGCGCCGGGTGGCGGTCGAGCAACTCTGAGCACCGACCCCGACCGTCGGCACGGCTCGGGCACCGCAGGGTGGGCCGGGCGTCCCGCCCGGCCCACCCCGACCTCCGAGACGCCGCTGGTTGCCGCTACAGCACGCCGAACTTGTCGTAGACCTCCCGCAGCGTCGACCCGGCCCGGAGCATCTCCCGGGTGTGGTTCTCCCCTTCGACCTTCGCCAGCGCGAGGTCGACCACCTCGGCCAAGCGCGCCTGCGGGATGATCACCACGCCGTCGTAGTCACCGAAGACGACGTCCCCCTCGGTCACCCGCACGCCGCCGACCTCGACCGGCACGCCGTAGGCGACCACCTCCGACCGGTACGACGAGTCGACCGGCCGGATGCCGGTGGCGAAGACCGGGAACCCCATCTCGACGATCCGCAGCACGTCGCGGACGTAGCCGTCGATCAGGCAGCCGGTGGCGCCCCGCGCCACCGAGGCGGTCGAGAGGAGTTCGCCCCAGAAGCAGGTCCGCTTCGACCGCCCGGTCGAGGCGACCATCACGTCGTACGGCTTCAGGCTGTCGACCGAGGCGATCTCAAGCCGGTACGGCTCGGCCGCCCGTTGGTAGACGTCGGCGGTCAGCGCGGTGTGCGCCCGCCCGACCAGCCGCATCTCCGGCGCGAGCGGCCGCAGCCGCTCGTCGAGCGCTTGGTTCACCAACCCGAGACCGTCGAGCACGTCGGAGACGACCGGCACGTAGAGCCGGTCTCGCAGCGTGTCGAGCAGTTGGTCGTCCGTCGTCGGCATCTCCCCTCCCCTTCCTCGCGCGTCAGCAGCCGCGGACGCGTCGTCCCTCCGGGTCCCAGAGCGGCTCCTCCCGCACGGTCGCCCAGAGCCGCTCCCCGAAGTACTCGACCTGCACCCGGCTGTCGGGCGCGGCGAGGCGGGCCGGCAGCCAGCCGTAGGCGATGCTGCGGTCGACCGCCCGCCCGTACCCGGCGCTGGTCACGTAGCCGACGACCTCGCCGCCGGCCCAGATCGGCTCCTTGCCCATCACCACCGCGGAGCCGACGTCGAGCGTCAGGCAGCAGAGCCGCCGGGTCGGCGGCGCGTCCCGCGCCGCGAGCACCGCCTCGCGCCCGACGAACGACCGCTGGCCGGGCCGAACCGCGAAGCCGACCCCGGCCTCGTCCGGTCGGTCCTCCGACGTCATGTCGACGCCCCAGAGGCGGTAGCCCTTCTCCAGCCGCAGCGTGTCGAACGCGGCCCGCCCCGCAGCGACGATCCCCAACGACTCCCCCGCCGCCCAGAGCCGGTCCCAGAGCCGCAGCCCGTACTCCGGTGAGACGTACAGTTCCCACCCCAACTCGCCGACGTACGAGACGCGCAACGCGGTGACCGGCACCTCCCCGACCGCCCGCTGTCGGGCCGTGTAGTACGGGAAGGCGGCGTCGCCCCAGTCGTCGTCGCTGGCCCGCGCCACCACCTCCCGCGCCAGCGGCCCCCAGAGGCCGAGGCAGGCGAGCGACCCGGTCAGGTCGCGCAGGAGGACACTGCCGTCCCGCGGCAGGTGCCGGTCCAGCCAGACGAGGTCGAGCGGCCCGTTCGCCCCGAGCTGGAACCGCTCCTCGGCCAGCCGGGCCACCGTGACGTCGCTCCGGATGCCGCCCGTCTCGTCGAGCAGCAGGGCGTAGGCGACGCTGCCGACCGGGCGGTCGACCTTGGCCGAGCAGACCGTGCCGAGGAACGCCGCCGCGCCCGGCCCCTCGACCCCGATCTTCGGCAAGGGCGACATGTCGAAGAGGGCGACCCCCTCCCGCGTCGCCATGTGCTCCGCGCCGGCGACCGGCGACCAGAAGCGGCCGTTCCAGCCGCCGCGCGACGCGACCGGCCACCGCGCCAGCAGCGGCTCGTTGGCGGCGTGCCAGCGCGGCTGCTCCCAGCCGCGCCCCTCGAACATCACCGCCCCGAGCGCCCGCTGCCGCTCGGCGAAGGGGCTGACCCGCAGCGGCCGCGGCTCGTCCATCGGCTGCAAGGGGTGGATGACGTCGTAGACCTCGCGGTACTGCTGCGCGCCGCGGGCGCGGACGTAGGCCGGGGTCCGCTGGTGCGGCTCGAACCGGTTGATGTCGCACTCCCGCAGGTCGAGTTCGGCCCGGCCGTTGGTCATCCACTCGGCGACCGCCCGGGCCGCGCCGCCGGCGTGGGTGATCCAGATCGCCTGCGCCGACCAGAAGCCGCGGACGTCGGCCGCCTCCCCCATCACCGGCATCCCGTCCGGGGTGAAGGAGAAGATGCCGTTCACCGCCTCGGCCACCTCGACCGCGCCGAGCGCCGGCAGGAGCGCCACCGCGTCGCGCCACGCCGGCGCGAACCCGGCCGCGTCGAACGGGTGGGAGGCCGGCATGTCGCCGCTCTCGGCGTGCGGCCGGATCGCCCCGGGGTCGACCAGCACCGGCTCGTGGGCGTAACTGCCGACCGCGTAGCCGTCGCGCCGCTGCCGGAAGTAGAGGTCCCGGTCCTGATGGCGCAGCACCGGCTGCGCGATCTCGCGCGTCTCCCCCGCCAGCTCGGCCAGCGGCGTCGTCCACGCCAGTTGGTGCTCGACCGGCGCCAGCGGGATGGCGACCCCCGCCATCGCCCCGAGCCGCGGCCCCCAGATCCCGCCGCAGGCCAGCACCCGGTCGGTCGCGATCCTCCCTGCCGGCGTCACGACGCCGGTCACCCGCCCCCGCTCGACATCGATCCCGACCACCGGCGTCCGCTCGTGCACCTCGATCGCGTCGCCCGCCGACCGCCGCAGTTCCGCGCTCGCCCAGACCGGCTTGGTCACGCCGTCGGTCGGCACGTGGTAGGCGCCGAGAATCCGGCCCGGGTCGAGCAGCGGCAGCAGCCTCGCCGCCTCGCCGGGCGCGACCAGCCGCCCGTCGACCCCCCACGAGCGGGCCCAGCCGAGTTTCCGCCGCAGGTCGTCCCAGCGGGCCGGGGTTTCCGCCACCTCGAGACTGCCGACGCCGTGCCAGCACGGCCGCCCCTCGTGCTCGAGGCCGCCGAGCAGCGCGACCGTCTCCATCGCGAAGCGGGTCAGCACCTTCGAGGCCGAGGTCTGGAAGACGATCCCCGGCGCGTGCGAGGTCGAGCCGCCCGCCTGCGGCAGCGGCCCCTGATCCAGCAGCACCATGTCGCGCCAGCCGAGCCGCGCCAAGTGGTGGGCCGCCGCGCTGCCGACGATCCCGGCCCCGACGATCACCACCGACGCCCGCTCGCGCATCGCCGCCCCCTGTCCGCCCCGCCGACTCCGCGCATCGTCGCAAATTCCTGGGGATTGGGGATGGGGGATGGGGGATTTGGGACTGGGAAGGTGTCCGTAGGGAAGCGGCCGCGCCGTGAGACTCGGAAGGTCCGCGAGAGGACTTCGTGCTTATCTGGTCCAGTTTCCGCCTGCTCTCCCGCTGCGGCGAGAGACAGGAACGCGCACCCGACTGGAAGCAGCCACTCAACGGCTATCCGGGGGTCCGTGAAAGGGCCGGGCTCTCCCACAGCCCGATATCTTCCCCTCTCCCGCTGCCGCCTGACAGGGGTGGGTTCCCACCGGGAAACGGCCGCGCCGCGGCTGTTGGGGTTTCGGGGGAGGGCTCGGCCCTCCCCTGAGCCTGTTGCTTCCCCGCTCGCGCCGTCGCCTGACAGACG
>JBDHWC010000149.1:0-6342 GCA_039809985.1 Thermomicrobiales bacterium | reverse complement strand
TCGGCCGCCGGGCTCGTCGCGTTCCGGCCCGGCCACCCGGCCCTCGCCCAGGACGGGACCGCCTCCCCGGCCGCCGGCACCCCGGCTGCCGGCTCCGCCGTCGCCACCCCGGCCCAGCCGGGTTACGACGGCATCCGCGTCGCCGAGGACGGCACCCTCGTCCCCTACACCCTGTGGGTCAACCTGACGCCGTTGCTGGTCACCACGCCCGACGGCGGCGCGTGGGCCATCTTCACGGCCCGGGCCCGCGCCGGCGAGTCGGGGAGCGGCACCAACCGGCTCTACGCCGCCCGGTTCGACCCCGCGACCGGGCTCTGGTCGGCCGCCACCCACCTGCCGGGCGCCGCGGTCCAGTTCGGCCCGTCGGCGGTGGTCGACGCCAAGGGCGCCGTCCACCTCGTCTTCTCCGCCCGCGACTCGGAAGCCGCCGGCGTGCCGAGCACGCTCGTCTACACCAGCAGCGCCGACGGCGCGACCTGGTCGGAGCCGGTGCCGGTCGCCCCCGCGCCGAACGCCGGCCAGCAGGTGATGGCCGACATCACCGCCGACGCCGCCGGCAACCTCCACGTCATCTGGCGCGACCAGCGCAGCAGCCCCCCCGGCGTCTCGCCGTCCCAGCAGGGCGACGGCGACCTCTTCGTCAGCGACATGGTCGACGGCGCGTGGTCCGCCCCGGTCCAAGTCACCGGCCTCGACGCCGACGGCCCCGACAACGTCGCCTGGCCGCACATGGACGCCGACGGCGACCGCCTCGTCGCCATCTGGTCGACCTACACCCAGCGCGCCACCGCCGACCCCACCCGCCGCGCCGACCGCGTCGTCTGGAGCAGCCGCCCGCTCGCCAAGCCCGACGGCTGGGCCGCGGCCGCCTCGCTCGTCGAGCCGCAGAACGGTGAGGTCGGCAGCCAGCTGGTCGATCTCGTCGCCGACCCGCGCGGCGGCCTCGTCGCCGTCTCCACCCGGCTCAACCGCGGCAGCAACACCGTCAACGGCGGGCCGTCGCTCCTCCTCCTGCCGCGCGGGGCGAGCGCGTGGAGCCCGGAACTCTCGCTGGCCGGGGGCAACCTCGGCTACTTCCCGACCGTCGCCGTCAATGCCGACGGCGTCGCCTACGTCGCCTTCAATCTCGGCACCGGCCGCCGGGTCGAGGTCGGCGTCGTCGGCGCGACGCTGGACAGCGGCGTCGTCGGCCCGGTCGTCTCGCCGACCACCGGCGAGTCCGGCGAGCACGGCCGCCCCTCGCTGGCGATCGGGAAAGACGGCAAGCCGTGGATCGTCTACATGCACGGCGAGACGAACTCGAACTCGGTCGAGCTGCGCGCCTCCCGCGACGTCGTCGTCCCCCTCCAGCCCGGCGGCTAGAACGTCGCCACCGGCCTCGGGGAGGACTGATACCAAACGCGAGGGCTAGCGTCCGAAAAGGGCGGGTTCGGTTCGAGCAGGCGGTGCCGAGATGCGTGGGTGACCTTTGCCCGTCGACGGGCCGGACGCCGAGGCGGCGCTTCCGTCCCCCGTGCGCGAAGAGGGCGTTCGCTCGCACAATTGGCATGACCCGGCCGCGCGGGTGGCCCGGCAGGACGGTCGGGCCGCGTCCGGTGCGGCCTGGCCGTCAGGGCGTGGCCGCCGGCGACCCGACCACGGTCGCCGGGACGGTCGTCGCGATCGGCGGCGCGCCGGCCGGCGGCGCGGCATCGACGTCGTCCGCGACCGGCGTCGCCACGGCCCGCCTGATCGCCACCCCGACCACGGTCGGGTCGGTCCGCACCCACTGCATCTCGGGCGGCACGACCACCTGCGGCCGCAGTTGGTAGGTGCCCGGCCCCAGCCCCTCGACCGAGACCTGCACCGTCACGTCGCTCGCCCGGATGGTCGCCAAGGCGTTCTCCGGGGCGAAGACGACGACCGAGATCCGGCCCGGCTCGACCGACGCGCTGAGGCCCGGCCCGAGGTTGTCGACCCGCACCGGCAGGTCGCCCAGCGTCTGGGTCACCCCCCGCTGCCGGACCTGCACCACCGCGACCACCTGCCCGCTCGGCGGGCTGACCACCTGCACGTCGTCCGGCAGCCCGACCAGCCCGACCCGGGCGCTGACCGGGGAGGTCGCGCCGTCGACGTTGACCGGCTCGGTCAGCACCGAGACGAGGTCGTTCAGCGTGTCGTCCGGGCCGTCGAGCAGCACGGTCGACGGGTTCGCCACCCGGTCGACCACCTCGTAGCCGTCGGCCGGGTTGCCGATGGTCTGGATCAGGACCGGCACGCTGCGTCCCCGCGTCTCGATCGTCACGGTCGCCGAAACCCGCCGCGGCCGGATGTCGACCTCCGGGATCGCCTGCCCCGACTTGTTCTGGGCCACCGCCGTGAACTGGTCGGTGTAGGTCACCGTCCGGTCGCCGATGTCGACCGGCAGCACCACCTTCGCCACCTCGTCGACCAGCCGCCGCGGCCCGCTGACCGTCACCTCCGACACGTCCGGCACGACGCCCGAGACGCGCCGGGTGCCGTCGCTCAGGGGGGCGACCTGCACCTCGAGGTGGACCGTCCGGGTCGCGGTCTCGTCGACCACGATCGGCAGCCGGGCCGGCGTGATCCGCACGGCGCGCAACGAGGGGGGCAGGTTGATCGTCACCGGCACCGTGTAGCTGCCGGGCCCGTTGACGGAGCTGACGTCGACCCGTGGCTCGAGGTCGCCGCGCATCAGGGTGTCGAGCGACGAGCGCGGCCCCTCGACCTGCAGGCTGACGCTGCCGAAGTCGCCGGCGATCTGCAGCGGGTCGGCCAGCTGCGGCGCGACGATCGGCACGTCGGCGAAGTTCCGCGTCTCGGTCGGGTCGCGCTGGGTGGTCACCCACGCCCAGAGCACCACCGCCAGCACGAACGAGAGCAGCACCCGGCCGATCACGTCGGCCGGGACCCGCCAGCCGTCGGGGCGAGGCGTCCGCTCGGCCGGCTTCACGTCGTCTTGGTCGGCTCGGCCTCGCGCGCCGCCGGGGCGGCGGGGGCCGGGCGAGCCGGGGCCGAGGTCGGGGTCGGGGCCGGGGCGGAGGCCGGGGCGTTCCCCGGCAGCGGCAGCCGTCCCAGGAAGCCGGGCAGTCGCCGGCCCTCCTGCTCCGGCTGGTCGAGCTTCAGCAGCGAGCGGAGCACCCGCCGCAGCCGCTCCTGGTCGAGGTTGCGGATCAGGCGGCCGTTGTGGGCGACCGCGATCTGTCCGGTCTCCTCGGAGACGACGACCGCCAGCGCGTCCGAGACCTCGCTGACCCCGATCGCGGCCCGGTGCCGTGTCCCGAGCTGCCCGGTGGCCGAGATGTTGTCGGTCAGCGGCAGCACCACGCTGGCCGCCACGATCCGGTCGCCGCGGACCACCGCCGCCGCGTCGTGCAAGGGCGAGTTCGGGTAGAAGATGTTGATCAGCAACTGCCGCGTCAGGTAGGCGTCGATCGGCACCCCGCGCTCGATGAAGTTCTGCAGCCCGGTCTCACGCTCGATCACCACCAGCGCCCCGTACCGGTTGCGCGAGAGCTGGCCGGCGGCCCGCACCAGCTCGTCGACCATCCGCTCGCCGGCGGTGTCCCGCCGCGGCCCGAAGCTCGGCAGCCACCACCCCGTCTGCCCCAGCTGCTCCAGACCCCGCCGCAGCTCCGGCTGGAAGAGCACCGGGATGGCCACCACCAGCGCCGGCCACGTCTGGGTCAGCAGCCAGTTCAGCGTCGTCAGCTGCAGCGTGGTGCCGAGCAGGAAGGCGACCACCAGCAGGATCACGATGCCGCGGATCAACTGCGTCGCACGCGTCCCCTGCGCCACCCGCAGCAGCCAGTAGATGACCAGCGTGACGACCAGGATGTCGAGCAGGTTGCGCGGCTTCCCTATCTGGGAGACGAGCCAGCCGGCGTCGGGCATGAATCCACCGTGCGCAGGGGCGATGCGGACGCGTCCGCCGAAAGTCTAGCACCGGCAACCGGCCGGGCCGACCGCCGCGGCCGGGGCACGCCCCGGCGAACCGGGCACGCTCGCCGCGCCCGGCCCGCCCGCCGTCCGGCACCGGGCGCAACGACCGCGGAAGGACTCCGTCCACACTCCCCGGCGCGCGCCCGGCCCCCTCGGCCCGTCCGCGCGACGTCCCGCGGGACGCCGCGGCGGTCGCGTCCTAGTCGTCGATCTTGTAGGTGAACTTGTACTCGTTCGCGTTGGGCCCGGCGCTCAGCACCATCTCGCCAGACGCGTCGTTGAACTTGGCGGTGCCGCCGATGATCGCCAGCGTCGACTCGCTGCCGTCGTCGTAGAACGGACCCTGCACCACCACCTGCCCGTCCGGCAGGAACGCGGTCCAGGTGCACTCCCACGCCTTGCCCGGCACCGTCCGCACGCAGCTCCCCTGGTCGGTCCCGATCTTCGTCGCGTCGGCCGCGTCGAAGAGGTCGTTGGCGAAGACGAGGGTGTCGCCGATCGAGTCCCCCTCGTCCCCGAGGTCGATCGTCGCGTCGCTCGTCGCGTGCTCGATCACCACGATCTCGTCCCGGGCCGAGGCCTCCCGCGTCGCCAGCCCCATGGCCGCCAGACCCGCCACCAGCGCCAGCATCGCCACCGCAACCACGTACCGCAGCATTGCCTGCTCCTTCCGCGACCTCGCCGTCCGGACCGGAAACCGGGAGCCCGTGCCCCTGGCGCCCCCACTCTACACCGCGGCAGCAGCCGCCGAAACTGTCGGCGCGGCCCCGGCCCCGTGGTACCCTCCCCCGGCCCGGGCGGTGCCGTCCGGCGAGGAACGGGGGCACGGGTGACCGCGAGCGAACCGACGATCGACGACGCGCTCCGGGACGCGCTGCCCGAGGGCGGACCGTGGTCGCCCGCCTACCGCTCGATGACCGCCGGCCTCCTGCTCGGCGGCTCCGTCATCGCCTTCGAGTCGCTCGCCGTCGCCACCGTGCTGCCGGAGACCGTCGCCGACCTGCACGGGCTCGGCCTCTACGGCGCGGCCTTCTCCGCCTTCCTGCTGACCGACCTCGTCGGCATCGTCGCCGCCGGCCTCCTCGCCGACCGCGACGGGCCGGCCCGCCCCTTCCTCTTCGGCGTCCTCCTCTTCGCGGCGGGCCTCCTCGTCGGCGGCTTCGCCCCGACGATGCTGGTGCTGGTCCTCGGCCGCGCCCTGCAGGGGTTCGGGGCGGGCGCGGTCGGCGCGGTCGCCTACGTCGCGCTCGGCCGCGCCTACCCCCCGGCCGCCAAGCCGACGATGCTCGCCTACCTCTCGACCGCGTGGGTCGTCCCCGGCCTCGTCGGCCCCGCCGCCGCCGGCCTGATCGGCGAGGCGTTCGGCTGGCGCTGGGTCTTCCTCGGGCTGATCCCGCTGCCGCTGCTCGCGGCGGCGCTCGCCTACCCCGCCCTCCGCCCGATCCCCGGCGGCGACGCCGCGGCGGGCAACGGCGCGGCCCGCCTGCGCAACGCCGCCCTGCTCGCCGTCGGCGCGACCCTGCTGCTGACCGGCCTCAGCCAGACCAACCTCCTCCTCGTCCTGCCGCTCGTCGTCGTCGGCGTCGCCGCCAGCCTCCCGGCCCTCGCCGCCCTCCTCCCGCCCGGCACCCTGCGGGCCCGGCCCGGCCTGCCGGCGGCGGTCGCCGTGATGACCCTGATCAACCTCGCCTTCTTCGGCGCGGACGCCTTCATCGCGCTGATCCTGGTCGACGTCCGCGGCCAGTCCCTCGCCTTCGCCGGCATCACCCTGACCGCGACGACGATCACCTGGACGATCGGCTCGTGGCTGCAGGCCCGGCTCGTCGCCGGCGGCCGCCGCCGCCCGCTGGTCGTCGCCGGCCTCGTCCTCCTCATCACCGGCATCGCCCTGTTCGCCACCGTCTTCCGGCCGAGCGTCTCGCCGTGGGTCTCGCCGCCGGCGTGGGCGATCGCCGGGATCGGCATGGGCCTCGCCTACGCCACCCTCTCCCTGATCGTCCTCGAGAACGCCACGCCCGGTCAGGAGGGCGAGGCCAGCGCCTCGCTCCAACTGGCCGGTGTCCTCGGCAGCGGCGTCGGCTCGGGCATCGGCGGCGCGGTCCTCAACGCCGTCGGCCACACCCCCGACCGGCTGGCGACGGCCCTCCTCGTCCAGTGCGTCGCCATGGTCGGCGTGCTCGCCCTCACGCTGCTGCTGACACCGCGCCTGCCCACCGCCCCTCCCGCCCGGTGACCGTCCCCGCCGCCGACCTCTGGCTGATCGACGTGCGCGGCGACCCCCGGGCCGCCGCCGAGCCCGACCCGCTCTCGCCAGAGGAGCTCTCGCGCGCGGCACGCTTCCGAACGCCGGCCCTCGGCCACCGCTGGGCGGCCGGCCGCCGCGCCCTGCGCTGCCTCCTA
>JBDHWC010000148.1:0-6372 GCA_039809985.1 Thermomicrobiales bacterium | reverse complement strand
CAACGGCGCGGGGCTGTCGCCCCGACCGAGGGACTGAGCGATGGAGCACGCCAACCCGCCGGCCGAGCCGGGTGTCCGCTTCGGGCGGACCCTGATCGTCACCGTCCACGGCGACCCGTTCGCGCAAGGGGCGGACGGGGTCGTGGTGGCCGCCAACCGGCGCGGCATGATGGGCGCGGCCGCCGTGCCCGGCATCGCCGGCCTCCGCTCCTTCGGCGGCTCGGAACTGGAGCGGGCGGCGATGGCCCTCGCCCCGCTCGACCTCGGCAGCGCCGTCGTCACCGACGCCCCCGGCCTCGGCGAGCGCGGCGTCCGGGCCGTCGTCCACGCCGTCGTCCACCAGGAACTGGGCGACCGGGCGCGGGAGGAGCACGTCCGACGGGCAACCGGCGCAGCCCTCCTCGCCGCCGACCGGCACCGACTGCGCCACCTCGCGATGCCGGTCCTCGGACTCGCCGGCCATCCCGCCGACCCCGGCCCGACGATCGAGGCGTTCGTCAGCGAGCTCGTCGCCGCCCTCCGCCGCTCAACCCTGCGGATCGAGCAGGTGACGCTCGTCTGCCGCTTCCCCGAGCAGGCCGAGGCGACCGCGGCCGCGGTCCGCCGTTCCCGGGAACGCGCATGGCCGACCCGCGGCTGACCCCGTCACCCGTGGCGCTCGAGCGCTGGCGCTGGGAACGACCGGCTTGGCGCGGCGTGCGCCACGTCTCCCGCCGCCACGTCGACCTGATGCTGCGGCTCGGCGGCGGCCGCCGCTTCACGGTCGACCACGCCCGCCTGCTCGCGCTCGGCCTGCCGTCCGACGTGGTCGATGCCGCGCTCGGCCGGGTCCGCTCGATCGACCAGTGGACCGAGGCATGGACCTGGGCCGCGAACCGGTTCCTCGGCGAGGCCCGGCAGGCGGACATCACCGGGCATCCCGCCGAGGCCGCCTGGGCCCGGCACCACGCCGCGCTGGCCTACCACGTCGCCACCTGGCTGACCCTCGACGACCCGAAGTCGCTGCGGACCCTGCGCGCCTCGTCGGCCGCCATCTTCCGCCGCTCCCTGCCGGAAACCCTCCCGGTCGTCTCGCCGCTGACCGTGCCGTGGCGCATGCACGACCTGCCGGCGCTCCTCGCCGCGCCCGCGACCGGGCCGGCCCCGGTCGTCCTCCTCCTCAACGGCTCCTCCACCGCGAAGGAGGAGACGATCCTCTGGGCCGGGGCCTTCCTCGCCGCCGGGCTCGCGGTGGTCGCCCTCGACTGGCCGGGCACCGGCGAGGCGGCGCTCTCGACCGAGGTGACGCCCGACATCACGGACTTCGTCAACCCGCTGCGCCGCGCCCTTGCCGGCCACCGGGACCGTGCCCGGCTCGACCCGGACCGGGTCGGCCTCGTCGGCTTCAGCCTCGGCGCGGTGCCGGCGGTGCGCCTCGCCGCCGCCGACCACCGCGTCCGCGCCGTCGTCGCGGTCACCCCGCCGTTCGACCCGCTGCCGTGGATGCACGGCGCGAACGCCCTGCTGCTCGCGCAGCTCGCCAGTGCCTGCGGCGGCTACGCCCGGCTCTGGCAGCTCGCCCCCGGCTTCTCGCTCCGCGCCGACGCCGCCCGCCTGACCGCGCCGCTCCTCGTGCTGGGGGCCGGTCGCGACCTGCTGGTGCCGCCCGACGAGGCCCTGCGCCTCGCCCATGCCGCCCGCGAGCACGCGACCCTCGTCTGGTACCCGCGGGCGAGCCACGGCCTGTACGACGAGATCGCCGACTGGACCGAACTGGCCGCCAACTGGCTGGCCGTGCAGTTCGGGGACTCGCCCGAGAGTCGCTGACCCGCGGGCGGCCTCCGGTCGCCCGCACGCGCCCTGCGCATTGTGTCGTGCCGAGGTTCGGCCGGGCCGCGCCGAGGGACGCGGCCCGGGCACCGTCCCCCGGGAGGTCCGGCAGCGGCCTGCCACCGATCGCGGGGATGCCGGACGCACCTCGACATAACCTTCGTCAAGGCAGGCGGCGGACCGGCAGGAGCGGGGGAGGGCCTACAGCCAGTCGATCTTCCGGAACACCGCGGCCAGCACCCCGGCGATCACCACCATCAGGCCGAGGGAGTAGGCGTAGCCGAACTGCCACTCCAGTTCCGGCATGTGGACGAAGTTCATGCCGTAGATGCCGGCGACCAGCGTCACCGACATCAGGATGATCGAGAACGACGTCAGCCGCTTCACCAAGTCGTTCAGGTGGTAGGAGACCATCGAGAGGTTCGCGTCCAGCGCGCTCGACAGGATGTCACGGTAGGTGTCGACCGAGTCGGTGACCCGCAGCAGGTGGTCGTAGACGTCCTGGAAGTAGACCGTCACCGACTCGTCGAAGACCGGGGTGTCGCGGCGGATCAGCACGTTCAGGACGTCGCGTTCCGGGGCGATGACGCGGCGGACGCCGAGCAGGTCCTTCTTCATCTGGAAGATCTCCTCCTGCGTCGACTCGCCGTCGCCGGAGAAAATCTCGTCCTCGAGGTCGTCGATCCGGTCGGCCATGCCGTCGACGACCGGGAAGTAGTCGTCGACGATCGCGTCGAGGATGGCGTAGACGAGGAAGCCGACGCTGTGCGCCTCCGCCCGGTCGCCGTTCGCCGCCCAGCGCGCCGCCGTCTGCTCCAGCACCGCCAGCCGCCCGTGGTGGACGGTCAGGACGTAGCGCTTGCCGACGAAGAAGCTGACCTCCTGCGTCACCGGCCGCCCGGAGCGGAGGTCCATCGTGTAGAAGACGAGGAAGAGGTAGTCGGCGTACTGGTCGATCTTCGGCCGCTCGTGGCGACGGAGCGCGTCCTCGATTGCCAACGGGTGGTAGCCGAACTCGCGGGCCAGGATCTCGAACTCTTGCGGGGACGGGTCGGTGACATCGACCCAGACGAGGCCCTTCGCCGACCGCACCCGCTCGCCGAGCCCGTCGGCCGGCACGCGCTCCCGCTCCTCGCGCCCGATGCCCCCCATGCAGATCGTGATCATCCGGTGCCGCCCGTCTTCCCGCCCCGGCCGACGCCGCGGCCCGTCAGATCATAGCGGGCGGCCGAAGATTACGGCAGAACCGTAACCGTGCCGACCGGTGCCCGGAGGCTGCGCTCGTTCTCCGCGACCACCGGTCGGCACGACGCGACCGCGTCTCAACCGGGAAGCAGACAGGGGGAGGCATTGGTTCGATAGCGGGCTTCACACGGCGCGGTCGAACGCGCCGGGACGGCCCTCACCCCCCGGCCCATCACACCATGACCGTGTGGGAAGCGGGCGGCAACGGGTCCGGCAGCGACCCCCACCGGGCCAGAACGGGGCCGGAACGGGGCCGGGCGGGCGGGGGATTCCCCCGTCCGGCGGCCCGCCGGAGCCTCGCGCGGGCGTCCCGCGGCCCCGCCGAGCCGGACGGCGGCCGGCCGGGAGGCGTCGTCGGCCGCCGCCGTCGGCCAGAGCGGCCGGCCCCGGCCCCGACGGCGGGGGCATCCGCCATGGGGGCGGCAAACGGTCGTGTCGTGAGGCCCCCGGCCCCCTCGCCCGCGGCGGCGGCTGATCGGGAGAGGTATCCGTCGGGATGCGGCCACGGCGCGGCGAATTGGGGGTTCGGGCGAGAGCTTGGCCCTCCCTTGAGTCTGGTTCGTCCCCTCTCCCGCGGCGGCCTGACAGGGGGAGGTGTCCGTTCGAAAGCGGCTGGAAAGCCGCCGCGCCGCGGCAATCCGGGGGTCTGGGGGAGGGCTTGGCCCTCCCCAGAGCCTTTTTCTCCCCCTCTCCCGCCGCTGCGGGAGAGGGGGTTGGGGGGTGAGGGCGGTCCCGGCGGGCCCGGCCGCGAGACGCGGATACCGCTGTCCCTTGGATACTTCCCGCGGTCAGGCCGCCGCGAGAGAAGGGGTTGGGGGGTGAGGGCGGCCTCGGCGGGCCCGGTCGCGAGGTGCAACAACCACTTTCACTCAGATGCCTACCCCTGTGGGGCGGCGGGAATGGGGAGCCATTGATCGGGCGAGGGCCAAGCCCTCCCCCGGACCCCCAATTGCCGCGGCGTGGCCGCTTTCCAGAGGAGACCTCCCCCGGTCAGCAACGGGGGAGGGGATGCCCCCGTGCCGGGGCGGCCGGTCGGGAGCGGCAGGTAAGCGCGGCGGGACCGTCGCGTGCCCTAGCCGCGAGTCAGCGACCCCCGGCGCAGCGCGGACCGCAGGAGGGCGACGGCACCGCCGCGCTCGGCGACCTCGGCGAGGAGGGCGAGCAGCGCGAGGGTGAGCGGCACCGGCCAGACCGGGCGGAGCTCGCGCAGCGCGGCGCCGGTGCCGCCGCCGATGAAGACGTCGGACGCGTCGTCGAGCGAGAGGACGCGGCCGCCCGTACGGGCGGCGATCGCGCGCAGCAGGGCCTCGCCGTCCGGGGCGGGCTGCAGTTCGGGGGAGGGGGGCACCGCGAAGCCGGCCGTCTCCCGCAGCGTCTGGCCGTTGCGTTCCTGCGTCACGTCGATCCGGTAGGCGCCCGAGGTCGGGGCGTCGACCCGGAGCTGGTACTGGCCGGGCCCGACCTGCGTCAGCGGCTGGTCGGCGAGGGCCGCGCCGCCGGGCGCGGTGATCGTCGCCGAGGTCGTCGCGGGGCCGGCCGTGTCGCTGCTCGCGCCGGCGTCGGTGACGGTGATCAGCGCCTGCGGCCCCTGCCGGGCGACGTCGACCGTCAGCGGCCTGTTCTCCGGGTCGGGCAGGACCCAGCGGACCATGGCGTCCCAGAAGTCGGCGTAGCCGTCCCAGCCGGTCCAGCCGCTGGCGAAGTCGACGCCGTCGTCGGCGGTCCAGGCGACGGCGCGGCCGAGCCCGTACTGCCACTTCGCCAGCACCGGGTCGCCGCGGCCGCTGGTCAGGATCACCTGCGCGTCCGGCTTCGCCTGCGCGAAGTCGTAGCCGGAGAGCAGCGGCAGCCTGCCCGGCGGGAAGTCGGCGAGGATCGGGCTCGGCGCGGTCTGGACCGCCTGGAACTGGCCGCGGATCACCGACTGGCTGCCGGCGCTCTGCGCCTCCTGCAGGGCGAGGGTCGGGATGTCCTCCGGCTTCTCGGTGTAGTGGTAGCGGCCGCCGCCGAGGTCGGCGAGGTAGTTGAGCAGGTCGGTGTCGGCGTCCTGGCCGATCGCGATGGTCGAGACGGTGACATGGTCGCTGGCGGCGTCGGCCAGCAGCTGCGCGTAGTTCTCGCGGGTGCCGGAGCGGGACTTGCCGTCGGAGAGGAGGACGATGTGGCGGACGTCGGCGGAGACGTTGCGGATGGCGTCGAGGCCGGCGGCGAGGGCGGGCAGGATCTCGGTGCCGCCGTCGGAGGCGATGCCGGCGATCTTGGCGTCGATCGCCTGCCGGGTCGCCTCGGAGTCGATCTCCGTCATCGGCACGACCCATTCCTGACGGTCGTTGAAGGCGATGACGCCGACCTCGTCCCCGATCGCCAGCGAGTCGGCCGCGAGCTGCACCGCCTGCCGCGCCATCTCGATCTTGCCGACCGAGCCGAGCGGGTCGTAGCTCATCGAGCCCGACTTGTCCACGATCAGGAGGAGGGCGACCTTCTGCCGCTGCCGCCCGTCGGTGACGCGGACCGTCACCGGCAGCACGTCCTCCAGCACCGTCCCGGCGTAGGCCCCGGGCCCGTAGGCCGAGGTGCCGCCGACGACGACGAGGCCGCGCCCGAGCGTCCGCGTCGCCTCCTGCAGGCCGGCCATCTGGTCGAGCGTCAGCGCGGGCGCGGCGATGTTGTCGAGGACGAAGGCGTCGTACTGGCTGAGCTCGGAGAGGCGCGACGGCACCTCGGACGGCGGCACGTCGGTCACCCGCGCCCCGTGCCGGCCGAGCGCGGCCGCCAGCGCGCCGCTGTCGGAGTCGGGCGGGGTCACCAGCAGCAGGCTCGGCCGGTCGCGGACGACGACGGCGAGCGGCAGCCGGTCGTTCTCGGCGAAGCGGTCGTCGCCGGGGACGCCGCTGACCCGGACCTCGACCGCGTGGAAGCCCGGCCCGAGGTCGGTCAGCGAGAAGGCGTGCGAACTGAGCCCGGCCGGGAAGACGACGTCCTGGGCGGCGACCTGCCGGCCGTCGACCCAGACCTCCAGCCGGCCCGGGCCGCCGTTGCCGGTGCTGACGCTGGCGAGGAGCGAGACCGGCTCCCCCTGCCACGCCGAGGAGGGGATCGTCGCCCCGTCGATCCGCAGGTCGCCGACGCCGACGCCCGGCAGCGGCACCACGTCGACCGGCACGCCGTCGGCCGCCGCCTGCGCCGCCTGGTCGAGCGCGCTGCCGACGTTCTCGGCCCCGTCCGAGAGGAGCACGATCCGCCGCGCGCCGCCGAGCGGCTGGGCGCGGGCGAGGGCGAGGCCGCCGCCGATGTCGGTGTAGGCGGGGTCGACCGCGG
>JBDHWC010000147.1:0-6380 GCA_039809985.1 Thermomicrobiales bacterium | reverse complement strand
GCGCGGCCGGCGTCCCCTCCGGGTCGGTCGGGGGCGGCCGAGAGGGGCGCGTCGGCCCTCCCGGGCGCTCCTCCGACCGCCGCCGGGCGGCGGGAACGGCCGCCCCCGGCTCCGGTGCCGAGGGCATCCGGGGGGGAACGCCGGCAAACTGTCTTGTTGTGACACCAATCGCGAGGGTCAGCATCCCATGAGGGCGAATTCGGCTCGAGCAGGCGGTGCCGAGAGGCGCGGGTGACCTTCGCCCATCGACTGGCCGGACGACGAGGCAGCGCGGCGGTCTCCCCGCGCGTGAAGAGGGCGTTCGTTCGCACAATTGGTGTCAGCCCCAACCCCCTCTCCCGCGGCGGCGGCTGACAAGGGGAGGGCTCCATGGGAAAGCGACCGGAAAGCCGCCGCGCCGCGGCAATCCGGGGGCTGGGGGGAGGGCTTGGCCCTCCCCCGACTCATCTTCTCCCCCTCTCCCGCCGCCGCGGGAGAGGGGGCTGGGGGGTGAGGGCGGCCCCGGCGGACCCGGCCGCGAGACGCGAACACCGCGTTCCCTTGGAATCCAATCCCTGTCAGATGGCGATGGGAGAGGGGGAGCAACTGATCTTGGGGGGAACCAAGTCCTCCCCAAGATCCCGGGTTGACGCGGCGCGGCCACTTCCCAACGGACACCTCCCGCTGTCAGATTGCGATGGGAGAACGGCTGCGTGCGAGGCGCGCCTACGAAATGACCGTAAATGCGGCATGGCAATGCTGGGGGGCCGCAGAACGCCGATGACGCAGCGCCCGCCAACGGCCCGAAGCCAACGGCCCTAGAATGCCCGTCAGCAACGTCCCGTGCCCGGATGACGAGGGAGTTGGAACGATGGTTTTGCGCGCGGGGGTCCACAACGTGAGCGCGACCCCCTTCCTGCCGGACGAGTCGCTCGACGAGGCGAGCCTCGCCCCGCTGGTCGAGTTCTGCGTCGCCACCGGCTGCGACGGGATGCTGATCCTCGGCGTCCTCGGCGAGGCCGACCGCCTTTCCGACGCCGAGCGCGACCGGGTGGTCGCCGGCGTGGTCGAGGCCGCCGCCGGCCGACTCGAGGTCTCCGTCGGGGTGACCCATCAGGCGACGGTGGTCACCCGCGAGCGGGCGCGGCGGGCGCTGGCGCTGGGGGCGCAGGCGGTGATGGTCTCGCCGCCGACCGGCAGCAGCGCCGGCCCGGCCCTGCGCGAGCACTTCCTGCGGGTGGCGGACGGTCTCGACGGCACCTTCGTCGTTCAGGACCACCCGACCTCGAGCGGGGTGAGGCTGCCGCTCGACTTCCTCGTCGCCCTCGCCGAGGCGCTGCCGCCCGGCACGGTGCTGAAGGCGGAGGAGCCGCCGACCGCGCCGAAGATCGCCGCCCTGCGGCGGGCCGGCGCGCCGTACCAGATCTTCGGCGGCCTCGGCGGCGTCTCGCTGCTGCACGAGCTGGACGCCGGCTCCGACGGCACGATGACCGGCTTCGCCTTCCCCGAGGCGCTGGCCGAGATCGTCTCCGCCCACCATGCCGGCGACCGCGAGCGGGCCCGCCGCGCCTTCGAGGCGCACCTGCCGCTGATGGTCTTCGAGGCCCAGCCGGGGGCCGGCGTCGGCCTTCGGAAGGAGATCCTCCGCCGCCGCGGTGCGATCGCCCACGCCACCGTCCGCCAGCCCGCCCCCACCCCCGACCCGACCAGTCTCGCGACGCTGGACCGGCTGCTGGAAGGGGTTGGCGTTGTTGGGATTGGGGACTAGGGATTGGGGATTGGGGACTGGGGGGCGATCGTCCCAATCCCCAATCCCCAATCCCGCGACGTTAAGGAGCGACCAACGTGACTGAACTGTTCGGCCGGACGTGGAACCGCGGCGAGCTGATGCGGCGCGTCGGGCGGCTGTCGCAGGTGGCGGGCGTGCGGCTCGTCACCCACGACAACGGGCTGGAGCGCGGCACCCGCGTCCTCGAGTTCCGGACCGGGACCGGTTTCGAGTTCGAGCTCAACGTCGACCGGGCGATGGACGTCGGCCGCTGCGCGATGAACGGTCGCGCGCTCGGCTGGGAGTCGAACGCCGGCTTCCCCGGCCCTTGGGCTTACGAGCCGGAGGGGCTCGGCTGGCTGCGCGGTTTCGGCGGCGGCCTGGTGACGACCTGCGGCATGGAGCATGCCCTGTTCATGGCCGAGGACACGGCCACCCAGTACAACTACCCGCCGAAGGTGACCGAGTCGTTCGGCCTCCACGGCCGGGTCAGCTACCTGCCGGCCCGCCTGATCGGCTACGGCGAGGAATGGGACGACGACGGCGAGTGCGTCCTCTGGGCGACCGGCGAGATCACGCAGGCGACCGTCTTCGGCGAGCAGCTGCTGCTGCGGCGGGCGGTCGAGGCCCGGGTCGGCGAGTCGCGGCTGCTGATCCACGACGAGGTGACCAACGTCGGCTACGCGCCGACGCCGCACATGTACCTCTACCACGTCAACATCGGCTTCCCGGTGCTCGACGACGGGGCGGAGCTGGTCGGGCCGTTCAGCAACCCGCGGCCGCGCGGCACCCACTCGGTCGAGGGGTACACCCGCTTCCACGGGCCGACCCCCGGCTACGTCGAGCAGGTGACCGAGCACGACTTCTCGGCCGAGGAGGACGGCAGCGTCCCGGTGGCGATCGTCAACCGGGCGCTCGGCCTCGGGGCCTACGAGGTGTTCAACCGGAACCAGCTGCCGGCCCATTTCATCTGGCGAATGCTCGGCGAAGGCACCTACGTGGTCGGCATCGAGCCGAGCACCAACTGGACTGCCGGCCGGCTCGACGCCCGCGAGCGGGGCGAGCTGACCATCCTCCAGCCGTGGGAGGTGCGCACCTACGACCTCGAGCTCGGCGCGCTCGACGGGCAGGACGCGATCGACCAGTTCGTCGAGCGGGTGCGCGACCTGCCGTAGCCGATCCCCGATCCTTGATCCCGGAAACCCGCGAGTTGAGGGCAGCGAAGGAGCAGCTTGGATGGATCTCGGACTGAAGGACCGCGTCTTCGTCGTCGGCGGCGGCAGCAAGGGGCTCGGCCGCGCCATCGCCGGCGTGCTGGTGGCGGAGGGGGCCAAGGTGCTCCTGATGTCGCGCGACCGGGCCTCGCTCGACCGGGCGGTGGCCGAGCTGGGCGCGAGCGCCCGCGCCGTGGCGGTCGACATGGCCGACCCCGGCGCGCCGGAGGCGGTCGCCGCCGCCCTCGAGGCGAGCTTCGACCGGCTCGACGGCGTGCTGGTCAACGCCGGCGGGCCACCCCCCGGCCAAGTTCTGAGCCTGACCGACGACCAGTGGCTGGGGGCCTTCCAGTTGCTGATCGGCGGACCGATCCGGCTGCTGCGGACGCTGGTGCCGCGGATGGGCGACGGCGGTTCGGTCCTGTTCATCACCTCGTCGTCGGTGCGGCAGCCGGTGGCGAACCTCGACACCTCCAACGTGCTGCGGCCGGGCGTGGCGGCGATGGCGAAGGTGCTGTCGCGCGAGCTGGGCCCGAAGATCCGGGTCAACAGCCTCGGACCGGGGCGGTTCGACACCGACCGGGTCCGCTCGCTCGACAAGGGGCGGGCCGAGGCGCTCGGGATCACGGTCGAGGAGCAGCGGGCGAACACGGCGCGGCTGATCCCGGCCGGGCGCTACGGCGAGCCGACCGAGTTCGCCAACTACGCCGCCTTCCTCCTCTCCCCCGCCGCCTCCTACGTCAGCGGCATCGCCACGCTGGCCGACGGGGCGCTGGTCGACGCGGTGCCGTAGCGGTTCCCGGTGAGTCGGCGCGGTGCGGCCGGGCGGGGGATGGCCTTCTCCGCCCCGGCGTCGTCGTGCCATGGACGCGGCCTCGCGCCCTGCTACCATCCCCGGAGACGCATGCCGCTTCTCCTCAGGAGGGAACCCGATGACCGTCGCCGCCGACCCCCGCACCGGTTCCCGCCCGTCGCTCGACGACCTGCGGCGGCTCAGCATCGAGACGCGGCGGCTGATCTTCCGTTCGATCCACCATGCCGGGGCGGGGCACGTCGGGGGGCCGCTCTCCGTCGCCGACCTGCTCGTCAACCTCTACTTCGACCGGATGCGGGTCGACCCCGCCGACCCGGAGGCGGCGGACCGGGACCGCTTCATCCTCTCCAAGGGGCACTCCTCGATCGCCCTCTACACCGTCCTCGCGCTGCGCGGCTACCTGCCGGTGGAGGAACTGCGGACGTTCGACGGGGCCGAGTCGCGCCTGCAGGGGCACCCGGACATGCACGCCCTGCCCGGCCTCGAGATGAGCACCGGCTCGCTCGGGCAGGGGCTGTCGCCGGGGGTCGGGATGGCGCTCGGGGCGCGGCTGCGCGGCCTGCCGTTCCGGACGTGGGTGATCCTCGGCGACGGCGAGATCCAGGAGGGGCAGGTCTGGGAGGCGGCCTTCACCGGCGCCCGGCTCGGCCTCGCCAACCTGACCGCGATCGTCGACTACAACCGGCTGCCGCAGTTCGGCTGGCCCGACGCCGCCGGCTACACCCGCTCGGTGCCGGTCGACGACCCGGGCGGCAAGTTCCGCGCCTTCGGCTGGAACGTGGTCGAGTGCGACGGGCACGACCACGCCGCGATCCGCGAGGCGTTCGACGCCGCGGTCGCCCACACGGCCGGTCCGACCTGCGTCGTCGCCCACACGGTCAAGGGGAAGGGCGTCTCCTTCTCCGAGGGCGACTACCTCTGGCACGCCAAGGTGCCGTCGGCCGACGAACTGGCCCGGGCCGAGGCCGAACTCGACGCCCAGCTCGCCGCCCTCGGAGGTGCCCGATGACCGCCGCCCACGCCCGCGTCGACCCGCTGCCGCTGGCCGGGGCCGAGCTGGTCCCCCTGCGCGAGGCGTGGGGGCACGAACTGGTCGCCCTCGCCGCCGACTTCCCCGACCTGCTGGTGCTCGACGGCGACCTCGCCAACTCGACCCGGGCCGACATCTTCGCGGCGGCGGTGCCCGACCGCTTCTTCGAACTCGGAATCGCCGAGCAGAACCTGATCGGGGTCGCGGCGGGGCTGGCGACCGTCGGCTTCGTGCCGTGGATCAGCACCTTCGTGCCGTTCCTCGCCAGCCGCGCCAACGACCAGATCCGGGTGGTGGTCGCCCAGCCGCACCTGAATGTCAAGATGTGCGGCGGCTACAGCGGCATCCTGACCGGCAAGACCGGCAAGACCCACCAGTCGGTCGACGACCTCGCCATCTTCCGGGCGATGCCGGGGGTGGTCACCATCGCCCCCGCCGACGCGGTCGAGCTGCGCTCGGCGATGCGGGCGATGATGGCCCACGACGGCCCCGTCTACCTGCGCCTGACCCGCGACCCGAGCCCGGTCATCTTCAGCCCCCACCACCGGTTCACGATCGGCCGCGGCGTGCTGCTGCGCGAGGGGGACGACGTCGGCATCGTCTCGACCGGCGTGCAGACGGTGCGCGCCCTCGAGGCGGCCGAGCAACTGGCCGAGGACGGGGTCCGGGCCGCGGTCCTCCACCTGCCGACGCTGAAGCCGCTCGACGTCGACGCGATCGTCCGTCTCGCCGAGCGGACCGGGGCGATCGTCACCGCCGAGGACCACTCGGTCATCGGCGGCCTCGGCGGCGCGGTGGCCGAGACGCTGGCGGAGCATCGGCCGACCCGGATGCGGCGGGTCGGCTGGCAGGACACCTTCGGCGAGTCCGCCCCGAACGACGCCCTGCTCGAGAAGTACGGCCTGACGCCGCGGCACGTGGCGGAGGCGGCGCTGGCGGTGATGCGCGACCGCGGGTAGCGCGCGTGATCGAGTGGCAGCACTTCCCGCAGTCGTCGCGCCCGCCGGACCACCTCTTGCAGGTGGTGCGGGTGTTCGAGGCGTGCGCCGACCGGATCGGCTCGCTGGAGAACCGACGGGGCACGGGCCTCAAGAGCGACGAGGTCCTGAGCGTCGTGAGCGAGGGACTCCTGCGGCTCGGCTTCGCGGTCGAGCGGGGCAAGGCCAAGGGCGAGCGCATCGACGTGCCGGTGCTGCTCGGGCGGAACGGCAGGGTGGAGCAGGCGTTCCAGGCCGACGCCCACAACCCGGAGACGGGCACCGTCGTCGAGATCGAGGCCGGTCGCGCCGTCGCCAACAACGCCTACCTGAAGGACCTGTTCGAGGCGTGCCTGATGCAGGACGTCCAATTTCTCGTCATCGCGGTGAAGTCGGTCTACTCCCCGGCCAACAGCCGCGAGACACGCGACTTCGAGACGGTCTCCAGGGCCTTCGCCAGCATGTACGCGAGCCGGCGGCTCGAGCTGCCCCTGAGCGGCATTCTGGTGATCGGCTACTGAGCGGGCCGAGGACCGTCAGCCGCCCTCGCGCCGCCCACAGCCCGGCATGAGCGCGAGACTCCTTCCAGCCACCAGCC
>JBDHWC010000146.1:0-6397 GCA_039809985.1 Thermomicrobiales bacterium | reverse complement strand
GTGTCCGATCGCTGGCGACCTTTGCCCCACGCGACCGGGCGCACGGGACCGCCCTCACTCCTCAGACCCCTCCCCCGCGGCGGCGGGAGCGGGGGAGGGCTTGGCCCTCCCCCGGTCAGTCGCTCCCCCTCTCCCGAAGCCTGATATGGCAGGGGGAGGCCTCCGTTGGAGGGCAGCCGCGCCGCGGCAATCCGGGGGTTCGGGAGAGGGCTTGGCCCTCCCCCGATTCAGTTGCTCCCCCTGTCCCGCCGCCGCGGGAGAGGGGGAGGTATCCGCTGGAAAGCGGCTGGAACGCCGCCGCGCCGCGGCCATCCGGGGGTCCGGGAGAAGACTTTGCCCTCCCCCGAGCCTGTTACTCCCCCCCTCCCGCCGCCGCGGGGGAGGGGGCTGGGGGGTGAGGGCGGTCCCGCGCGCCCGGTCGCGTGGGGCAAAGGTCGCCAGCGATCGGACACTTCCCCTTGTCAGCCGCCGCGGGAGAGGAGCCGGGAATGAGGGCAGCCCCGGCAGGGCTCGTCCGCGAGGCTGGAACGCCTTCCCCAAAGCAGGTGCCCGCTTGGTCAGCCCGCAGCGGACGGGGAGCGGCGGGACGGTCCCGGCAGTCGGCCCGGTCACGGCTGCCGCAGCGTGTAGCCGACGCCGCGCACGGTTTGCACCAGCGACGGCTCGCCGGGGCCGTCGAGAACGCGGCGGAGGGCGCGGACGGTGACCGAGAGGACGTTGGACTCGCCGTAGAAGTCGTCGCCCCAGACCCGGCGCAGCAGCTGCTCGCGGGTCATCACCTGGTTGGGGTGGCGCAGCAGGCAGGCGAGGAGGGCGAACTGCCGCGGCGTCAGCGCCACCGCCCGCTCGCCGCGCGTCACCCGCCGCCCGGCGACGTCCATCGTCAGGTCGCCGTGGCTGAGGCGTTCGTCGCCCCACGGCGCGGGCCGGGACGCCTCGTCGCGACGGGCGCCCGCCCGCCGCAGGAGGGCCTTCGAGCGGGCGATCAGCTCCGGGACCGCGAACGGTTTCGGCAGGTAGTCGTCGGCCCCGGCTTCCAGCCCGGCGACGAGGTCCTGGACGGTGGCGCGGGGGGAGACCATCAGGACCGGCAGGGCCGCGCCCTGCTCCGCCTGCTCGAGGGCGCGCAGGCGGCGGACGATCTCGAGGCCGTCGAGGTCGGGCAGCATCTGGTCGAGCACGAGCAGGCCCGGCGGCTGGTCGCGCAGCGCGGCGAGCGCTCCGCCGCCGTCGCTGGCGACCTCGACCACGTACCCCTCGAGCATCAGGCTGCGCCGGATCAGCCGGGCGATCTCCGGCGAGTCCTCGACGACGAGGACTCGCACCGGCCCGTGCTCGCTCCCCATCCCCGCCCTCCCGCGTCGCGCCCGCCGGCGCGCGGCACCGTGCGGATCGTACCCGCCCGGGCCGTGTGGCGACATCGGTCGGGCCGGCCCGCGGGGTACGATGCGGTCGACCGCGCGGGAAAGGGGCGGCAGCGGCGGGGATGCGGTCGCGCGTGGGAGGGTCGTCCGATGACGAAGGGGAACGGGGCCGTGCCCTCGGCCGGGTCGCAGGGGAAGCCGCCGACCGCCGCTGCGGCCGAGCGGATCGCCGAGTGGCGGGAAGCCCGCGCCATCTCAGCGCTGGCCGCCCTCTACGCCCTGCTGGAGGTGGCGGTCTTCGCGGCGTTCGCCTGGATCCCGAGCGTGGAGTCGACGCCCGAGCAGATCGGCGCCTTCAAGGCTTGGGACGGCGCGCCGATCGTCGCCCGGCTGGCGGTGATCCTGATGCCGTTCGTGGCGGTCGTCTTCCTCTGGTGGGCGGCGGCGCTGCGCGGCTGGCTGCTCGGCCACGGCCGGTCGGTGAACCGGATGCTGGCCGACGTCCAGATCGGCGCGGGCATCTGCTACATCACGCTCGTCTTCGTCGCGGCGGCGACGATGGGCGCCGCCGTCACCGGCCGACTGCTCGGCGGCTTCGACGTGGGCCCGGACGTGGAGCACGCGCTGGCCCTCGTCGGCCGCACCGTGCTGATGATCTACGCGATGCGGATGGCGGCGATCTTCGCCAGCACGACCGCCAAGCTCGGGCACGAGGCGGGCGTGCTGCCGACGTGGTTCGTCCGGGTCAGCTACGCGGTGGCGCTGGCCCTCTTCCTCGTGCCGACGCTGGACCCGTGGGTGTCGCTGGTCTTCCCGGCGTGGGCGCTGCTGCTGGCGACGGTGATCCACGCCGAGCGGAACCGGTGGGCGCGTCAGGCGAAACAGGCGGTTGGCGCGCGGTAGGCGGGCGGGGACTCCCTCACCCCCCAGCCCCCTCTCCCCGTGCGCGGGGAGAGGGGGAGCAACGGGCGTGGGGAGGGCCATGCCCTCTCCCGCACCCCCGAGTTGCCGCGGCGGGGCGGCTTCCCAACCACGCCTCCCCGTGTCAGCCGGCTTGCGCCGGGATGGCGGCTACCACGCCTCCAGCGCGCGCTTCATGTCGCCGGTGAGCGGCTTGGTGTGGACCGTCGCCTCGCGGGAGAGGGCCTCGACCGCGGGCTTCACCCACTGGTCGCCGACGACGGCGACCAGCACCGAGCTGTTGTTCGGCAGCGTGCCGGCGATGGCCCGCAGGTCGCCGTCGTCGAACCCGGCGTCGCGCGCCTTCGAGGCGATGCCGCCGAGCGCGCCGCCGGCGAGGGCGGTGGCGAGCAGGCTCGGCGGGAAGATCAGCCCGAGCAGGCCGCCGACCGCCGCGCCCTTGCGCATGCCCTTCCCGCCGCCGCTGTCGGCGGTCTCGGAGATGGCGATCTTGCCGTCGTCGTCCTTGACGATGACGGCGGCGTTCTCCGGCTCGAACAGCTTGGCGTACTCGTGCCCCTGCAGGCGCTTCAGCGCCTCGGGCGCGCCGTACGGGGTTTCGAACTGGGCGTAGACGATCGTGCTCCCGTAGTCCTCGCTCATCGGGGGCTCCTTCCTGCGTCGCGCGGCCGTCGGGACCCGTCGTGCCGGGGCCGTCGCCACGCCGAAGCATAGCGACCGGCGGCCCGGGCCGTCGTCGGCTACTGCGCCAAGTAGCCGCCGTCGACCGGGAGGACGACGCCGGTGACGAACGAGGCGTCGTCGGAGGCGAGGAAGAGGATCGCCCGGGCGACCTCGACCGGCTCGCCGATGCGGCCGACCGGGTGGGCCTGCTCGATCTTGGCGAGGTACTCCGGGCCGCCCGGCTCGTCCGGCAGCTGCCGCACCCGCTCGGTCCGGATCGTGCCGGGGGCGACCGCGTTGACCCGGATCCCCCGGTCGGCCAGCTCGACCGCGAGGTGCTTGGCGATGCCGGAGGCGACGAACTTGGCCGGGCCGTAGGTCGCCTGCCGGGCCTGCCCCGCCACGCCGGAGATCGAGGAGAGGCAGACGATGCTGCCGCCGCCCGTCTCCAGCATCGCCGCCGCGGCGTGCTTGCAGGAGAGGAACATCCCCCGCCCGTCGATCGCCATCACCGCGTCCCAACTCTCGGCGGTCGCCTCCAGCACGTCCTCCAGCGGGATGACGCCGGCGTTGGCGACGAGCACGTCGAGCCGGCCGAAGCGCTCGACCGCGGCCCGCACCATCCGCCGCGCGTCGGGGTCCTTGGAGACGTCGGCGACGACCGTCTCGACCGCCGCGCCGGGGCCGAGCGCCTCCCGCAGCGAGGCGAGCCCGGCGGCGTTGACGTCGGCGGCGACCAGTTTGGCCCCCTCCTCGGCGAAGAGCAGCGCAGTCGCCCGCCCGATGCCCGAGGCCGCGCCGGTGACCAGCGCGACCTTGCCGTCCAGCCGCCCGAGCCCCCGCCCCGCGCCGTTCGTGTGCGTCATCGTCAACCCTCCTGAAGGGCCCCCCGGCCCCGCGACTCCCCGCCGCCCCGACTCCCCGCCCTCTCGACTCCTCGACTCCTCGACTTCACGACTCCGCCCGCTGCACCAGCGCGACCGCCCGCGCCGGGCAGGCCGACGAGCCGGCGATCTTCAGCGGCAGGCAGGCGAAGAGCGCGCCGCGGGGCGGCAGCCGGTCGAGGTTGGCCAGCAGCTCGATGTAGACCATGCCGTGCCCGAGGCCGAAGACGTGCGGCGTCAGCAGGTCCTGGCAGGCCCCGACGCTCGCGCCGTCGAGCCCGATCGTCCGCACCCCGCGGTCGAGCAGCAACTGGAGGGCGGGGACGCCCGGCGTCGTCCAGCCGGGGGCGGTGCGGTGGACGATCGGGTCGACCGCGTAGGCGGAGCCGCCCTCGCTCATCGGCACGTAGTGGCGGTCCCAGCCGGTGCTGAAGAGGACGATCTCGCCCGGCTGCAGCCGGCCGTGCTCGGCCTCCCACGCCTCGATCCGCTCCGGGCCGACGAGCGGGCTCTCGCCGGGGCCGGCCTGGCCGAGCAGGTCGGTGACGTCGATCACCGCCGCCGGGCCGACGAGGTCGGCGAGGTCGAGGTCCGCGCCGCTGACGTTGCCGAGCTCGGAGGCGTTCGGCAGGCCGGAGTCGGGCGGCGGGATGAAGTGGCACGGGGCGTCGACGTGGGTGCCGCAGTGCTCGTCGAGGATGACGAAGCCGGTGTGGTACGGCCCGCGCCACCCCTGCGTGTGCTGGGGCGGGCTGTGGCGCGTCTCGAACCAGCTGTAGACCTTGCGCTGGAACGGCATGTGGGCCGGCCACGCGCCGGGCAGGTGCTCGGCGAGGGTGACGGTCAGGTCGACGATCTCGCTCCCCGCCGCGGCGGCGAGGAGGGGCGTCAGGGGATCGGCGGACATCGGGGCTCCTTTCACGGGCTGGCGGCTGGCGGCCGGCGGCTGATAGCTGGCGGCTGGGGTCCGGTCGTGCCGCCAGTCATCAGCCGCCGGCCGCCAGCCAGCGCAGCGACACGCTATCATCGCTTGCCATGCAGAACGCCGCCCCCCGTCCTTCGTCCGACCGTCCGCCGTTCCGTCGCGTGCTCGTCGCCAACCGGGGCGAGATCGCGCTGCGGGTGGTCCGCGCCTGCCGCGAGCTGGGGGTCGCCTCGGTCGCCGTCTACGGGCCGGGGGAGGAGCGCGCGCCGCACGTCCGGGCGGCCGACGACGCCTACCGGATCCCCTCCGACGCGCCGCTGCCGTACCTCGACATCGCGGCGGTGGTGGCGACGGCGCGGCAGGCCGGGGCGGAGGCGGTCCACCCCGGCTACGGCTTCCTGGCCGAGAACGCCGCCTTCGCCGACGCCTGCCGGGCGGCGGGCCTCGTCTTCGTCGGGCCGTCGGCCGAGGCGATCCGGGCGATGGGAGACAAGGTCGCCGCCCGCCGGATCGCCGCCGCCGCCGGGGTGCCGACCGTGCCCGGCACCACGGAGCCGGTCGCCACCGCGGCCGAGGCGGCCGACTGGGCGACGGTGCACGGCTACCCGGTGGCGGTGAAGGCGGCGGGCGGGGGGGGCGGCCGCGGCTTCCGGGTGGCGCGCGACGCGGCAACCCTGCCGGAGGCGTTCGCCGGGGCGGCGGGGGAGGCGGCGCGCTCCTTCGCCAACCCGACCGTCTACCTCGAGCGCTACCTCGAGCGGCCACGCCACGTCGAGGTGCAGCTCTTCGCCGACCGGCACGGCCATGTCGTCGCCGTCGGCGACCGCGACTGCTCGATCCAGCGGCGGCACCAGAAGCTGATCGAGGAGGCCCCTGCCCCGGGCCTGCCGGAGGCGACCCGGCGGGCGATGGCCGAGGCGGCGGTGGCCCTCGGCACGGCGGTCGGCTACGAGGGGGCGGGCACGCTCGAGTTCCTGCTGCTACCGGACGGTAGCTTCTTCTTCCTCGAGATGAACACCCGGATCCAGGTCGAGCACCCCGTGACCGAGATGGTGACCGGGATCGACCTCGTCAAGGAACAGTTGCGGGTCGCGGCGGGCGCGCCCCTCTCGTTCGGGCCGGGGGACGTCGCGCCGCGCGGCCACGCCATCGAGTGCCGAGTCAACGCCGAGGACCCCGGGCGCGGCTTCGCCCCCGCCCCCGGCACGATCACCGCCTACGAGGCCCCGGCCGGGTTCGGGGTGCGGGTCGAGAGCGCCAGCGAGGCGGGGAGCGCGATCCTGCCGGCCTACGACTCGCTCGTCGCCAAGCTGGTGGCGTGGGGCCGCGACCGGGAGGAGGCGGCCGACCGGATGGCGCGGGCCCTCGCCGAGTTCCGGGTCGAGGGGGTGCCGACGACGATCCCGTTCGACCGCAACGTGATGGCCCACCCTGCCTTCCGCGCCGCCGCGCTCTCGACGGCGTTCCTCGACGACCACCCGGAGGTCGTCCCGCCCGCCGCCCCGCCGCCGGACGCGGCCAACGACGCCGCCCCGCCCGCCGCGCGCGAGGTCGTCGCCGAGGTGAACGGCCGCCGCTTCGTGGTTCGCCTCCACGACGACGGCCAGCCGGCCGCCGCCAGTCCCCGGCCGGGGGCCGCC
>JBDHWC010000145.1:0-6442 GCA_039809985.1 Thermomicrobiales bacterium | reverse complement strand
TTCCCGACGCCGGCCTGCCGCGGGAACCCGGTTGCTATGATGCGCCCGGCCCGCAACCCCGGTCCCCGGCCCGCCGCCTCGGCCGGTCGGTTCGCCCATCATCACGCCACGGGGGTGCCTCATGGACGCGTCGCGCTTCGACCGCTGGACCCGCACGCTCGCCGGCCACCGCAGCCGCCGCTCCGCCCTGAGGGCCGCTGCGGCGGCCGGCGCGGTCGCGCTCGGCCTCGGCGCGGTGCGCTCGGACGGCACCGGCCCGGCCCCGGTCGCCGCCGGCGGCTGCGCCGGCTTCGGCTGCCCCTGCTCCGACAGCAGCACCTGCGTCGCCGGGCTCGTCTGCTGCGGCAACAGCTGCCAGACCTCCGGCTACTGCGGCATGGCCTGCGCCGGCACCGGCGCACCCTGCCCGACCTCCTGCGGCCAAGGGGAAGCCTGCGCCGGCTGCTGCGGCGGCTTCTGCGCGGGCTACGGCGCCTGCACCACCCTGTACTACGCCTACCAAGGGGGGGCCTGCAGCCTCGCCGACCCGACCGCCTGCGCCCCGGGCCTGACCTGCTGCCCGACCCTCGGCGGCGACGCGGCCGACGGCGTCTGCCAGGACTCCTGCGGGAACTGAGGACGGGCCTGATGGCTGGCGGCTGGCGGCTGGCGGCTGGCGGCTGGCGGCTGGCGGCAAACGACTGCGGCGACGGGCTGGTCGTCCCGTCGCCGCTTCCCCGCCCTGGAGTGCCGACCAAGCGGGGGAGGGCAGACGCCCTCCCCCGCGCGTCGCACCGTGGCAGCCGCCAGCCATCAGCCGCCAGCCATCAGCCATCGGCCCCGCCGTCACTCCTCCCCGAGGTACGCCTTGCGCACCATCTCGTTCTTGGCGAGGTTGGCGGCGGTGTCGCTGAGGACGATCTTGCCGGTCTGCAGCACGTAGCCGCGGTCGGCGACGGCGAACGCCATCAGCGCGTTCTGCTCGACCAGCAGCACCGTGGTCCCCTGCTTGTTGATGTCGCGGATGATGCCGAAGATCGTCTCCACCAGCTTCGGCGCCAGGCCCATCGACGGCTCGTCCAGCAGCAGCAGGCTCGGCCGCGCCATCAGCGCCCTTCCCATCGCCAGCATCTGCTGCTCGCCGCCGGACATCGTCCCCGCCTTCTGGCCGATCCGCTCCTTCAGCCGCGGGAAGAGGTCGAAGACGCGCGCGAGGTCGGCCGGGTCGGGCCGCTCCCGCGTGAAGGCCCCCATCTCGAGATTCTCCTGCACCGACATCCGGGGGAAGATCCGCCGCCCCTCGGGCGACATCGCCACCCCCATCGTCGCCACCCGGTGGGCCGGCACGCCGCCGATCGGCGTCCCGTTCAGCGTGATGCGGCCGCTGCGCGGCGCGAGGAGGCCGGCGATCGTGTTCAGGGTGGTGCTCTTGCCGGCCCCGTTGGAGCCGATCAGGGTGACGACCTCCCCTTGGTCGACGTTGAGCGAGACCCCCTTCAGGGCGTGGATGTGCCCGTAGAAGGTGTTCAGGTCGGTGACTTCCAGCATCGGCATCGCGCAGCCTGACTCCTGGGCGCCCGCGGGCGGCGTGAAGCGGACGACGGCCTAGACCGACTCCGGCGTCTCGGTCGCGCCGGCGTGCGCCGCCCCCGCCCCGAGGTACGCCTCGATCACCTTCGGGTCGCGCTGCACCTCGGCCGGCGTCCCGTCGGCGATCTTCGTGCCGTGGTCGAGCACCGCCACCTGGTCGGAGATGCCCATCACCACCCTCATGTCGTGCTCGATCAGCAGGACCGTGACCCCGAGCTCGCGCCGCATGCCGTCGATGAACGCCGTCAGCTGCGCGGTTTCCCGCGGGTTCATGCCGGCGGTCGGCTCGTCGAGCAGCAGCAGCCGCGGCTGGCTGGCCAGCGCCCGCGCGATCTCCAGCCGCCGCTGGTCGCCGTAGGCGAGGTTGCGGGCGACCTCCCGCCCCTTCCCCGGCAGCCCCACGTAGTCGAGCAGCTCGCGCCCCAGCTCCCGCGCCGCGGCCTCCTCCCGCTTCACCGACGGCAGTTTCAGCAGCGCCCCGAGCGGCGTCGAGTGGAGCCGGGGGTGCATCCCGATCAGCACGTTGTCGAGCGCGGTCATGTTCGCGAAGAGCCGGATGTTCTGGAACGTGCGGGAGATGCCGCGGGAGGTCACCTGGTCGGGCCGCAGCGAGGCCTCCCGGCCGTCCTTGCCGGCGAAGATCGGCTTCCCCTCGAAGACGATGCTGCCGTCGCTCGGCACGTAGATGCCGGCGATCATGTTGAAGAACGTCGTCTTGCCCGCCCCGTTCGGGCCGATCAGCCCGGCGATCGCCCCCGTCGGCACGCTGAGGTCGACCGAGTCGACCGCGACCAGGCCGCCGAAGCGCTTGGTCACGCCGCGGGCGACCAGCAGCGGCTCGCCGGCGCTGGTGACGGGGTGGGCGGCGAACGGCGGCGCGGTCGCGGCTGGCGCGCTCACAGCGGCTCCCCCATCATCGCCTCGTCCTGGTTGCGGACGTCGAACATCGTCTCCTGTTCCTGCCAGGTGATGTCCTGGTCCTCCGGCCGCATCTCGGCGGCGCGCTGGCTGCTCGGGAAGAGGCCGCCCGGCCGCAGCAGCATCATCAGCACGAGGGCGAGGCCGAAGACGAGGAAGCGGTCCATCTTCAGGTCGTGCGTCGCCAGGAACGGGATGCCCAGCGTGTGCCCGAGGGCCTGGATCGGCGGCGTCAGCGCCTCGGTCAGGATCCGGTCGAAAGCCCCGACCAGCAGCCCCCCGGCGATCACCCCGTAGATGTTGCCGATGCCGCCGAGGATGATCATCGCCAGCACCGTGACCGAGACCGAGAACTCGAACTGGCTCGGCTCCACGAACTGGAAGGCGGAGGAGAAGACCGACCCGGCGAAGCCGGCGAACGACGCGCCGAGCGCGAACGCCCAGAGCTTGGTCGCCACCAGGTTGACGCCCATCGCCGAGGCGGCGATCTCGTCCTCCCGGATCGCCTGCCACGTCCGCCCCAGCCGCGAGTTGTAGAGCCGGCGGATCATCAGCAGCGAGACGACCCCGACCGCCAGCATCAGCCAGTACCAGTGCTCCTGGTCGGTCGGGCCGAAGCCGACCTCGTAGCCGAACAGGTGGAAGGTCGGCGGCTTGGCGATCGGGTTCAGGCCGTTGACGCCGCCGGTGATCGCGTCGGCGCTGCGGAAGAAGTTCGGCACGATCTCGCCGAAGCCGAGCGTCACGATCGCGAGGTAGTCGCCCCGCAGCCGCAGCGTCGGCGCGCCGAGCAGCACCCCGAACAGCGCCGCCACCGCCCACGAGACCGCCATCGCGAACCAGAAGTTCCGCATCCAGCCGGGGACGATCCCCTGCTGGACGAAGATGCTGGAGGGCGAGGTCAGCAGGCCGATGGTGTACGCCCCGATCGCGAAGAAGGCGGCGTAGCCGAGGTCGAGCAGGCCGGCGTAGCCGACGACGATGTTCAGCCCCATCGCCAGGATGACGTAGACGAAGATCCCGTTCCACGCGCCGAGCAGGCTCAGCCCGAACGCCTTGTCCAGCAGCGGGTAGAGCGCCAGCGCGAGGACGCCGGCGGTCAGCCAGACGTTCTCGCGGCGGGCGGCGCGCCGGTCGGAGGCCAGCTCCAGCTCGTGCTGGGGGACGGGCGGGGTCGGGTTCGGCACCGGGGCGTGGGCGGCGGATGCGCTCATGGCACGGCCTCCGACTCAGACCTTGTCCGCCGTCTGCTCGCCGAGCAGGCCGGTCGGCTTGAAGATCATGACGACGACGAGAACGCCGAAGATCAGCGACGGGGTCCACTGCGCCCCCCAGAAGGGGACGTACTCCTTCAGGAAGCCGTCGCTGATCGACCAGAGAATGCCGATGATGAAGCCGCCGAGCACCGCCCCGTTCAGGTTGCCGATCCCCCCCAGCACCGCCGCCGTGAAGGCGAACAGGCCGTAGCGGAAGCCCATCTGGAAGCGGGCGCTGTTGTTGTAGTAGAGGGCGATCATCCCCGCCGCCCCGGCCAGCGCGCCGCCGACGAGGAAGGCGATCGCGATCGTCCGGTTGACGTCGATCCCCATCAGCGACGAGGCCTCGCGGTCCTGCGCGGTGGCCCGCATCGCCTTGCCCGTCTTCGTCTTGTAGATGAACCAGCTCAGCGCCGCCAGCAGCGGGATCGTCACCCCGACCACCAGCAGGTCGATCGGCCGCACCCGCAGGATGGTCACCGGCAGGTGGAACCACTCCTTCAGGATGTTGTAGCGCTGCAGCGACATGGGGATCAGCGGCGGCGGCGAGAAGGAGACCGACCCCTTCCAGTAGATGCCGAGGTTCTGCAGGATGAAGCTGAAGCCGATGGCGCAGATCAGCGGCGCCAGCCGCGGCGCGTTGCGCATCCGCCGGTAGGCGATCCGGTCGATCGCCCAGTTGATCGTGCCGCTGAACACGATCGACGCCAGGAAGGTCAGGATGGCGATGCCGACGATCTCGAACGCGGGCGACTTCGACGTGACGCCCGAGAACCCGACCACGGTCGAGGCCAGGAAGGCGCCCATCATGAACACCTCGCCGTGGGCGAAGTTGATCAGCTCGACGATGCCGTAGACGATCGTGTAGCCGAGCGCGATCAGGGCGATCAGCGCCCCGTTGGACACCCCGATCACCAGCGACTGGAGGAACAGCTCCCCGTTGAACTGGAACGGCATGGCAGCTCCCCCGCGAGCGGCATGTCGCACCCGCCCGCAGCGGCGCGGGCACGGGTCAGACCGGGCCGGCGGGAGCCGGCCCGGACGAAAAGGGCGGGCACCGGTGGTGCCCGCCCCTGTCGCGTCTCCTAGCCGGAGATGGCCTTCTGGAACTTGATCTCGCCGTTCTCGACCTTCGCCAGGCCGATGATCGACGAGTCGGTGTCGCCCGTCTCGGTGAAGCTCCACGTCCCGCCGAGCAGGCTCTTGAAGCCCTCGGTCTTGAGCATCGCCTCGAGGATCTTGGCGCGGTCCTTCTCGGCGGCCTTCTCGATCGCCTGCAGCACCACCACCGTGGTCTCGTAGCCGTAGACCGCGTAGGCGTCCGGCGCGTGGCCGAGCGTCGCCGTGATCCGGTCGACGTAGTCGCCGCCGGGGCCGCCCAGCTCCTTCAGCTTGTCCGGCGTGTAGCCGCCGAAGGTGATGTAGGCCCCCTCGGCCGCCTCGCCCGCCCCTTGGACGAAGGCCATGTTGTTGAGGCCGTCCGGCCCGAGGAAGAGCACCTCGTCGCCCATCACCGAGCGCATGTCCTGCAGGACCTTGGCCGGGTTCTGGTCGACCGTCGCCCCGACGTAGACGATGTCCGGGTTCTTGGCGGCGATCGAGGTCATCAGCGCCTGGTAGTCGCTCGCCTTCGGGTCGTACCCCTCCGCGCCGAGGATCGTGCCGCCCTTCTTCTCGAACTGGTTCTTGAAGACCGTCGCCACGCCGTGGCCGTAGAGCGACTGGTCGTCGAGCACGTAGGCGGCCTTCTTGCCCATCTCGTCGTAGGCCCACGCCGCCGACGCGCCGCCCTGGATGTCGTCCGCCGGGCAGACGCGCATGTAGTTGCGCTTGCCGGTCGGGTAGTACTTGTCCGGCTCGCCCTCCTCGGTCGCCCCTTCCACCGCCTTGGTCAGGCCGGGGTAGGTGTTGGCGTAGGAGATCATCGCCATCCCGGCGGCGTTCAGGATCGGGATCGCGATCTTCGCCGCGCCGGAGTTGTAGGTCGCCATGTGGACCATCGCGTCGGCGTCGTTGACCACCTTGTTGGCGTTGTCCGACTCCTTGCCGGCCTCCCAGCCGCCGTTGTTGGCGGCCACGCCGTCGTCGAGCGCCTCGTACTCGAGGGCGAAACCGCCGGCGGCGTTGCCGAAGTCGGCCAGCGCCATCTTCACCGACGCCACCGCGTCGCCGCCGATCCCCTGCATCGACCCGGTCAGCGGCCACGACGAGTAGAGCTTGATCTTGCCCTTGCTGGTGTCGGTGGTGTGGGCGATCCCCGGCGCGCCGATCGTCGCCGCCGGCGGCAACTCGCCCGCGGCCGGGCTCGCGTCCTGCGCCGCCACGCCCGCGGCCCGCAGCGCGTTGCCGATCAGCCCGACCGAGAGGCCGGCCGCCGCCGCCCGGACCATGAACTCGCGCCGACCCACCTTGCCCGCATGCAGCTTCGCGACCAGATCGGCAATGCTCTCGTGAGACATCAGCTTCTCCCTGCTGCGTTCCGTCCGCGCGGCCACGCTGCCGCCCGGTCCGCTCCGATCCGACACGGCTCGCCCCGCACGGGGTGCGGCACCGCGCTCGGCAACGACGCCGGGCCTCGCCCGAGGCTCGGATGGACGATGCGGCAGGATACGGCGGTGGGCGGCTGGGTGTCAATCGGCCTCCCCCCACAGTCGAAACGCTTCGGCCCCGCCCTCCCCCGACTTCTCGACTTCTCGACT
>JBDHWC010000144.1:0-6467 GCA_039809985.1 Thermomicrobiales bacterium | reverse complement strand
GTCCCTTCTGCCGCGGCGGCGGCTGACAAAGGGAGGTCTCCATCGGGAAGCGGCCGCGCAGCGGCAAGTGGGGGTTCGGGGGGAGGGCTTGACCCTCCCCCGGCCAGCATCTCCCCCTCTCCCGCGGCGGCCTGACTCGGGGGGCCTCCACCGGGAGGCGGCCGCGCAGCGGCCATGGGGGGGCCGGGAAACGGCTCGGCCCTCCCCCGATTCAGTTGCTTCCCCCCTCCCGCCGCCGCGGCTGACAGGGGGAGGTATCCGTTGGAAAGCGACTGGATGGCGGCCGCGCCGCGGCAATTGGGGGTTCGGGGGAGGGCTTGGCCCTCCCCTGAGCCTGCGTCTCCCCCTCTCCCGCCGCCGCGGGAGAGGGGGTTGGGGGGGTGAGGGCGGTCCCGGCGGGCCCGGCCGCGAGGTGCGGGCGCCGCTTCCGAACGGACACCTCCCCTTGTCAGCAGCCGCCGCGAGATGGGGGCTGGGGGTGAGGGCGTCCTCCCCTCAGAACGCCCCGACCACCTCCTCGGCCAGCCGGGCGACGACGCCTTCCGGGTAGGGCGACGTCAGCATCAGGACGAGGTGGGTCGCGCCGGCGTCGATCAGCGGGCGCAGGGTGGCGACGGTCGTCGAGGGGTCGTCGTAGTCGGCCCGGACCTGCACCGAGACCTCGATCTCCGCCGGGTCGCGGCCGACCGCGGCGCAGTGCTCGCGCAGCACGGCCTGCTTGTGGCGCAGTTCGTCGGGGTCGGTGCCGGAGAAGTTCCAGATGTCGGCGTGCTTGGCGACGACGCGCAGGGTCAGCTTCTCGCCGTTGCCGCCGATCACGATCGGCGGGTGCGGCTGCTGCACCGGCTTCGGCGCGAGCCGGGCCTGCGCCAGTTGGTAGTAGCGGCCCTCGAAGTCGGCGACCGGCTCGGTCCAGAGCCGCTTGACCACCTCGCACGCCTCGTCGAGCCGCCGGATCCGCTCGCCGGGGGCGTGCAGCGGGATCCCCTTGCTGGTGTGCTCGTACTCGTTCCAGCCCGCCCCGATGCCGAAGTCGATCCGGCCGTGCGAGATGACGTCGGCGGTCGCCGCCATGTGGGCGTGGAGCGCCGGGTGGCGGTAGGTGTTGCCGGCGACCATCAGGCCGACCCGGATCCGCTCGGTGATCGCGGCGAGGGCGGTCAGCGTCGTCCACCCCTCGAGGCAGGGGCCGTCGGGGTCGCCCTCGATCGGGTTGAGGTGGTCGAACAGCCACGCGTGCTCGAACGCCGGCGTCCGATCGCCCTCGAGCCAGACGGCGCGGATGGCGTCCCACGTGGTGTGCTGCGGCGAGGTCTTGAAGCCCCAGCGGAGATCGGTCAACGGAACGGATCCTTTCACGGCGCGAAACGGTCGTCTGCCGGTATCGTCCACCATCCGCCGACGGGCGTGTCGCGGGGGCGACACGCCGCGCCCGGCGAACGAACGAGCGGGCGGCGGGTGGGATCTCGCGCGATCGCCAACGAGACGGTCGGCGTCCGCTACCCCACGAACCCGCCGTCCGCCAGCCACGCCCACCAGCGCTCGGCCCAGCCGTCGACCGGCCGGCCTTTCGGCCAGAGGGCGAAGCCGTGGCCGCCCGCGGCGTAGAGGTGCAGCTCGACCGGACGGCCGGCGGCGAGCCACGCCCCGGCGATGGCGAGGCTGTCGCGGGCATCGACCAGCGGGTCGTCGGCGGCGGCGGCGAGGAAGAGCGGCGGCGCGTCGGTGGGGACCGCGAGGTCGGTCCGCGGCGGGTAGAGCGCGGCGGCGAAGTCGGGACGGCTGCCGGCGTCGTCGCGGCTGGCGACGCCGACCGCGAGGTAGCCGCCGGCCGAGAAGCCGACGATGCCGACCCGCCCGGGGTCGACGCCCCACTCCGCCGCCCGGGCCCGGACGACGCGGACCGCCTGCAGGCCGTCGGCGACGGCGACCGGCTTGACCCGCTCCATCGCCGCCCGGTGCGGCCCGAGGTCCGCCGCGAGCCGGAGGAAGAGCGCGTCGGCGTCGGGCGTCGGGTGGACCCGGTACGTCAGCACGAACGCCGCCACGCCGCGCGCGTTCAGCCAGTGCGCGACCTCGGTCCCCTCCTTGTCGACCATCAGGAAGTGGAACGCGCCGCCGGGGCAGACGACCACCGCCGCCCCGCTGGCCGTCGCCGGCTCGGGCAGGAACGCCGTCAGCGTCGGCACGCTGACATTGCGGACGACTCGGCTGTTCTCCCAGAGCGGGCGCTCCAGTTGCGGCCCGGCGTCGGCCCAGAGCCCGCCGTCCGGCGGCTCGCCCGGCCAGATCGGGAAAGGGGTTGCGGTTGGCTGCGACACGGGGCCTCCCCGGGACGATGGCTGGCGGCTGGCAGGACGCCGGGGTCGTCGTTCTCCCCGACTCCCCGACTTCTCGACTCCTCGACTCGACAACTACCGCCCACGGTACGGCGCCTCGCCGCCGAGGTCGCCGACGAAGTCGGGCAGGTCCGGGTGGCCGAGGAGCTGGCGGACGGCCTGGGCCTCGCCCGCGTGGTAGAAGTAGTGGTAGGTCACCCGCAGCAGCAATGTGCCGTTCGACTCGCCGCTCGAGCCGGCCGGGACCACGGCGAGCGCCGCCTCGTCGAGGGCGTCGAGGAACGGGTCGGTCGCAGCGGTCACCGCGTCCCACGCCGCTCGCATCTCCCCGATCGGCGGCGTGCTGGCGGGCTTGCCGTAGCCGACGAGCGCGTTGAGTCCCGGCACCGCCGGCGGCCGCCCTTGCCGCTCCAGCCAGTAGCGCTGCTCCTGATCGGCGAGGTGGCCGACCATCCAGCCGAGCGAGTTCATCGGCAGCAGGCGCTTCGCCCCGTCCTCCTCCCCCACCCCGGCGAGGGCGCGCCGGAACTCCGAGCGGGCGAACCGCAGCTGGTCGACGAGGGGGTGGGGCATCACGGCTCCTCTCGGAATGATAGGGTTTGGGTGATCGGGTGATGGGCCCGAGTCACGATGACGACGGCCCGCGACCTTGTCACCCTGTGACCCTATCATCTCCGGAGGGCAACGCCGTGTTCACCCGTATCGTGGCCGCGCTCGACGGCTCGGAGACGTCGGAGCAGGTGCTGGAGGAGGCGGCGGAGCTGGCGCGGCGGCTCGGCGTGCCGCTCCACCTGCTCCGCGTCGCCGACCTGACCGTGCTCCGGGTCGGCATGACCGAGGCGGCCTACGCCTACGCCTCGCTCGGCAGCGAGCTGGCCGAGGAGCGGGAGAAGGCCGCGCTCTACCTCGAGGCGGTCGCCCGGCCGCTCCGGGCCGAGGGGCTGACCGTCACCACCGAGGCGAAGAGCAGCCTCGCCGCCAGCGGCATCCTCGCCGCCACCCGACCCGGCGACCTGCTGGCGATCGCCTCGCACGGCCGGTCCGGCCCGGCCCGCTGGCTCCTCGGCAGCGTCGCCGAGGAGGTGGCGAGGAAGTCGGCGGTGCCGGTGCTGCTGGTCCGCGCCGGGGCCGGAGGGGAGGCGTCCGGCGAGCCGGAGCGCGACTAGGGCGCGGCGAGCCGGGGGGCCGAGCCTCCGGACAAGGGAGGGTCTGCCGGAGAGCCGTCGCATCGCGGCAACCGAGGATTGCGGGAGGGGATGGATTTGGCCCCCTCCCGAGCAGGCCGCCCGGCCTCTTCCGCCGCCACCTGACAAGCGGAAGAAACCTGATCGACAGCGGGATCCGCGTCTCGTTGCCGGGCCAGCCGGGGCCGTCCTCGCCCCCAGCCCCTCACACCATGACCGTTTGCCGTCACCGAGGCGGAAGCCTTCGACGCCGGGCCCGTTGCCGCCGGTTGCTCAAACGGTCACGGTGTGCGCCCCCAGCCTCCGCTCCCGCGGCAGGAGGTTGACAGGGGAGGCGTCGGTCGAGCCGCCGCCGCGCCGCGGCAACCCGGGGGCCGGGGGCGGGCTTGGCCCTCCCCCCATCCAATGGGCGCCCCCTCCCCCGCCGCCTGGCCGGAGCAGGCAGCTGTAGGTATCTGATCGACAGCAGTCTTCGCACCTCGCGGCCGGGCCCGGCCGCATGGGGCGAAAACCGCCTTCGATGCCGGCGGCCCCCCTTGCCGGGCAGCGGTCTGACCGGGGGAGGCATCCGTTGGGAAGCGACCGGAAAGCGGCCGCGCCGCGGCAATTGGGGGGGGGGCGCGGGCGGGCTTGGCCCTCCCCCGAACTTGTTCCCCGCTCCCGCCGCCGCGGGAGAGAGGGCTGGAGGGGGGTGAGGGCGGTCCCGGCGGACCAAAACGCGAGGCGCGGATGCCGCCATCCCTTGGCTGCCTACCCCTTGTCAGGGGCGGCGGGCGAGGGGACGCAACGGGGCCGGGGGAGGACGCGACCCTCCCTCGGCCTCCGTTCCCCGGCTACAGCGGTTGCAGCCGCGTCTGCTCGACCTCGGCCAGCTTCTGCTGCAGGCGCTTGAAGACCTTGTATTGCTTCGTGGTCCGCTTCACGTTCGGGTTGCCGAGGTTGCGGGTCTCGAGCTTGTCCGACTTCAGGTCGTACATCTCCCACTCGGGCGTGACCAGCGTGTGCGGGTCGTAGTACTTGGCGAGCTTGTAGCGCTTCTCGCGGATGCTGACGATGTGGGTGGCACCGGTCGGGTACGGCCCGGTCGGCTGGCCGCTCTGGAAGTCGTCGTAGGTGAAGACGACGTAGTCCTGCACCGACTTCTTCTTCTTCGGCTTCAGGACCAGCGACGAGTAGTCGACCCCCTGCCACTGGGCCCGCGCCTGCTGCGGCGCCTCGAACAGTTCGGCCACGGTCGGCAGGAAGTCGACGTGGGAGACGAGGGCGTTGCTCTGCTTCGCCTTCGGCCAGAGGACCGGGTTCGACCAGACCAGCGGCACTCGCAACGTCTCCTCGTAGAAGTTGAAGTTCTTCTGGATCATGCCGCCGTGGGTGATCCCCATCTCGCCGTGGTCAGAGGTGAGGACGACGACGGTGCTTTCGGTCAGGCCGCGGTGGTCCAGCAGGTCGAGGATCTCGCCGAGGAACTTGTCCTGCTGGATCATCAGGTTGCCGTAGAAGTTGAGGTAGTTCTGCTGCTCCTCGCGGGTGTGCGGGCCCAGCTGGCTGCTGAGCGCGAGGAACTGGGCCTGCACGCTCGGCTTGGTCGGGACCAGGTTCTCGTCCGCCGTCTGCGGCAGCTCGATCCCGGTCGAGTCGAGCCACGAGTCGTCGTAGCCGAAGAGGTCGTAGTTGGCCGGGTAGGCGAGGACGTCGTGCGGGTTGACGAGGGAGGCGACGAGGAAGAAGGGCTGCTGGTCGGGGTCGACCTGCCGCAGGTAGGCGAGGATCCCCTCTTCGCCGTCCTCGACGTCCCCGTCGTCGTTCATGTAGCGGTTGTCGTTCTCGATCGAGCCGCCGCCCGCCTCGCAGGGGTCCTGGTTGGCGCCGGCGTCCTGCGGGTCCCAGCGCTGGAAGCCGTAGGCCGCCAAGTCGCTCGGCACCCAGCCGGGGGTCGAGGTGCAGGGCGGGTCCTTCGACGGGTCCGGGTTGGTGTTCGCCGGCTTCGAGCAGTGCCACTTCCCCTTGTAGACCGTCTCGTAGCCGGCCGCGGCCATCACCGTCGCCAGGTTCGGCAGGCTGGTCGGCAGCTCGACCTGCGGCTGGGTCTGCGGGTCGGTCATCGCGTACTCGAGCGTGTACTTGACGCCGTGCTGGGCCGGGAAGTAGCCGCTCATCAGCGTCGAGCGGCTGGGGGAGCACATGCAGGCGCTGCAGCAGGCCTTGTTGAAGCTGACGCCCTTCTTCCGCAGCCGCTGCTCGTTCGGCAGGTTGCGCTCGGCCCATCCCTTCGGGAAGTGCTGGATGGCCCGGTTCTGGTCGGTGATGAAGACCAGCAGGTTCATGCCGTGGAGGGAGGTCGGCCGGTTGCCCTTGCCTGCGGGATCGACGGCGTCGTCGTCGGCCGGGGGGATGGCCCCCGGCTGTGGCGCGCCCTGGCCGCTGTCCTCGGTCTTGTCCTTGGGCCGGTCCTTGTGGCCGTGCCTGTTCTTCCCCTTCCCTTTGGCGGCCAGCAGTTCGGCCTCCGCCGTCAGGTCCGCCCCGCTGGCCGCCGCCAGCGCCGGGGCGGTCGCGGCCGCCATCAGCAAATCCCGCCGTCGCATCGTCGGAGCACCTCCGGGCCTTGCCACATCAAGCCCCCCGCCCCGCGTTGGGCGGGGATTCTCAGGATAGCACCGGGTTCGCGACACCTTGGTCGCGCTGCGTTCGCCGGGTTCGGGCATCGGCGCGCAAGCCGGGCCGCGCCTTCCTCCCCGGCGGGACCCGGACAATGGGAGGTGTCTGATCATATGGAAGCAGCCGCACCTCGCAGCCGATCCCGCCGGGACCGCCCTCACCCCCCAACCCCCTCTCCCGCCGCCGCGGGAGAGGGGGAGAAAACTTGATCAGGGGAGGGCCAAGCCCTCCCCCGGACCCCCGGATTGCCGCGGCGCGGCGGCTTTCCTGCCGCTTCCCAACGGATACC
>JBDHWC010000143.1:0-6508 GCA_039809985.1 Thermomicrobiales bacterium | reverse complement strand
TCGGGCACGCTGTGCCGTCTGGCGAGGCGCAGACGCTGCCCGCCGGGTTGACCGGCACGCCCGCCGCGGCCAGCAGGTCCGCCACCGCGCAGAGCGGCAGGCCGACCACGTTGTTCCAGCAGCCCTCGACCCGCTCGACGAAGGTGCCGGCCGCGCCCTGGATGCCGTAGGCGCCCGCCTTGTCGCGCCCCTCGCCGGTGGCGAGGTAGGCGGCGACCTCGTCGTCGGCGGCGCGGCGCATGACGACGCGGGAGCGGACGGCGGCGAGGCGGGTCGCGCCGGTGGCGGGGTCGAGCAGGGCGAGGCCGGTCCAGACGTCGTGGCCCCGGCCGAGGAGCCGGCGCAGCATCGCCTCCGCCTCGGCGTCGTCGGCCGGCTTGCCGATCAACTCGTCGTCGAGGGCGACGGTGGTGTCCGCGGCGAGGACCAGCGCGCCCGGCGGCACGCCGCCCGTCGCCGCGACGGCCCGCGCCTTCCGCTCGGCGAGGCCGACCACCGCCGCTTCCGGGGCGGTGCCGGCCGGCAGCGACTCGTCGGCGTCGCTGACGACCACGGCGAAGGGGACGCCGAGCCGGCCGAGGAGGTCCCGGCGGCGCGGCGAGCCGGAGGCGAGGACCAGTCGCGGCGGGGCGGACGGCACCGGCCTAGGTGCCGCTCTGGCGGAGGCCGAAGGTGTTGCCGTCGGGGTCGGCGAAGACCGCGCTCCAGCCCCACTCGAACTGCTGGGGCGGCATCGGGAAGACGACGCCGCGGTCCTGCAGGTCGCTGCACGTCTGCTGCACGTCGTCGGCGGTGAGGACGATGCCGGTGCTCTGGCCGACCTTCTCCGGCTTCCAGTCGCCGAAGCCCTGGCTGAGCAGGACGCGCAGCTTGGAGCCGACCGCGGCGACCTCGATCCAGCGCAGGCCGTTGCCGAACGGGATGTCGGCGAGGACCTGCATGCCGAGCACCTCGGAGTACCAGGCGACCGCCTTCGCCGAGTCGTTGACGTAGACCGAGACCGAGTACATCCCGTCGATCACCGTGCTCGCTCCTCGCGCCGTTCGTTGCCGCCGCCCGGCGGCAGGGGCAAGGCGGGATCGTAGCCGACCGGCCCGGTTGGCGACACGACCGCCTCGCCCGGACCGGAACCCATGGTCGACAATAACCGTGTGGAGGGAGGTGGTCGTGGCTGGGAACGCGGGGCGAGGCGTGGATCAGGGCGAGCCGGGGACGGTGACGCGACGGGCGTTCGTCGGCGGCGCGGCAGGAGTGCTGACCGTCGGCGGAGGGCCGGCGGCGCGGTCCCGCGGGCCACGCCGACCGGCCGTGGCGAGCGTGGTGGTGGTCGGGGCCGGGGTGGCCGGGTTGAAGACGGCGGCCGACCTGCGGCAGGCCGGCCACACAGTGACCGTGCTGGAAGGCCGGGACCGGGTCGGCGGCCGGACGTGGACGATGGCCGCGGACGACCCGGCGAACACCCTCGGGGCACGGGTCGACCTCGGCGCCGGCTGGATCCACGGCACCGCGAAGCCCAATCCGATCTGGCGGATCGCGCGGGACCACGGCTGGGTGCTGCTGCCGACCGACTACGACGACGAGACGATCCGCGACGGCGCCGGGGCCGTCGTGCCGCCGGCGACGGTCAGCCGGACGTGGCGGCTCTACCGGGAGATCCTGCGCACGGCCCGGCGGCGGGCGGACAGGCAGCAGCACGATCCTTCGTTGCAGGCGGCATTCGACGCCGAGTTGGCGCGCCGCGGCCTTGCCCCCGGCGACGCCCGGATGGTCGAGTACTGGCTGAACACCGCGGTCGAGCACGACTACGGCGGCCCGGCCGACGACCTCTCGGCCCGGCACTGGGACGACGACCGCTGGCTCGGCGGCAAGCAGGACGCGATGGTCCGCGACGGCTACGGGCAGTTGGTCGACCTGCTGGCCGACGGCCTCGACCTCCGGACCGGCGCGGTGGCGAAGCGGGTCGAGCACCGCCGCGACGGGGTGACGGTGACGACCGCCGACGGCGGGCAGGTCGTCGCCGCGGCGGCCGTCGTCACGGTGCCCCTCGGCGTGCTGCGGGCCGCACCGTGGCAGCCAGCCGGGGTCACCTTCGCGCCGGGCCTGCCGGCCGGGCACCTGGCGGCGATCGCCGGCTTGCGGACCGGCGTCCTGAACCGGCTCTACCTGCGGTACCCCGAGCGCTTCTGGGATGCCACGCCGCTCTTCGGCTACGTCGACCCGGACACTCGCGGCCGGTGGGCCGAGTGGTACGACGTGTCGGCGATCACCGGCGCGCCGACGGTGCTCGGCTTCAACGCGGGGCACTACGGGCTGGCGGTCGAGGCGAAGTCGCCGGCAGCGATCCGGGACGACGCGCACGGCGTGCTGCGAACCCTGTACGGCGACGGCATCCCGGCGCCGCTCGGCGATCTGGCGACGAAGTGGATGGCGGACCCCTTCGCGCTCGGCGCGTACGCCCACGTCCCGCCGGGCATGGACACCGCGGCCTACGGCGTGCTCGGCAAGCCGGCCGGGCCGCGCCTGTTCCTCGCCGGCGAGCACACCACGGCCGACTACCCCAACACCGTGGCCGGCGCGTTCCTGAGCGGGGAACGGGCGGCCCGGCAGGTTCGGCGGGTGATCGGGTAGGCGTGCCGGTCGGCGAGCCGGCGGCCGGGGAGCCTCGCCCGCGGGACAGGGTGTACGAACACCGGGGCGGGTGGTACAATCCGCAATTGCGATCGTTTGTTCGGGTTGGCGGCCCCGTTCACCGCCGCCCTGCGACAGGACACCCCCACCGATGGCGCAGCAGGACCGGATCAGCATTCGCGGCGCGCGGGAGCACAACCTCAAGAACATCGACGTCGACCTGCCCCGCGACCGGCTGGTGGTGCTGACCGGCCTCTCGGGCTCCGGCAAGAGCTCGCTCGCCTTCGACACGATCTTCGCCGAGGGGCAGCGGCGCTACGTCGAGTCGCTCTCGGCCTACGCCCGGCAGTTCCTCGGCCAGATGGAGAAGCCGGACGTCGACCACATCGAGGGGCTCTCGCCGGCGATCTCGATCGACCAGAAGGGGACCAGCCGCAACCCGCGCTCGACCGTCGGCACGGTGACGGAGATCTGGGACTACCTCCGCCTGCTCTTCGCCCGGATCGGCCGGCCCCACTGCCCGATCTGCGGCCGGCCGATCGTCGCCCAGTCGGTGCAGCAGATGGCGCGGCAGGTGCTCGGCCTGCCGGACGACACCCGGCTGATGATCCTCGCGCCGGTGATCCGCGACCGGAAGGGGGAGCACCAGGCGGTGCTCGAGGAGATCCGGCGGCAGGGCTTCGTCCGGGTCCGGGTCGACGGCACGGTGCTCGACATCGAGGAGGCGACCGGGCTCGACCTCGCCAAGCAGAAGAAGCACACGATCGAGGTCGTCATCGACCGGCTCGTCGTCCGCCACGAAGAGGGGCAGGGGCCGGACGACCACCCCGACCGGGTGCGGGTGATCGAGTCGCTGGAGACCGCGCTGAAGATCGCGGCCGGGATGGCGACGGTGCAGGTCGTCGACGGCGAGACGCTGGTCTTCTCCGAGAAGTTCGCCTGCCCGGAGCACGGGGTGGTCGGCCTCGCCGAGATCGAGCCGCGCAACTTCTCCTTCAACTCGCCGCACGGGGCCTGCCCCGATTGCACCGGCCTCGGCACCACCCGCGAGTTCGACCCCGAGCTGATCATGCCGAATCGGGGGCTGACGATCGCGCAGGGGGCGATCGTGCCGTGGACCCGGGCCGGGAACGAGGGGAGCGCGTGGTACAGCGCGCTGCTCGAGGCGCTCGCCGAGCGCTACGGCTTCAGCCTCACCGTGCCGGTGCGCGACCTCGCGCCGGAGACCGTCGACCTGCTGATGCGCGGCTCCGGCGGCGAGCCGGTGACGGTTCGCTACCGGTCGCGCAACGGCCGCACCCGCTCCTACGAGGTGGCCTACGAGGGGGTGGTGCCGAACCTGCGGCGGCGCTACGAGGCGACCGCCTCCGACTACGTCAAGGAGGAGCTGGAGCGCTACCAGGCGGAGCGCCCCTGCCCGACCTGCCACGGCGCGCGGCTGAAGCCGGAAGTGCTGGCGGTGACGGTCGAAGGGCAGTCGATCGTCGATGTCGCCCGGATGCCGATCCGGACGGCGCAGGCGTGGTTCGCCGCGCTGGCGATCGACCCGGCCGACAACCCGGACGCGCCGCTGAGCGAGCGGGAGCTGCTGATCGCGCGGCAGGTGTTCAAGGAGATCCGGGAGCGGCTCGGCTTCCTCGTCGACGTCGGGCTCGACTACCTGACGTTGGACCGGGCGGCGAACACCCTCTCCGGCGGCGAGGCGCAGCGGATCCGGCTGGCGACCCAGATCGGCTCCAGCCTGATGGGCGTGCTCTACATCCTCGACGAGCCGAGCATCGGCCTCCACCAGCGCGACAACGCCCGCCTGATCCGGACGCTGCTGCGGCTGCGCGACATCGGCAACACGCTGATCGTGGTCGAGCACGACGAGGACACGATCCGGTCGGCGGACTGGGTGGTCGACATCGGGCCGGGGGCGGGGGTCCACGGCGGTGAGGTGGTGGCCGAGGGGACGCCGGACGACGTCGCCGCCTGCCCGGAGTCGATCACCGGCCAGTTCCTGAGCGGGCGGCGCAGCATCCCGGTGCCGGAGCGGCGGCGGTCGGGCAACGGCAAGTCGCTCGTGCTGCGGGGCGCGGTCGAGAACAACCTGCGCGACGTGACCGCCACCTTCCCGCTGGGGACGTTCATCTGCGTGACCGGCGTCTCCGGCTCCGGCAAGAGCTCGCTGGTCACCGACACGCTCTACCCGCGGCTGGCGATGGAGCTGAACGGGGCGCGGCAGAAGCCGGGCAGCCACGACGAGCTCGAGGGGATCAGGCACCTCGACAAGGTGATCGAGATCGACCAGAGCCCGATCGGGCGGACGCCGCGCTCCAACCCGGCCACCTACACGGGGCTGTTCACCCCGATCCGCGAGCTGTACGCCTCGATGCCGGAGGCGAAGGCGCGCGGCTACACGGCGGGGCGCTTCTCCTTCAACGTCAAGGGGGGACGCTGCGAGGCGTGCCGGGGCGAGGGGATCATCCAGATCGAGATGAACTTCCTGCCCGACGTCTTCGTGCCGTGCGAGGTCTGCCAAGGGCGGCGCTACAACCGCGAGGCGCTGGAGATCACCTACAAGGGGAAGTCGATCGCCGACGTGCTGGCGATGACGGTCGGCGAGGCGGTCGATTTCTTCCAGAACGTGCCGGCGATCAAGAACAAGCTGCAGACCCTCTACGACGTCGGCCTCGGCTACATCCAGCTCGGGCAGCCGGCGACGCAGCTCTCCGGCGGCGAGGCGCAGCGCGTCAAGCTCGCGTCGGAACTGTCGCGGCGGGCGACCGGGCGGACGCTCTACATCCTCGACGAGCCGACCACCGGCCTCCACTTCGCCGACATCGAGAAACTGTTGGCGATCCTGCAGCGGCTGGTCGACGGCGGCAACACGGTGGTGGTGATCGAGCACAACCTCGACGTGGTGAAGTCGGCCGACTGGATCATCGACCTCGGGCCGGAGGGGGGCAACGGCGGCGGCCGGATCGTCGCCGCCGGCACCCCGGAGGAGGTCGCCGCCACCCCCGGCTCGCACACCGGCGACTACCTGCGCCCGGTGCTGGGGGTCTCGGCGCTGGCGGCGGACTAGGGCACCGAGGCGACCCGCGACGATTGACCCGGGCCCGGTGCGGCGCGCCGCGCCCGGCGCGTCCGCCGCGAACCCTGAACGATGCCAACCGCGGCACGGGTGCCGGGCGGGCGGGCATTGGCGATTGACGCGTCCGGCGAACAATCGGTATGATTGGTCGTACCAATTCTCCTTGAGTTCCGGACGAAGTCCTGAAGGCACCGCTCGTCGTTGAGCGGGCCGCTGCCACACCCCTGACATGGAGGCCGGGATGACCAACCAAGCGTCGCGTTCCACTCGCCGTCAGCTGCTCGGGCGGACCGCGCTCGCGTCGGCCGCCTTGGCAGTCGGGCCGGGCCTCGGCCCCGTTCGCCGCGCGGCCGCTCAGGACAAGGTGGAGATCACCTTCTGGGACAGCCTCTTCTCGGGCATCGAGGACCAGTCGGTGCCCAAGAGCCAGTGGTTCATCACCCAGGCGATCGACAAGTTCCAGGCGGCCAACCCGAACATCACCATCAACCACGTCGTGCAGGCCTCGGACATCGCGACCTACGACCAAGTGCTGCAGGCCGCCAACCTGGCCCGCAACGGCCCCGACGTCTTCACCCATTTCGCCGGCGGCGGCATCCTGTCCTACGCCAAGTTCCTCCTGCCGCTGGGCGACCTGATCCCGCAGGCCGAGCGGGACCAGCTGACCGGCTGGGACTCCGTGCGGGAGGACTTCAAGCCGGACGGGGCCATCGTCGCCGTGCCGTACGGCGCGGGCTCGTACTTCGAGGTGCTGTACAACACCGACATCCTGAGCAAGGCCGGGATCGACGCGGCGACGCA
>JBDHWC010000142.1:0-6588 GCA_039809985.1 Thermomicrobiales bacterium | reverse complement strand
CACGACGAAAATCCGGGCGCGATGGGGCGGTGCTTGCCGGGTGCGCCGCGGGTGCGGCGCGGCAGTGGGGGCAGGAGGATCGGGTCACCATGGCGAATGCCTCTCGGGCGAAGCCGGCTCGGCCGGGGGCGGCGATTCGCGCCGGGCCCGGCCCGCTCGGCCGCGGATCACGACGAGGGGGAGCCGATGCCGTCGGCGCGGGCGAGGTCGGCGACGAGCCGGCCGGTCTGGCGGCCCATCGTCAGGCCGACCTCGTTGTCCATCGGGTAGTGGATGCCCGCCCACGTCCGGGAGCGGGCGGCGATCCACGCCTCGGCCGCGAAGTCGGCGGCGACGTCGGGGAAGAACGCCCCGAGCACCGACTCGATCGCGCCGGCGACCGCCGAGTAGCCGCCGGGGTAGGCGGGGTAGGGCGGGGTCGGGAAGGCGGTGACGAGCGACGGGTCCGCCGTCACCGGTCGCAGGGTCCACCAGCCGGTGGTGAACTTGGCGTCCCAGACGGCGATGTTCGCGTCGGCGACGGCGACCGCGGCGTAGGCGAGAACCCGGGCCGCCTCCGGCGCGGTCAGGCCGTGGCGGACGATCTGCTCCTTGCCCCAGAGGCCGAAGGAGGCGGCGATGCCGGTCGACTGCCGCCAGCGCGCCTCGGTCGCCTGCTCGAAGGTGCGGTGGTCGACCGCGTCCTTGACCGCGGCCAGCTCGGCCCGCCAGCGGGCCGACTGGAAGGCGGGGGGCGGGGCCGGCCGCAGCACGTCGTTGCGCTCCAGCACCCACGTCCGCCAGTTGCCGCCGAGCGGCTCCAGCGGCGGCAGGTGCGCCGGCGGGGTCGGCTCCCAGAAGCCGGGGCCGTGCGGCTGGGTGGCCGGGTCCCACTGGATCGCGGAGCCGTCGTTCCGGCCGCGCTCGACCGCCTTCGCGCCGACCGCCTGGCCGAGCGCGAACCCGGCCGCGGCGTCGCTCGGGAAGGCCGCGCCGGCCCAGACGCCGGCCATGCTCGCCTGCTGGCCGAGCGCGAGCAGGGTGTCGGCGGCGTCCGGCAGCAGGTAGGCGAGGACGGTGGTGGCCGCGCCGGCCGCCGCTGCCCGCTGGTCGGGGAAGGTCGGCGCGGCGGGGTCGACGCCGGCGGGCGGGACGATGCCGGCGTCGGTCGCCGCCGGCCCCTTGCGGCCGATCGCGATCTGGGCGTCCCACGCGGCGAGGATCGCGTCGCTGACCGCGGTCTGGACGAGGGCGACCATCCGGCTCTGGCGGGTGCCGGGGATCGCGGCGGCGTTCAGCAGGTCGGCAGTCTTGCCGAACCAGCCGAGGCCGGCCGGGCCGGCGCCCCACGCGGCGACGGCGGCGGTCGTCGCGTCGGTCGGGTTGGCGAGGGACTCCTTGACCTCGTCGATCTCGCTCTGCGGCACGCTGCCGGGGTTGGCCGGCCGCAGTTCGCCCGGCGAGCTCAGGTGCCAGGTGCGCCAGCCGTCGGGGGCGTCCTTGCCGGCCGCGGCCCGCGCCGAGACCGTCGGCAGCGGGGCGAGCGGGCCGGCGGCGGCCCGGAACGGCGAGAGCGGGAGGAGGGCCGCGCCGGCGAGGCTGCCGCCGACGAGGGTGCGGCGCGAGAAACCGAACGCGGGGCGGATGGGGGAGGCCATGGTCGTCGCTCCTCGGGTCACGATGGCGTGGTGCGATGGGGGAGGGACGTCGGTCGCGATGGCCGCGGCCGGCGGCGGGGCGCGCGGCCCGCGAGGAGTCGGCATGGCGCTCACCTCGGGCTGGGGGTCGGGATGCGCGGCAAGGCCGGGCCGTCCCCGGCCGGGGCGTCGATCAGCGGCTGCGGGCCGAGGACGGAGGCCGCGTCGGCCGCCGCCGGCGCGACGGCGAACCGGAGCAGCGTCGACTTGCCCGGGCCGGGGTTGGCGATCGTGGCCAGCGGGTGCGCGGGGTCGCCGGCGACGATCCACGCCGGGGCGACCAGCCGGGGCGGGGTCGCGCCGGGGTTCGCGTTCGCCGCGGGCGTGCCGCGAACCTCCCAAGTCAGGTCGAATCCGCCGCTCTCGGCGATCAGGTAGACAGGCGCGCCCGGCTCCGGGCCGGCGAAGCCGCCGCCGTCGCGGAAGACCGTGCGCTGCACGCTCAGCTCGACCGCGCCGGTCGGGGGGTCGGCGACGAAGGCACTGACGAGCTGGTCGACGACCACGCCCGACGGCAGCTCGGTCCGGGCGTGCTGGCTGAGGGAGGCCACCAGCAGCGTCACCGGGTTGGCGGTGTCGTTCCGGAGCGCGACCGGGGGACCGACCATCGCGGACGCCTGGTCGCCCAGATGGAGGGTGAAGGTGCCGGTCTGGTCGGCGGACGTCTGACTCAGCAGCGGGGTGACCGCGACCGGGCCGTCGGCGGCAACGGTCAGGTCGCCCGACTCCACCAGCCACGCCCACGCCCCCGGCCCGCCAAGCGACCCGGCAAGCCCGGCGCGGCCCGCGCCGATCGTCCAGGACGCGCCCGGCGACAGCGTCGCCCGGTCGAGCTGGGCGTAGTAGGCATTGGCCGGGACGCCGTCGACGCGCGCCAGCAGCATGGTGGCGACGCTGCTCGCCTGCGCCGAGATAGCCGCCGGCGGCGAGGAGATGGGGGACGGGGCGAACGCCGGGGTGAGGGTCGCGATCAGGAGGGTGGCCGGCCCCGGGCCGAGGCTCTGGATGCCGCTGGCGAACGTCTTGCCGTCGTTGACGTCGACCGAGCCGCCGGCGGCGACCATCCGGACGTCGACCGTCGTCTGCGGCGCGGTCGGGGCGGCGAGGGTGATCGCCACGGTGCCCGCCTCGACCGCGACCAGCTTCAGGCCGCCGGTCACCTGCCCCGGCAGCGTGGCGTCGGCGGCCAGCACCACCCGCCGCAGCAGGAGGTCGGCCGGCGGCCGCATGGCCCCGGCCAGCGGCTCGCCCTCGGCCAGCGTGGCGACCGCCACCCCGGCCGGGACGGGGACGGGCACGGCCGCCAGCCGCGTCGTCAGCAGGCTGGTCGGGTGGCCCGACGCGTTGGCCCAGGTGGCGACGACCCCGGCCGGGACGTAGACCGTGTCGCCGGCCGCGACCGGCGTCGGCGTGCCCGCCGCCAGCGCGATCGGGGCGGGCGAACCGGCCCGGCTGACCTGCACCGGGCCGTCGGCGGTGAGGGTGGCGACGTTCTGCTCGACCCGGACGACGGCATGGCCCGGCCCGCCGGTCTCCTCCCCGCCGACCGTCCAGGTCGCGCCGGGCTGGAGCACGGCGTCGGTCACCCGCAGCCGCGCGTTGCCGGCCAGCAGGTCGTTCAGCCGCTGCTGGACGAGGATCGTCTGCGCCAGCACGCCGGGCGGCAGGGAGCGGTCGGCCTGCGGTGCCAGCGGCGGGGCGGCGGACCGGCCCGGCCCGTGGCTGCCGACGATCAGCCCGGCCAGCAGCGTGCCGACCAAGAGCAGCAGGGTGGCCGTCACGGCCGCCATCGACCCCGACCGCCGGGCCGGGGATGGGGGCGGGACGACGACCCGGCGGACCGGGACGGGCCGCGTCGGCGCGGCAAGGCGGACCGGCGGCGCGGTCGGCTGCAGCGTGGCGAGGAGACGGGCGGCGAACTCCGGGTCGGGGCCGGGGGTGTCGTCGAGCGCGTGCAGCCGGCGCACCGCCGCCGCGAGGTCGGCGTCGTCCGCCCCGAACTCGGCCGGCCAGCCGAGCGCCAGCTCGTCCCAGTGGTGGCCGAAGCGGGCCGCGCGGGCCGCGGTGATCGGGTCAGTTGGCATGGCGTCCCCCCTTCGGCGCGGGCGGGACGCCAAGCCGCTCGCGCAAGCGGGCCATCGCCCGGAACTGCGTGACGTTGACGTCGGACTGGGAGCGGCCGAGGGCGCGGGCGATCTCGGCCCCGGTCAGCCCGGCCAGCCGCAGTTCGACCACCTCGCGCTGCCGCTCGGTCAGCAGGTCGAGCAGGGCGCGGACCGTCGAGCGGTCCTCGGCGGCGATGGCGGCCTCCTCGGGCGAGGGGGCGGCGTCGGCGACGGCGAACGCGTCCTCCAGCGGCTGGCTGGGGCGGGCCTCCCGGTACTGGTCGACGACGACGTGGTGGGCGATGGTGAACAGCCAGGCCCGGAACGACTCCGCGCGGTAGCGCGGCAGCCCGGCCAGGACCTTGGTGAAGACGATGCTGGCGGCGTCCTCCGCCGCGGCCCGGCTGCCGAGCCGGCGCAGGCAGTAGCGGTAGACGGGGTCGAGGTAGCGGGCGTAGAGGAGCGCGAACGCCTGCGGGTCCGCGGCGGCCCGCTCGGCCAGTTCGGCGTCGGTCATCGCCTCGGTGGGCGGCGTCCCGCCGACCAGCTTCGGCGGGCGGATCGCGAGCGTAGGTTGGGGGGAGGTCTCCACGTCGGCCTCCTGCCGCGCCGGCCCGTTGTTGCACAGGAGAACGCGGCGGCTGTCCGAGTGCTTACGCCCCCCACGCCGCCCGACGGCGACCGTGATCCAGCGTAGGCGCGCCGGGGGGCCGGGGCATCCGCCGAATTGCGTACGCACGAGTGATGACGCGCGAATTCGGGGCGGGATGCGGGCCCGGGAGCGCGCTGCCTTGCCGGCCCGCTGACATGGGGAAGGGCCTGACTGAGAGCGTCGCGCGCCCCTCGCGGCCGGGCCCGCCGGGGCCGCCCTCACCCCCCAGCCCCTCCCCCGCCGCCTGACCTGACACGGGGGGTCCGTCGGGAAGCGGCCGCGCCGCGGCAATTGGGGGGACCGGGGGACAGCTTGACCCTTCCTCGATTTGACCTCTCCCCCCTTGGCGGCTGACGGGGGAGGTATCCGATCGATGGCGGCCCTCGCACCTCGCGGCCGGGGCCGCCGGGACCGCCCTCACCCCCCAGCCCCCTCTCCCGCGGCGGCGGGAGAGGGGGAGAAAACTTGATCGGGGGAGGGCCACGCCCTCCCCCGGACCCCCGGATTGCCGCGGCGCGACGGCTTTCCGGTCGCTTCCCATCGGATACCTTCCCCTGTCACGCCGCCGCCTGACCGGGGGAGGTTCTCATCGGGAAGCGGCCGCGCCGCGGCAATCCGGGGTCTTGGGGGGGAACTTGGTTCCCCCCAGATCAATTTCTCCCCCTCTCCAGCGGCCGCGGGAGAGGGGGCTGGGGGGTGGGGGCGGACCCGGCGGACCCGGCCGCGCTATGCGATTGCCGCTTTCGATCCGATGCCACCTCCTGTCGGCCGCTGCGAAGGGGGAGGAACTGAAGGTGAGATCCGGCTCGGAGCGCCCGGCCGCGAGGAGTGGCGGCCGCAATGGGCCAGGCCCTTCTTCCTGTCAGGACGCGCCTGTCGTGGTTCCCGGCGGCGCGGCGATGCGGTGGGAGGGAGTCAGCCGGCTGGGGGGAGAGCGGCGAGGGCGAGGCGGACGGCCTCCTCCGGCGTGGCGGCGACGAGCAGGCGACCGCCGGCGGAACCGGCGTCCGGCGCGTCCGGGCCGAGGACGGCGGCCCAGCCGCCGAGCAGCACGACCGGGCGGCCGAGGCGCAGGCCGAGCCCGATCTCGGAGAGGGTGCCGGCCCCGCCACCGACGGCGACCAGCGCCTCGCCGGTGGCGGCGACGAGGGCGTTGCGGGCTTGGCCGAGCCCGGTGCAGACGACGAGGTCGACCCACGGGTTGGCCGCCTTGTCGTCGTAGCCGGGGAGGATGCCGAGCGTCGTGCCGCCCGCGCCCTTCGCGCCGCGGCAGGCCGCCGCCATCCCGCCGCCGAGGCCGCCGCAGACGAGCAGGCAGCCGGCGGCGGCCACCGCCCGGCCGACCGCCTCCGCCGCCCGCAGGTCGGCGTCGGTGGCGGTGCCGGGGGCGCAGACCGCGATCCGGCGGGAGCGGACCGAGAGGGGGATCACCGCCCCGGCCCGGTCGCTTCGGGCTCCGCGAGCGGGAAGCGGGCGATCGTCTCGTAGCGCGCGCCGGCGTGGCTGAGGCGGCTGCGGACCAGCTCGACCTCGCGCACCGGCAGCGGCAGCGGCGGCGGGCCGCCGAAGTCGTTCTTGGCCGGGTCCCAGCAGCGGCGGCGGATCGCCTCCGGCAGGTTCCGCAGCGGCATCGCCGCCGTCCCCTGGTCGCGCACCCGGCCGAGCGTGACGTGCGGCCGGAACTCCGGCTCGACCGGGTAGCCGAGGTCGGCGACGGCGGCGCCGAGGTCGGCCCGCAGCGTCTCCAGCCGGTGGGCCGGGCCGTGCAGGCCGAGCCAGACCACCCGCGGCCGCTTCAGGTTCGGGAAGACGCCGAGGTTGGCGGTGCGCAGGTCGAAGCGGTCGTGGCCGGCGACCACCCGCGGCAGCCCGAGCCGCAGCAGCTCGACCCGGTCGCGCGTCGTCTCGCCGAGGAAGTGGAGCGTCAGGTGCGCACCCTCCGGCGCGACCCAGCGCACCGGCCACTTTTCGGCCGCGAGGGCGGCGACCTGCTCGGCGACCGCGGCCCGGACCGGCTCCGGCAGCGGCACCGCGAGGAAGACCCGCCACGGGGCGTCGACCGTGTCGGGGTCGGCCGGGCGTTCGCGCGGGGGCCGGTTGCGGCGGCTCATGAGGGTAGTATACGGACGAGTCGAGCAGTCGAGGAGTCGGGAAG